>JAIBBQ010000052.1 GCA_019694595.1 Myxococcaceae bacterium
GCCTCCGGCAGCGCCACCGCCCGAGCCGCCTCCCGCGCCACCGCCGGCAGAGCCACCGGCCCCGCCACCGGCGCCACCGCCCTCGCCTCCGCCGCCGCCACCGGCCCCACCGCCGCTCCCGGTGCCGAGCACCAGGTCAGGGAGCGTGACGTCGACCCCGCTGACCAGGAGGTTCACGAAGCGGGCGCTGGCTGCGCCCGTGCGACTGGCGGTGACGGTGTAGAGGCCCGTCTGCACGTCCATGAAGGTGAAGGCGCCGTCGCTCCCGGCGGTGGCGTTGAGCGCAGGGCCGGTGCCCTGCAGCGCGACGGAAGCGCCGGCGGCCGCAGAGCCGTCGGAGACGAGCACCCGGCCCTTCACCGTGGCGGGCGGCGAGGCCATGGTGGCCACCTTGAGGCGCACCGTGCGCAGCGTCAGCTCCTGGCCGCCGGACAGCGTCAGGTTGTCGAAGCCATCGGGCGCGTGGCCCTGGGCGAAGAACGCGATGCTCACCGAGCCTTCGGGCAAGTCGGTGAGCACGAAGCTCCCGTCGTCGCCGGTGGTCGTCTTGTACGGGCCGACGGGCACGAAGATCAGCGTGCCGGCGTGGCCGCTCGCGGTGGCGACCTCGTCGAGCAGCACCTTGCCTCGAATGGTGGCGTTCTCGGACAGGAGCACGTCGCCCAGGGCCACGTTCTTGTCGGGGCCGGCCTTGAGCGCCTTGAGCGACAGCAGCTTCTGGCGGTCGGGCTTCCCGTCGTGGTCGGAGTCGAAGCGGAAGAGAATCTGCCCGGCATCGGTGGTGACGCCGTCGATGCGGAAGTAGCCGTCGGAGTCGGTCACCGTGGTGAGGCCGAGCCCCAGCACCTCGACCTGCACGCCGGCGAGCGGCTTGGTCCCCGGGCGTCCAGGCTCGGAGCCGACCACCTTGCCTTGAATGGAGCCCGGCTTGGGCGCCCCGGGCTCCGGCGGAATGACGAGATCGCGACACCCTGCCCCTGCGAGCACCCCCACCAGGGTGAAGGCCACTGCCAGTGAGCGCCGCATGTCGGACCCCCTTCTCGGGTTGCTGCGCGCCCAGAGGGATTCGAACCCCCGACCCTCGGCTTCGAAGGCCGATGCTCTATCCAGCTGAGCTATGGGCGCGGGTGAAGCTTGGGCGACTGACCGGGTTTGAACCGGCAACCCCTGGAGTCACAGTCCAGTGCTCTGCCAATTGAGCTACAGTCGCCGTGCGGCGTTCGTCACGAGTACCTACGAAAAGGCCCCGCGTCAACGCTGACGCAGGGCCTTCGGTGAAGCTGAAACGCTCCGGACCTGCCTCAGAGCTTGATGGCGATGCCCATCAGGGTCTTGAAGGCGAAGCCGGCGCCCGCGCCGCCGCCCGCGGCGATGATGCCCGGGCCGAAGCGCATGTTGAAGGTCAGCTGCAGGTTGGGGGCGATGGCGAACTCGACGCCGGGGCCGAAGCCCATGGGCAGGCCGAACACCACGCCGCCGCCGTTGAACGAGAAGCCGATCTGGAACGGCAGGTCGGCGCCCAGCACGATGCCCACCTGGGGCGCGGGGTGGATGCCGAAGGACAGGTACGCGGGGAAGAAGATGACCATGCCCGCGCCGCCGCCCACGAAGATGAAGCCGATGCCGGGCTCGGTGGAGATGGCCATGCTGAACTTGTCGCGGTCCAGCAGCTTGAACTTCAGCAGGCCGGTCATCTTGATTTCCGGCGCGATGACGGTGGCCAGCTCGGAGCCGTAGTTGAAGGTGAAGCGACCGCCCACGTCGAAGGCGTCGCCCGCGCCGTAGATGAAGCCGGAGCCGATGCCCGGCCAGCCGAACTCGGGGTGAATCACGAAGTTGCTGCGGCCGACGGTACGGCCCGTCACCACGCCCCAGTCGACCGCGGCGCCCGGCGCCTCGTCGGCCATCGCCTGGCTCGACGCGAGAACTGCCACGGTGGCCAACACTGCAAGACGATTGCTCATGTGTGTCCCCTCCTCGGGTTGAACCTGAGCGCGCGCTAACTCAACGCGCTGGGTCATGTCCAGCCCCAAGCAGCGCGCCCGGCGGGACTCGAACCCACGACCCTCGGCTTAGAAGGCCGATGCTCTATCCAGCTGAGCTACGGGCGCGAACGACCGTTTCCACACTGTCGGGGCGAGAGGATTCGAACCTCCGACTTCCTGCGCCCAAGGCAGGCGCGCTACCAGGCTGCGCTACGCCCCGTTTCCAACGCGCGCACCATGAACCAGCGCCACCGGACGCGCAAGCCCGAGCTGCCTGAAAGAGGTCCGAAGTCCGCAGGGTTCTCGGCCCGAGGTCCCAGGGTGCTCCGGGCACCCACAACTCCATACCCCGAGGACGGATAATGAATTCACCTATGGCCACCCCGACCCTGAGTTCCGCGCTCCAGAAGCACGCCGCCTTCTTCGACGGCAACCGCAACGGGAAGATCACCGTGCGGGAGACCTACGACGGCCTGCGGAAGCTCGGCATGCAGGCGCCGACGGCGGCGGGCGCGGCGGTGGCGATCAACGCGGGCCTGGCGCCGCTGACCAGCCGGGGCCTCGACAAGTTCGACTTCACCATCGACATCGCCAACATCAAGGCGGGCAAGCACTCCGGGGACTCGGGGCTCTTCGACCAGGACGGCCACTTCGACCGCAAGGCCTTCGACGCCAAGTTCGCCAAGGCGAGCGGCGACGGCAAGACGCTCACCGAGGCGGAGCTGCTGTCGCTGCGCAGCGCGCCCACCGACGTGGCGGGCAAGGTGGCCTCGAACGCGGAGTTCCCCCTGCTCTTCAAGCTCGCCAAGGACGGCACCGCCCAGCGCGGCGGCAAGACGGTGCCGGTGATGTCCAAGGCGGCGCTGCTGTCGTTCTACGACGGCACGCTGTTCCCCCGGCTGGCGGCGCAGCGCGCGAAGTAGCCGCCGGTCAGCGGCAGGTGGGCAGGTCGTGGCCGGCGTTGTCCTTGGCCACGTCGTTGCCCCACTTCGACAGGGAGTAGGCCGACACCCAGGCGCGCCGCGACTGGCCGGGGTTCACCTGGTCCAGGTCGGTGAGCATCCACCAGTGGTTGTACGAGTTGCCCACCCGCACCATCGCTCCGGCGCGCTTGCAGAAGACGTAGTTGGTGCCCCCGTAGAGCGTGCCGCGGCGGGTGCTGGCGAAGCTGGTGCCGCTGAAGCCCCCGGCCGACGCGAAGGTGTTGACGTAGTGCTTGGTCAGCGTGGGCAGCGGGTGCGCAGTGCCGCCCGACGGGGCGTGGCCGACCGACGGCAACAAGCAGGTGTTGGTCTCCACCGCGTGCAGGTAGCGGAAGGGGTCGGTGCCGGCGTTGTAGTTGTTGTTCGGGTAGACCGAGAAGTGCAGGTGCACCACGCCGTTGGACGCGGTGCCCGTCTTGCCCACGTAGCCGATGACCTGCCCCGCGGTGACGTGCGCCCCGTTGCGGATGCCGGGCGCCAGGTGATCGAGGTGGCAGAAGAAGTGGTACCAGCCGCAGGCGTCGATGATGGTGACCTTGTTGCCCGAGTAGCTCGAGTACCCGGTCTCCACCAGCCGGCCGGTGGTGGTGGCGACGACCGGGGTGCCGCGCGCCGCCCAGATGTCGTTGCCCAGGTGGTCGCCGGGCACGAAGTCGCTGTTGCTGTGCGCGTTGCCGCACGTCCACTGGCTCGAGTTGCCGGCGGTGGAGTCGTAGCCGTTGTTGTGGCGGCCGCGCACCGGGTAGTACTGCACGCGCGGGCCGCACGAGACGTCTTGCTCGGCGCTGTCCACCACGTCGTCGGCGGAGTCGCCGGCCTCCGCGGTGACCGCCTGCTCGTCGGCGAGCGGGTCGCCGATGGGGCCGCAGGCGGTGAACGCCAGCGGGGCCGCGAACATCCACACCTTCAGGTCGAAGCGCATGTCGATCGTCTCCTCGTCGGGGCGAACAAGACGCCCCCATGACGGGACTGACCGGCACCACGCTGAACCGTCGCGCTGATTCCGCGGGGTTGAAACGTCTCGACTGCTTGCACCGCGTCGCGCGGGCGCGTCTGGGCCGCGCACCCACACGAGCGGTGACGAGGCCTTACACGTCGAGCTCTTTGACCTCGTTGGCGCGCTCCATGATGAACTTGAAGCGGGCGCTGACGTCCTTGCCGAGGAGATCGTTGATCACCCGGTCGGTCTCGAGCTCGTCGTCGATCTTCACCTGCAACGCGAGGCGCTGCCGGGGGTCGAGCGTGGTCATCTTGAGCTCGTCGGCGGTCATCTCGCCGAGGCCCTTGAAACGCATCACGTTGGGCTTCGCGTTGCCCTTGGCGCTCTTGATGATCTCGTCGCGGTGGACCTCGTCGAGCGCCCAGTGGGTGTCCTTGCCGATGTCGATGCGGAACAGCGGCGGCTGGGCGATGTAGACGGCGCCCGCGGTGATGAGCGGCCGCATGTGGCGGTAGAAGAACGTGAGCAGCAGCGTGGCGATGTGGTGGCCGTCGCTGTCCGCGTCCATCAGCAGGAAGATCTTCCCGTAGCGCAGGCGGCTCAAGTCCATCTCCGCGCCCATGCCGCAGCCCAGGGCGCTCACGATGTCGGTGAGCTCCTTGTTGTTGGACACCTTGTCGCTGGACGCCTGCTCGGCGTTGAGCACCTTGCCGCGCAGCGGGAGGATCGCCTGGGTCCGCCGGTCGCGGCCCTGCTTCGCCGAGCCGCCTGCGCTGTCGCCTTCGACGATGAACAGCTCGCTGTCGTCGGGGCTCATCGAGCTGCAGTCGGCGAGCTTGCCCGGCAGGTTGAGCTTGTGGCTCACCGCCGACTTGCGGCTCACCGCGGCGCTGGCGGCGCGCGAGGCCTCGCGGGCGCGCGCGGCGAGGATGATGCGGGCGATCACCGCCTCGGCGATCGACTTGTTGTCGTTGAGCCACTTCTCGAGCGCCGGCCGGACCACGTTGTCCACCTGCCCCTGCACCTCGGGGTTGTTCAGGCGGTCCTTGGTCTGGCCCTGGAACTGCGGCTCCACCACGTAGGTCGACAGCACGCACAGCATGCCTTCGCGGATGTCGTCGGCGGTGAGGCTGACGCCCTTGGGGTCGAGCCCGTGGGTCTCGATGTAGTTGCGCACCGCCTTCACCACGCCGGCCTTGAGGCCCGCCTCGTGGGTGCCGCCCGCGCGGGTGGGGATGCCGTTGACGTAGCTCTTCACGTGCTCGTCGGTGGCCTCGGTCCAGGCCAGCGCGAGCTCGAGCCGGATGCCGTTCTCGTGGCTCTTGTAGAAGGCCGCCGCGCCCGCGGGCACCGTGACCTTGCCGCGCTCGGCGATCAGCTTCTGGATGAACTCGGCGATGCCGCCGTCGTGCTTGAAGGTCTCTTCCACCGCGGGCGACTGGGTCTCGTCGCGGAAGACGACTTCCATGCCCTTGTGGAGGTAGCTCTTCGACTCCAGGCGCTCGCGCACCAGCGCGGCGTCGAAGCGCTGCTTGGGGCCGAAGATCTCCGGGTCGGGCGAGAAGCTGATGGTGGTGCCGGTGCCGCGCGCGGGGCCCACCGTCTTGAGCTTCGACTTGGCGAGGCCCTTGGCGAAGCTCTGCTCGTAGCGCTTGCCGCCGCGCTTCACCTCGACCTCGAGCGAGGTGGACAGCGCGTTCACCACCGACGAGCCGACGCCGTGCAGACCGCCGGAGTGCTGGTAGTTCTCCTTCTCGAACTTGCCGCCCGAGTGGAGCGTGGTGAGGATCACCTCCAGCGCCGACTTCTTGTACTTCGGCATCATGTCCACGGGGATGCCGCGGCCGTCGTCCACCACGGTGGCGCGGGTGCCCCCCTTGTGGAGCGTGACCTCGATGCGGGTGGCGTGACCGTTCATCACCTCGTCGACCGAGTTGTCGACGATCTCCCAGAGGAGGTGGTGGTAGCCGGTGGCGTCGGTGCCGCCGATGTACATGGCGGGCCGCTTGCGCACCGGTTCCAGGCCTTCGAGGACCTGGATGTTCGAAGCGTCGTAGCTGGTCGATTTCTTGGCCATGGCGGTCCCCGTCACTTCTTGTCGGACTTCTCGGACTTCTCTTCAGGCAGCTGCAGCCGCTCCAGCGCGCGCCGCACCGCCTTGACCGAGTCCTTCTTCGACATCTCGCGGCCCTTGCCGGCGCGCGAGGCCACCTCGTACTTGCCGGGCGACAGCGTGAGCGTGCGCCCCTTGGTGGTCTCGAGCTCGATGGCCGCGTCCTTCTTGCTGGTGCAGAGGAACGCGACGACCTGGTCGTCGGCGGCCACCTTGATGACGGTGACGCCCTTGCCGGGCCCCGCGAGCTCGTTGACCTCGTTCACCTTGCACACCAGCGCGCAGGTCTTGGCGGTGACCACCGCCAGCAGGTCCTTCTCGCCGCAGGGGCTGACGCCGATGATCTCGTCGCCCGCCGGAGGCCGCGCGTACCGCCGGCCGGCGCGGGTGGAGACCTCGGTGTGGGGCGCGAGCGCGAAGCGCAGGCCGAAGCCGCGCCGCGAGACCGCCACCAGCTTCTCGGGCACCGGCAGCCGGGCGTCGAGCGACAGCGCGCCGATGACGCGCTCGCCGTCGTCGAACTTGAAGAGCTTCTGCACCGGGTCGCCGTAGCCGGTCGACGCCGGCACGTCGTTGAAGCGGGTGACGTAGGCCGCGCCGGCGCTGGAGAAGAACACCACGTTCGACTTCAGCGAGCCTTCGACGACCGCCATCACCTCGTCGCCTTCGCGGATGCGGGTGGTCGACGGGTCCTTCAGCTCGCGCATGCGCTTGACCCAGCCGTCCTTGGTGACGACCACGGTGGCGTTCTCGTCGGAGATGAAGGCTTCCTCGTTGAACTCGACCTCTTCCGAGCCGGCGCCGCCGATGCGGGTGCGCCGCGCGTCGTCGTAGGCCGCGCGCGCTTCCTTGAGCTCGTCGCGCACCACGGCCCACAGGGCCTTCTCGTCCTTGAGCAGGCCGCCGATGCGGCGGGCCTCGGCGCGCTTCTCCTTGAGCTCCTTCTGGATGACGAGGATCTCGAGGCGGGCCAGCTTGTACAGCTTCATCTCGAGGATCGCGTCGGCCTGCTCGGCGTCGATCTTGAACCGGGCGATCAGCTTCTTGGCCGCGTCGTCCTTGCCGTCGGACTTGCGGATGATGCGGATCATCTCGTCGAGGGCGTCGTAGACCTTCTCGAAGCCCTCGAGGATGTGGAGCCGCGCCTTGAGCTGGGCGAGGTCGAACTCGAACCGTTTGCGGACGGTGTCGAGCCGGAAGTCGAGGAAGTACCGCAGCATCGCCTTGAGATCGAGGCGCTGCGGGGTGCCGACTTCCGGGTTCTCCGACGGCACCAGGCAGGTGAGGTTGACGCCGAAGTTCGTCTGCAGCGGCGTGTGCTTGTAGAGGTACGCCATCACCAGCTCGGGATCGGACTCCTTCTTGATCTCGAGGACGATGCGCACTTCCTTGGTCGACTCGTCGCGCACGTCGGTGAGCGGCGGCAGCTTCCGTTCCCGCACCACCTCGCCGATCTTGGAGACCAGCGTCGACTTGTTCACCGTGTAGGGGATCGAGGTGATGATGATCTGCTGCGCGCCGCGGCTCTTCTCTTCGAGCTTCCACTCGCCGCGCAGGCGCACCGAGCCCTGCCCCGACGTGTAGATCTCCTTGAGCTCCGCCTTGCTGTTGAGCACCTGGCCGCCGGTGGGAAAGTCCGGCCCCTTGATGTGCTTGAGCAGGTCCTTGGTCTCGAGCTTGGGGTGCGCGATGAGGTCGACGCAGGCGTCCACCAGCTCGCCGATGTTGTGCGGCGGGATGTTGGTCGCCATGCCCACCGCGATGCCGGTGGTGCCGTTCATCAAGAGCTGCGGCAGGCGCGCGGGCACCACGATCGGCTCCGACAGCGTGCCGTCGTAGGTCGGGCGGAAGGCGACCGTCTTGCGGCCGATCTCGCCCAGCATCTCCGAGGCGAGCTTCTGCAGCCGGCACTCGGTGTAGCGCATCGCCGCGGGCGAATCGCCGTCGAGCGAGCCGAAGTTGCCGTGGCCGTCGACCAGCGGGTAGCGCAGCGAGAAGTCCTGCGCCATGCGCACCAGCGCCTCGTAGATCGCCGAGTCGCCGTGCGGGTGGTACTGCCCCATGATGGTGCCCACCACCTTGGCGCTCTTCTGGAACTTGGCGTCGAAGGTGAGGTGGTGGTCCTTCCACATGCCGTAGAGGATGCGGCGCTGCACCGGCTTGAGGCCGTCGCGCACGTCGGGGAGCGCGCGCGAGGTGATGACCGACAGCGCGTAGTTGAGGTAGCGCCGGCGGGCTTCCTCGAGCAGCGAGGCAGGCCGTGAACCGCCGGCCCCACCGCCCGCGCCCTGGTCGCCGCGCCCGCCGCCCCTGCCGCCGCCGCCCTTGCCGCGGCCCTTCTTCGCCTTCGGTCCTTCACCATCGCCGAACATGCTCATCTGTTCAGACATTCCTGTCTTTTCCATTGTCGTTCCCGACGGTTGGACAGCCTGTGGCACGTGCTACAGGTCTGATGGACCGGCGACTGTAACAGCCGAAGATCCGAAGGCAAGAAACGGAACGTTGGTAAGGTTTTCCCCCATGACGTGGACGATGGACCCCGAGGGGAAGCGAATCCTGGAAGCGGCCTTCGCGGCGCTGCTGGCGGGCGATGGCGAAGGCTTCCGGAAGCGGAACGCCGAGCTCAAGTCGCTGCGGCTGAAGGAAGGCAGCGAGTACCTGCGACGGGTGGCCGCCGCGGCCTGGGCGCACGAGGTGGTGTTCCACTTCCGGCAGCTCGCCTGGTTCGCGAAGTTCGACGCCTCGGCGGAGCTGCTCGAGACGCGCGACGCCGCCCTCGATGCGCTGGAAGCACCGTTCGAATACGAGCGCTGGCCGGCCCTGGTGTTCCCCGTACGCCCGCCCAAAGCGCCGCCGATCGTCTTCGACACCACGCTGAAGGAAAAGCCGCCCGAGGTGGTGAAGGCCGAGCTCGCGCGACTCTCGCGGCTCGACCAGGTCCACGGGAGCGGGCTGAACGGCTGCTTCCACACCCTCTTTCCCAAGCAGCCCAGGCCCCCCGGGATCCCGCTGCGGGTCAAGGACCTGACGGCGAACCTGATGAACTTGATGTCGTACCCGCCGACGGCGATCCGCCCCGTGAGCCCTCGGTACGCCCAGGTGCTCCGGCTCTACCTGAGTCAATACGGCGAGGAATACAGCGCCGAGCGCATCGCGTGGCTCGCGGAGCTCGGGCTCGAGCGCCCGGCGTACGCACCGCGCTTGGACCCGAGCACGGTGTTCACCATCTCCGCGACCGGCACCATCGAAGGGCCGACCCGCGTGTCGAGCGGCGCCGCCGAAGGACCAGCGCGGGCCGCGCCGGCCGTGCAGCGGCCGGCCTCGCCCGCGCCGCACGCCCCGCCTCCCAGGGACGTTCCGGCGGCGAAGGCGCCCGCCCCGCGGCCTGCGAGCGCCGTGGCTTCGCCGGTCGAGCTGCCCCTGACCGGCCGGCTGCTGGTCGACTTCCGCACCAGGGAGGTGCAGTTCGCGGGGGACACCGACGATGGCTGGTTCGTCAGTCAGCGCCACGAGCCCGACCTGCTGCTCCTGGACCAGGGAGGCTCGCTGCTGGAGCGGTTCCCCTGCCCGCGCGTCGACCGGGTGGCCAAGGTCGGCCTGCAGCTCGTCGGACTGAAGTGGCCGAGCGCCTGGGGCCACTGGTTCGAGGCGGGGAGCGCCCCCGGCGTGGGGTACGACGCCCGGACCGGGCAGACGCTGTGGACGATGGCCGGGGGCCTCCACGCGCTCGTGGGCGAGCGCCACGCGCTCGGCGCCCCCGAGACCGCCACGCCGACGACGGCGGTCCTCTTCGAGCTGACGACCGGCGAGCAGCGCTGGTCGGTGAACGCCAGCAAGCCCACCGTCGCGTCCGACGAGGAACACGTCTTCCTGAGCGAGCAGGACGGGACCTTCCGGGCGCTCGACCTGCGCACCGGGGCCGAGCGCTGGAAGGTGTCGGCCCGGAGCGATCGCCGGCCAGCGAGCGCGGTCAAGCGCCCCTTCGTCTCGACCCGCCAGGGCCTCTGGTACCCGGTGCCCGCCGGGCGCGAGCGCTCGCTGCTGGTGTGCCTCTCGCGCGAGACCGGGTCGACCATCGCCGAGGTCCCCTTCGACGGCGCGATCGTGGACCTGGCGGCCTCCGGAGACCGGCTGCTCATCTTCCACCAGTTCGGGATGGCCACGCTGATCGGAGGAACCGTCTCGCCTGGGCTGGACGGCGTCTCCACCGGGTGGGCGTCGTTCGATGGGCAGGGGTTCGCGCTCTACGATCTGCAGACCCGCCGGCTCCTGTGGGGCACCGACCCCGTGGGGCGAACGTTCGGGGCGACGCTGTCCACCCCCTGGAACGGGCTGCGGACGAGTGGCGGGTTCGCCACGCTCTGGGGACAGAGCGAGTTCCTGCGGTGGCCGCTCACGGGCCGCGACACCGAAGGCGCCATCGAGGCGCCGCGCGTGCTGCCTCGGCTCGACCGGGGGGGCGCGCTCGAGGACGCCCGGGTCGTCTTCGGGGGCCCGTCGATGCTCATCGTCGAGCACGCCACCCGCGGGCGCTTCACGCTGACTGTGCCGGACACGGGACTCGCGCCCGGAGCCGCGATCCAGCTCGGCGGGTTCATCACGGGGCCTGGCGGGCAGCCGACGCCGTCGGTCGTCGCCTACGTGGCCCCCGACGGCACGCCGATCCGGACCGAGGTGGGCGCTGCCGGCCGGGGCGCCGCCCGCGAGGAGCGTGGACGCGTCGAGGTCGGGCGCGCGTTGACGAACACCAAGGCCCAGCCGCCCGAGTCGTTCGTGGCGCTGGTCTCGGCGCTCACCGCCGCGGGGCTGTTGCCACCGCTGCTCGACGCGGAGATCACCCGGTTGCACGCGCTCCTCGCGCCGATCGACGAACTCGGGGACTGCCTCACCGCCGAACTGCTGCAGGCCGCCCACGAAGGGCGCACCGGGCTCGAGCACGGGTATCTGTCGCACGACCACCGCTTCGGCAACGAGACCGACGACGTGATCGCCGAGTTCGCGCGCTGCCTGCCCGGCGAGCCCATCGCCTTCAAGCAGCTCGAGTTCGCGCGCACGTCGATCCACGTCTCCACGACCATCGACGGGCAGGAGACGACCGAGTGGGTCGACTTCAAGGAAGAAGGGCTCGACGCGATCGCCCACTTCATCAACCGCAAGCTCGCCGCCGCGGGGGCAGCGCGGCGGGTCATCCCGCTGCAGACGGGTGGGGACTGGCTCCCCTACATCGTGCGGACGCCGGCCGAGGTCGCGGCGCTGAAGGCGCGCGGCGTGCCCGGGTTGCTCTAGCGCCTCGGGCTCAGGGCGAGACGACGGGGTTCTTGTCGGTGACCGCGCGCTGGTCGAACCCGTGCAGGTCGAAGCTCACCGCCGCCAGCAGGTAGACGAAGTGCTGCACCAGCCCGCCGCGGTCGATGGGCATGTCGCGCTCGTAGGCGAGGTGCAGCTCCACCGGCGCCCAGTGAAAGATGAGCTCCGGGGTGAAGTCGAGCTCGCTGGGCACCACCACGCCCGCGGTGCGATCGGTGAAGAAGCAGGCGTCGAGCCCCAGCGACACCAGGTCGTCGAGCACCGAGACCTCGGCGTGCAGCCCGTAGCGGAAGAGCGCCAGGCCGGTGTTGTCGGGCCGCGCGGCGTAGGACGGGTTCACCGCGAACACGCCCAGGGTGGCCCAGCCGGACACGTCGCCCCCGCGCAGCGCCCCCGCGAGGCCGTCGACGTGATCGGCGAGCGAGACCATGTAGCGGGCACGCGCGTCGACGTAGGTCTGGGTGAAGGTGCCGGTGTCGACCGGGCGGTCGTGCTCCACGCGCACGCCGGCTTCCAGATCGCCGGGGCCGACGCGGTTGGTGGAAGTGAGCCCCCCGATGACGTCGAACTCGCTGGGCGCCAGCACCAGCGCGCCGGGGCGGTCGCGGTCGGTG
Organism: Myxococcaceae bacterium; assembly: GCA_019694595.1. Taxonomy (GTDB): domain Bacteria; phylum Myxococcota; class Myxococcia; order Myxococcales; family Myxococcaceae; genus JAIBBQ01. The sequence goes on from JAIBBQ010000052.1 coordinate 11,943, forward strand.
AAGAGGTTCAGGTCGATGGGGATCGACAGCTTGGGCCCCAGGATGTCCACGTCGACGTGGGTCGCGTAGCGCATCAGCGCGTGGCCGCTGTTGTCGGGCCGGGCGCCGTAGGTGGGGTTGAAGACCGCCACCCCCATGAGCACCGAGGCGCTGACGTTGAAGGCGGTGTCGTCGGCGTCGGCGCCGTCGCGCTTGCCCTGCTTGTCGAGGGCGAGCGCGGGGACCGCGACCAAGAGGGCGAGCAAGGCGAGGTGCTTCACGCGCGGGCACTGTACGTGGACTAGGCTTTCCGTCGTGACCTTCCTGCTCCTGGCGGTGCTCGGCGCGACGCCGCCGGCCGCTCCGTCACCCGGCCCGATCGCGGTGGTGACCCGGGCCAAGACGCCCGCCTCCGAGGTGGCGGCCGCCTCGCTCGAGGCCGAGCTCACCGCGGCGCTGGAGGCCCAGGGGCTCACCGTGGTCGCGGTCGGCGAGCGCTTCCCTGCCCCGGCGCCCGACGGGACCGCGGCGGCGAAGGCGCTGCAGACGGGCAAGGACGCGTACGACAACCTCGACTTCGACGCGGCGGTGACGGCGCTGTCCGACGCCGCCTCGCAGTGGACCAAGGCGCCCGCCAGCGCCCCGCCCGCGCAGCTCGCCGAGGCCTTTCTGCTCCTCGGCGCGGCGCGCCTGCAGGCCGGCGCCAAGGCCGACGCCGTCGCCGACTTGACCCGGGCGCAGGAGCTCGAGCCCGCGCTCGCCCCCGACTGGCGGCTCTACGGCGCCGACGTGAAGAAGGTCTTCGACGACGTGCGCAAGTCGCTCGCCGCGCGGCCTTTGGTGAAGGTGCAGCTGGTCTCGAGCCCTCCGGGGGCGACGGTCAAGGAGCGCGGCGCGGCGCTGGGGGTGACACCCTGCGAGGTCTCGCTCCCGCAAGGCCGCCACCTGCTGGTCTTCACCCGCCCTGGGCATTCGCCCGGCGGCGTGCTGCAGGAGCTCAAGGGCGGCGAGCTCACGGTGACCTTGAGCCCCGCGCCCGCCTACCAGAAGGCCCGGGACCTCGCGGCGCGGGCGGTGACGGCGGAGGCGTTCGCCGCCCCGACGCTGTCCCCGGCCGCGGCCGAGCTGGGCCAGGCCTACGGCGCCCAGGTGGTGGTGGCGGCGGTGGTCGACGGCCCGGGCGCTGCGCTCCAGGCCTGGAACGCAGGCTCCAGGGCCCGGCTGACCGACGTCTCCCTGGCGGGCCTGGGCCCGGAGGCGGCCCGGGGGGCAGCGGGCAAAGTGGCGTCGTGGATGAAGAATTCCCTGGTGGCGCGCGTCGACGACGGTACGAAACCGGACGCGCCCACCCCGGTGTTCAAGCAGTGGTGGTTCTGGACGGGCGTGGGGGTGGTCGCCGCCGGGGCGGCCGTCACCGCGGTGGCCGTGGCCGTACCCAAGGGGCCCAAGGTGCCCATCGTGGTCCTGACTTCGCCGTGAGGGTCTACACTGTGGCCTCCATGTTCCGACGCGCGTTCCTGCTCGCCGTAGTGCCCACGCTGGTGTGGGCGGCTCCTCCTCCCACTGCCCGGCGCATCAGCGTGCTCCTGGTGCCGATGGACCGCGGCGCCGAGGCGCAGCAGGTGAAGCTGGAGCGGTACATCACCGACGCGCTCGCCGAGTTCCAGGGCCTCACGGTGAAGCCGACCAGCGACCTGTTCGGCCTGCCGCCCGACGACGAGGCCGAGGCGTCGTTCAAGCGCGCGGAGACCGGCTTCAAGGAGAGCAAGGACGCCTTCGACGGCAAGAACTTCGAGGACGCCGAGCGGAAGCTGCGGGCGACCATCAAGGAATACGGGCGCGCGGCGGCGGCGATCCACAAGTGCGCTCACCTCTGCGACGCGGTGGCGATGTACGCCGCCTCGCTGCAGGCGCGCGGCGATCTGGAAGAAGCGAAGATCGCCCTGCTCGACCTGCTGGCGCTGGGGCCGACGTACGAGCTCGATCGCAAGAAGTTCCCCCAGGAGTTCATCTCCCTGCGCACCCAGGTGGCGACCAGCCGCAACGCCCAGCTGCGCGGCAACGTGAACGTGAAGTCGAAGCCCGCGGGCGCCGCGGTGCTGCTCGACGGCGATCTCATGGGCTACACGCCGATGAGCCTGCAGACGCTGGCCGTGGGCAAGCACGTGGTGCGGCTCGAGCGCCCGGGCTTCAAGCAGTGGGGCGCGGTGGTGGAGGTGACGCCGGAAGACTCCGAGCTCACCCCCGAGCTCGTCGCCACCCCCGGCTACAAGGCCTACGACACGGTGATGGACAAGCTGGCCGCGGAGTCGGCGAAGGACAAGGGCGGGCAGACGATGACCTCGCTCGGCAAGTCGCTGGGCATCGACCGGGCCATCGTCGGGGTGGTGAAGGAGCTCGACGACAGCGGCAAGACCGAGCTGTCGCTCAGCGTGTTCGACCTGCGCTCGGGCGCGCGCCAGGCGAACAAGCGCAGCACCTTCCAGGGCGACGAGTTCGGCCAGCTCAAGAGCGAGCTGGGCCGGGTGGTGAACCAGCTGATGATCACCGCGGAAGGCGGCGGCGAGACGGTGTCCAAGGGCGGCGACCCGCTCAAGGGCAAGCACGGCACCGAGGACTGGAACGAAGAGGACAAGGGCGGCTCGCGCACCCAGAAGGAAAAGAAGAAGAAGAAGGGCGACCCGCTCGATGGCGTGAACGGCACCGAGGACTGGTAAGAGCGTGCGCCCATGGCGCGCGCGACCCTGTTCGCTTCCTTCCTGATCACCTCCACCGCGCTGGCGCAGGTCGCCTCGGTGGAGCATGCCGACCCCTCTCGCGGGCTGACGCTGCTCGGCGGCGGCGCCGCGCTGGCCGACGACGCGTCCGCGGGTGCGTGGAACCCCGCCGGCCTCGCGCGGGTGCACGGCGCGGAGCTGCTCTACGCCCACGAGCGCAGCGTGGCGCGCGACACGCTGGGCGACGGGCTCTACGCGGCGGTGGCGCCGTTCGACCTGGTGTCGCTGGGGCTGTCGCTGGAGTTCGTCCGCGACGGCAACGGCTCGAACCCCTTCCGCAAGACGACGTTCGCGCTCGCCCTGGGCAACGAGACGCTGGCGGTGGGCGCGGGGGTGAACGGCTTCGCGGGTGGCCCGCGCGACGGGCTGGTGTCGTTCGACCTCGGCGTGCAGCTGTCGCCGTGGCGCTTCCTCTCCGCGGGCATCGCGCTGCGCAACGTCGACGCGCCGGAGCGCGGCGGGCTGCGGCTGGCGCGGAGCATCGACTTCGGGCTCGGGGTGCGCCCGTTCGGCGAGCGGCTGACGGTGAGCGCCGACTTCGCGCTCGACGACCAGCAGGGCCTCGACGGGGCGCGCCTGGCGTACACCGCGCGCGGCGAGCTGCTGCGCGGGCTGTGGCTCACCGCGGGGTTCAGCCACGGGGTGACCCCGGGCGCGGCGACGTACTTCCAGGCCGGGCTCCAGGTGGACCTGGGGCACGTGGGCGCGGGCTACGGCTTCTCGTACTCGGCGCGCGGGCCGGGGCACCTCTTCACCGGGCGACTGTCGACCGACGACCACCGCGCGCTGCTGAAGCGGCCGCAGATCGCGGTGATCTCGCTCGACGGCGTGGGGGAGTCGGGCTCGCAGGGCTCGGTGGCCTCGCTCCTGGGCATTCCCACCGAGGACCGCTACCTGCGGCTGTGGCGGGCGCTCGAGGCCGCGCGCCGCGACGACCGGCTCGCCGGCGTGGTGCTCAAGGTGGAGACCGCGGGCGTGGGCATGGCGCGCGCCCAGGAGCTGCGGCAGGCGGTGCTGGCGCTGCGCGCCCAGGGCAAGGTGGTGGTCGCGCTGCTGCTGTCGGCCACCGACGCCGACTACCTGTACGCCTCGGCGGCGGACAAGGTGTACGCGGTGCCCGAGGCGATGCTGCAGCTCGACGGGCTGCAGGCGAGCGCGCTCTTCTTCGGCGACGCGGCGGCGAAGCTCGGGGTGGCGGTCGACGTGGCGCGGGTGGGCGCGTACAAGAACTCGCCCGACCAGTTCACCCGCTCGTCGATGAGCGAGGAGCAGAAGGAAGCGCTCAACGCGCTGCTCGACGCGCAGGTGAAGGTGGCGCAGGAAGCGGCGAGCGAGTCGCGCCAGCTCGGCGCCGAGCAGTGGCAGGCGGCGCTCGACCAGGGGCTCAAGTCGGTGAAGAAGTGCCAGGCGCTGGGGCTCATCGACGGCGTGGTGAGCGCCTCCCAGCTCGACGAGCAGCTGCGCGAGCTGGTGCCCGGGGCGCAGGTGAACCCGCAGTACTCGCCGTTCGGCGACCACAGCACGCGCTGGGCGTCGCGGCCGAAGATCGCCATCGTGCCGGTGCTGGGCACCATCTCCGGGGGCAGCGATTCCGCCGACCCGCTGGGCCTGATGGCGAGCGCGGGCGCAGAGACCTTCATCCGTTCGCTGGACGCGGCGGTGGCGGACCCCGACGTGAAGGCGATCGTGCTGCGGGTGGACTCGCCGGGCGGCGACGGGCTCGCGTCGGACCTGATGTACCGGGCGGTGCTGGAGGCGCGGAAGCGCAAGCCGGTGATCGCCTCCATGGGCGACGTGGCGGCCTCGGGCGGCTACTACGTGGCGATGGGCGCGGAGCAGATCTTCGCTCAGCGCGCGACGGTGACCGGCAGCATCGGCGTGTTCGTCATCAAGCCGGGGCTCAAGCCGCTCGCGGAGTCGCTCGGGGTGCACCAGGAGGTGCTGCGGCGCGCGGCGCTGTCGGGCAGCTTCGAGTTCTTCGAGCCGTGGAGCGACGCCCAGCGCACCGCGATGCAGGCGTGGGTCGAGGACTTCTACGACACGTTCATCACCGAGGCCGCCGCGAGCCGCAAGCGCACCAAGGAGCAGATCGACGCGGTGGCCCGCGGCCGGGTGTGGAGCGGCGCCGACGCGCAGGCCAAGGGCCTGGTCGACACCCTGGGCGGCCTCACCGAGGCGCTGGAGGCCGCGCGCGCGCGCGCCGAGCTGGGCACCGACGCGGAGGTGGTGATCGCCCACCCGTCTGGCGGGCTGCTGGGCGCGGCGCTCGGCGGCGGGCTGCTCGCGGAGGTGCTGGAGAAGACCGCCGCCCCGGGCACTCCCAGCCCCGCCGCCCAGCGGCTGCTGCGCGCGGTGGCGCCCTCGCTGCCGGGCATCGACGGCCGCGCCCAGGCGCGGATGGAAGACGACATCCAGATCCGGTGAGGTAACCGGCTGATTCGGCGTCGTTTTTCTCGAAAGCAACTTGGTGGTTGGTTTCCCGACAATGTAGGGAAACCTTCGGGGAGCCACCGTGACCGCCACGACGTCCTGGATGTACCGACTCGAGCGCCGCCATTCCATCTGGGCGAGCCGCGTGGTGATCCTGTTGGTGGTCTCGCTCGCGCTCTGGAGCTACTTCTGGAAGCCGCTCGGGCTGCTGGCGATCCTCGGGGATCTGCTGCTGCGGCCGTACCTGCACTTCGTGGCCGGCGCCATCGCGCACGAGGGGACCCACGGCCACCTGGGCAACAGCAAGGCCGCGAACTCGTGGTGGGGCCGCCTCGCGCTGGTGCCCACGGGCTGCGCGTGGATCACCTTCGCCAAGACGCACCACGCGCACCACGCGCACACCAACGTCGAAGGTGACGACCCCGACGCGTTTCTGCACAGCAGCAAGAAGTGGCAGCTCCCGCTCCGGGTGCTGGCGATGCCGCACCGCTGGTTCCACTGGCTCTACGTGCGCGGCAAGGTCACGCGCGCGGTGGCGGTGGAGTACGTGCTCACGTACGTGGCGTACGTCGCCATCTACGGCGGCATCGCGGCGGTGGTCGGTCCGGCGCGGGTGCTCTACGGCCTCTTGACGGCCGCCTTCATCCACTCGTTCCTGCTCTGGGTGCCCTTCGCCATGAAGACGCACGAGGGCTACCGCACGGGCGCGCACGAGGAGCGCTCGCACAACTATTACGGCTACCTCCCCTTCTTCTTTTCCTTCAGCCTTTCGCTGCACCGGGTGCACCACCTGAAGCCGAAGCTGAGCTGGCTGGAGATGCTGCGGTACGTCGAGCCGGGCACGCTCTGGCAGAGCCTCACCTTCCGCCGGGACGTGGGTCGCTTCGATGCGGGCGTCACTGGCTGACCTCGCCTTCGCGGCGGTCGACGGCGCGACCTCGCCGGCCGACGTCGCGGTGGTGCTGAACTTCGCCGAGGGCTGCGGGCTGAGCCCCGAGCAGCTCGAGGCCGGCGCGGCGCGGGCCAACGCGGCCTACCCCCGCGCGACCCAGCGGCTCGTCGGGAGCCGGTGGCGCGACGGCGAGGCGGCCCCGCGGCGGCTCCAGGTGGCGGAGGCGGCCCAGGGCGCGCTCGAGGCATGCATCGCGCAGTTCCTCGCGGAACCCTTCCGGCTGAGCGACGGGGGCGCCCCGCCGCAGCTGCTGGTGCGGTCAGGCGCCGCCGAGCACCTGGTGACCCGCCTGCACCACGCCCAGGCGGACATGCAGAGCATCTTCCTCTGGCTGCGCGCGCAGCTCGAAGCCCAGGCCGCGCCCGCGGCGCTGACGCTGCGGGAGCACCCGCGCCCGGCGCGCCGCAGCGTGCACGCTCCGGCCGGCCCGTCGTCGCGGCTCGCGGGCGGCGACGTCACGCGCAGCACCGGCGTGCGAGCCTGGGCGCTGCGCTCCTGGCCGGAGCGGACGACGCCCGACGGCTTCACCTGGAACGATCTGCTGGCGGCGATCGCGCTCACCGCGGTGGAGCGCTGGAACGCCGCGCGCGGCGGCGGCGCCGAGGTCGGCCTGTGGATGCCGGTGGGCGCGCGGGTCGATCACTTCGCGGGCTTCGGCAACGGCTCGGGCCGCATCCGGGTGTACGCGAAGCCGTTCACCACCTTCGCCGCGCGCGCCAGGGCGGTGCGGGAGCAGCTCACCTGGAGCCGCGAGCATGGCGAGTGGGCGACGCCCCGGTGGGCCGAGCGCCTGCTCCTGCTGCCGTCGCCCTGGGTGCGGTGGATCCTGCGGCGGCAGGCGAGCTCGCCCGGCGTGGACATGGGCACCACGCTCTTCACCCACCTCCAGCGGCTGGTGCCCCGCGGGGCGCCGGAGCCACTGCCCGCGGTGAGCTCGGTCGCGCTGATCTCCCACCTGCTGCCGGCGCACCCCATCTCGATGTCGGCGATGGGACTGCGCGGCACCACCCACCTCACCTTCACCTGGGACGCGGGCCGCTTCAGCCCCGACGAGGCGCGCGCGTTCATCGAGGGCTTCGAGGCCACCCGGGACCAAGCGTTCGCCGAGCTCGACCATGCGTGAGCGGCTGAACGAGGCGCTGCTGGGCCTCATCGCCCTGCTCTTCCGGGCCTTCGCCTGGGTGCTGGAGCAGCGGCTGCGCATGCGCCTCGAAGGCTTCCGGGAAGCGCAGCGGGCCCTCCGCGCCGAGCTCGAGGTGCGCGACGAGACGCCGGTCGCCACCTTCGCCGAGCTCGGGCCGTCGCTCGAGCGGGCGCGCGTGCGCCACGGCCGCCGCGCGGTGGAGGTGACCACCTCGGGCTCGACGAGCGCGGCCAAGCGCCTCGTCTACACGCGGGGCCGTCTGATCCTGACGCGCTTCCTCTTCATCGACGTCTTCGCGCGGCTGATGCGCGCGGCGCGGTGCCGGCGCTGGAGCCTCTTCGTGCTCGCGCCGCGCGGCGACGACGACTCGCTGAGCTCGGCGCTCAACCGGGAGACGCGGGCGCCGACCTACCCCGAGGCGCTCGAAGGGCCGTACCGGGTGATGCGCGACGCCGCGTTCGCCGAGGCCTGCGCGCGGCACGGCGAGACCGCGGCGCGCGCCTGGCTGCTCGCGGTGTCCAACCCCGGGTTCCTCTACGCCACCAACCCGTCGACGCTGGCGGTGTTCTTCGAGTCGCTGGGGCCCGAGTGGTCGCGGGTGTCGGCGCTCGCCGCGGCCTTCCTGCGCGGCGAGGAGCCCGGGCTTGCGCGCCTGTTCCGGCAGACCGCGACGCTGGGCGCCCGCGCGCGGCTCGAGCGCATGGCCGGCTCGGCGGCGCCGCTGGCGGTCACCGAGCTCGCGCCGGGCCTCGAGGTGTTCGCGTGCTGGGACGGCGGCTACGTGCGGCCCTTCCTGGAGCGCGCGCGCCGGCACCTCCCGGAGTCGAAGGTTCGCTTCCTTCCGATGTACTCGATGTCCACCGAGGTGGTGGAGACGCTCGGGGTGGCAGTGGGCGAAGGCGCGGCGTTCGACGTGGCCTACCTGCCCTGCGCGCCGGGGGTGCTCTACGAGTTCGCCCCCGAAGGCGACGGGCCGCCGCGATTGCTTTCGCCCTGGGAGCTCGAGCCAGGGAAGTCGTACGGCCTGGTGGTGAGCGACCGCTTCGGGCTCACCCGCTACCAGACCGACGACGTGTTCGAGTGCCGCCGGCTCGTCGACGGCCACCCCGACCTGCGCTTCCTGCGGCGGCGGGGCCTGAGCTACTCGTTCACCGGCGAGAAGCTGACCGCGGAGCACCTCACCGCGGCCTACGCGCTGGCGCGGGCGCGGCTCGGCGTGGGGAGCGACGACACCCACTGGTGCGCCTTCCCCACCCTGGGCCGCGACGGTGCCACGCCGGGGTACCGGCTCATCCGCGTGGGCCAGGCGAAGGGGCCGGCCACCGCGGAGGTGGCGCGCGCGGTCGACGAGGCGCTGGCCGAGGTCAACGGGGAGTACCGGCAGAAGCGGCAGACCGGCCGGCTGGCGCCGCTCGAAGGCCTGGAGCTCGACGTGCAGCGGTTCGTCGCCGCGGTGGCCGGCCCGAGCGCGGTGGGCACCTGGGAGAACCAGTTCAAGTTTCTCCCCCTGTCGCCCCGGCTGTGGGACGAGGGCGTGCGATGACGCCGCGCCTCGAAGGCGTGCGGCTGGTGACGTGGGACGTCGACGGCACGCTCTACGACGCCGCCCGGCTGCGCGCGGTGCTGCGGCGGCGGGCGCTGCGGCTGCAGCACCTGGGTGCGCTCTGGGCGGTGCTCTCGACCCAGCGCGCGGTGAAGGCGCAGCGGTCGGGTGACGGGCGAGTGCTGGCCGACGTGCGCGCCACCAGCCTGCCGCGGCTCGAGGCGCAGGACGCGTTCCTCGCCGAGCAGCTGCGCACCATCGGCGCCCGGCGCGAGGCCCTGGCGCTGCTCGAAGCGGTGCGCGGGGCGGGCATCGCGCAAGCGGCGCTGAGCGACTTTCCCTGCCGTAGGAAGATCGCGGCGCTGGGGCTCGACCGCTACTTCGAGCGCCGCCACGATGCGGCCTCGCTGGGCTTCTGGAAGCCGTCGCGCGCGCTCTTTGCCGAGGTGGAACGGCTGCACGGGGTGACTCCCGGGGAACACCTCCACGTGGGCGACCGGGACGACACCGACGGTGCCGGCGCCCGGGCGGTGGGCTGCGCCTTCCACCTGCTGTGACGGGCCTGCTAGGAGCCTGTCCATGTTCGGCATCGGAAAGAAGCCCGTGGCGGGCGACGAGGCCTCGCTGACCCAGCCGATCCCGGCGGGGTGGCAGATCGTGGACCTGGGGCTGCTCGGCAAAGGCGGCATGTCGCGCGTCTACCGGGTGCGCGACGAGACGCTGGGCCGCGAGGTGGCCTTCAAGGTGCTGCGGCCGGAGCTGGCGAGCGAGAGCCAGGCGCTGGATCGCTTCGTGGAAGAGGCGCGCATCACCGCGCAGCTCGATCACCCGAACATCCCCCCCGTCTACGCGCTGGCGGCGGACAAGAAGAAGACCACCTGCTTCACCATGAAGGTGCTGTCGGGCCAGACGCTGCAGCAGCTGCTGGTCGACGGCCAGGTGGCGCCCAACGAGACGCTCTTCCGCGCGCTCGAGGTGCTGGTCCGGGTGTGCGACGCCATGGCGTACGCGCACTCCAAGGGCATCATCCACTGCGACCTCAAGCCGACCAACGTGATGGTGGGCGACTTCGGGCAGATCTACGTCGTCGACTGGGGCCTGGCGATGCGCAAGGCCGACCTGCCGAGCGAGAAGGACGACCACGGCGCGGCGATCGGCACCCCGGCGTACATGGCGCCCGAGCAGGCCCGGGGCAAGAACCACGCGCTCGACGAGCGCACCGACATCTTCCAGCTGGGCGGCATCCTCTACCGGATGCTCGCGGGGCGGCCGCCGTACGTGGCGAACACCGCCGAGGCCACGGTGAAGCTCGCGGAGAAGGCGGAGTGGACCTCGCCCACGCTCTTCGCGCGCGCAGGGCAGCTGATGCCCGGCCGCCTGGTGACCATGGCCAAGCGGGCGCTGGAGCCCAATCCGGCCGACCGCTACCAGACGGTGGCCGACTTCAAGAGCGACCTCGAAGACTTCATCAAGGGCACCGCGCGGCTGCCGGAGAAGCGGTACCAGGCCGGCGAGGTGATCATCCAGGAAGGCGACGTGGGCGACTGCGCCTACGTGATCCTCGACGGGCACTGCCAGGCGAACCGCATGGTGGCGGGCAAGAAGCAGCTGCTGCGGCTGATGGGCCCGGGCGAGATGTTCGGCGAGGCAGCGGTGCTCACCGGCACGCCGCGGACCGCGACGGTGACCGCGCTCATCGACACCACGCTGGCGGTGGTGGACGCGACCTACCTGACCGAGGAGATGGAGCGCACCTCGCTCATCGCGCTCGCCATTCGCGCGGTGGCCTCGAGCTTCCTCGACCTGCACGCGCAGACCGCGACCCTCATCAAGGAGCAGACGCTGGCGCGCGCGGTGGAGCTGGTGCTCACCGAGCTGGTCTTCCACAGCCGGGTGGAGGCCGACGGCTCGCACTCCGTGCCGTGGAAGGCGCTGCTCGACAAGGTCACCCAGAAGACCGGGCTGGCGGCCGACCTCATCACCCAGCGGGTGGCGCGGCAGCCGGGCGTGAAGATCGACGTGGCGGGCGACCGGCTGCGGCTGGCGCAGTAGTCAGCGCTTGCCCTTCTTCTTGATGGGCTTCTTGAGCGTCCCCGGCCGGGTGGCCGGAGCGGGCTTGGGCGTGGGCGCGGGCGTGGGTGCTGCGGGCACCACGGCGGGCTCGGGCGCGGGTGCCGCGGCGAGCACGGCGAGCTTTCCGGCCGCGGCGCAGAGCTCGGAGCCGCCGGCCTCGCAGAGCGCGAGGAAGGGCGTGCCGGAGAAGGCGCTCTTGGTGTTCCAGTCGGACTCGGCCTTCACCGGCCGCGCGCCGTTGACCGGCAGGCTGCCGCGGCAGACGGTGGCGCCGTCGGGCAAGCGCAGCACGGCGACGTCGTAGAGCGCGCTCACCGGCTTCGACAGCGTCGACGAGCCCGCCTCGAAGGCGAGCTCCTTCACCTGCACCACGGCGAGGAACCGCGCGCTGGAGACCGGCACGTGCTGCCACGCGAAGTCGGCCTCCACCCGGGCCGTCCCCTCGGGGCCGTGGTACATGACCTCGCTGAGCGCACCGCGCAGGCCCTTGCGACGGCGCCCCCAGGTGTCGTGCTCGACCTCTTCCTTGAGGGTGCCGTTCTCGGCGAGCCCCACCAGCGTCTCGATGGGCACGTCGGGGTTGTACGAGTAGAGCTTCGACTTCCACTCCTCGCGCAGGGGGCCGAACCAGACCACCAGGCTGCCGGGCGCTCCGGCCTCGAGCTTGCCGGCGCACGCGGCGGAGAGGGGTTGCTCGCCGCCGCCCGGCGGCACCGCCTTGGCCTGGGCCACGAGCTTCTCGAAGCGGGCGTTGAAGTCCTGCTGCAGGCCGTTGAGCTTCAGCGCGGAAGGCAGGCTCACCAGCGCGTAGACGACGAGCGCCAGCAGCGCGAGCCCGGGCAGCGCGAAGAGGATCGCCAGGCGGGTCCGCGCGGTCGGGCCGCCCGGGTAGTGGGTGGCGGCGGTGGCCTTGCTGAAGAACCACTGGCCCGCCTTGGCCTTCACCTGCTCGCGGTTGGCGTCGATCGACAGGTCGGCCTCGGGGCGCTCGTGGGCGAGCACCGCGGTGAGGCCAGCGAGGTTGGTGATGGCGCCCACGCTCCACTTGCCGACCAGGTGCGGGGACTCGGGGTCGCGATCGACCATCAGGGCGCCATCGCGCACGTCGAACGCGGCGAGCTCGGCCAGCGGCAGCACCTTGGCGCCGAAGATCGTCTTCCACCGCAGCTCGCCGTTCTCGAGCTTCACCGCGCCGAAGTCGAGCGCCTCGCCCCGGCGGAACGCGGCGAGCGCCCGCGCCGCCAGCGCCGGCCCCGAACGCGCCACCAGGGTGAGGCAGGTGGTGCGCGACTCCTGCTTGTAGGTGCTGGTCTTGAAGACGCGGCCGTCGCGCAGCGTGAGCGTCAGGTGCACCACGTCGCTGACGTGGGCGCCCTGCACCTTGAGGCGCACGTTGGAGAAGGTGACGGCCTGGAGGTCGTCGAACCCACCCTCGAAGCTCAAGGCCCCCTGGCGCAGCGAGAAGCCGTCCTCGAACACCGCGAGGGACTCCTGGCCGGCGACGTACTGGGCGATGGGGGGCGTGGAGGGCATCGGTGGGTGCCTCTTTGTGGTTCCGGCGGGGGAATGGCAAGCGGCGCCTGACGGGCCTGGGCGCTCGGAAATTCAGGTGGAAAAGGCTGGCCAGGGCGACCCCGGCGGCGCTACAGACCGACCTGCTCGTTCGCTTGGCCCTTTGGAAAGGCCCGGACGGGTCCAGGAACCGGGTGGTTCGGTCGCACTGACCCCGCCTTTTGGTTCCTGCCCCAGCAACGGAGGCGTACCGCGACAGGGCCCCCTGCTCGCCACGCATGCAGCATGACTTTCGACGAGACGCTCGACCTCGACCCCACCGATCCCCCCGATCCGCCGGAGGCTGGCGACGACGGTGGTGACGACGGCGGCGACGATGGTGGCGACGACGGCGGTGACGACGCGGCGCCCAACGCGGGTCCGGGGCAGCAGGGTCCCGGCGGTCCGGGCGGCCAGGGTGGGCAGCCAGGCCAGGGCGGTTTCCCGGGCCACGGCCAGGGCCGCAAGAAGCGGCGGCGGCGCCGTCGCAAGGGCAACCCGGTCTTCTTCAACCCCGAAGGCCAGGCGTACCGCATGGTCACGCAGCCCGACGGGCAGCAGGTGCAGGTCTTCCTGACGCCGCAGGAAGTGCAGCAGTACCAGCAGCGCATCGCGCAGCAGCAGCTGGTGAACCAGCAGCGCCAGGCCCAGGGCCCGGTGGTGCCCGGTCAGCCCGCGCCGGCGGCGCCGGTGTCGGCGGTGGAAGGCGTGCTGGACACCGAGGTCAAGGGTCCCAACGCGTTCCTTCGGCAGCTGAAGAAGAACCTGCTCGCCTCGCCCGAGGACCCCGAGCTCCCCAAGAACCTGGTGCAGAAGCTGCGGCTGCGGCCCGGCCAGTACCTGACCGCGCAGGCGCAGATGCGCGGCTTCAAGGGCACCATCCAGCGCATCGACACCGTCGACGGCAACCCGGTGGACGCGGCGACCCGGCTGGCGCACTTCCAGGACCTGACGTCGATCGACCCGGTCGATCGCATCAAGCTGGAGCACCAGCCCAAGGAGTACCTCACCCGCGTGCTCGACCTCATCGCGCCGCTGGGCAAGGGGCAGCGCGCGCTGATCACCGCGCCGCCGAAGACCGGCAAGACGATCATGCTGCAGAAGATCGCCCAGGCGATCATCGAGAACCACCCCGAGATTCACCTCATGGTGGTGCTGATCGACGAGCGGCCGGAAGAGGTCACCGACATGCGGCGCGGCATCAAGGCCGAGGTGATCGCCTCGAGCTCCGACCGCCCCACGCCCGACCACCTCAAGGTGGCCGAGCTCGCCTTCGAGCGCGCGCGGCGCCTGGTGGAGTCCGGCAAGGACGTGGTCGTCCTGCTCGACTCGATCACCCGCCTGGCGCGCGCCTACAACAAGGAAGTCGAGTCGTCGGGCCGCACCATGACCGGCGGCGTCGATTCCCGCGCGCTGGAGCGCCCCAAGCGCCTGTTCGGCGCCGCCCGCGCCACCGAGGAAGCCGGCTCGCTCACCGTCATCGGCACCGCGCTCATCGACACCGGCAGCCGCATGGACGAGGTCATCTTCGAGGAGTTCAAGGGCACCGGGAACTCCGAGGTGACCCTCGACCGCTTGCTCGCCGAGAAGCGCGTGTGGCCGGCGATCAACATTCCCCAGTCGGGAACGCGCAAGGAAGAGAAGCTCTTCACCCACAAGGAATACGAGAAGGTGAAGAAGCTGCGGCAGATGCTCTTCTCGGTGAAGCCGGTGGAGGCGATGGAGGCCCTGGTGAAGCGCCTCGGCCGCTACACCTACAACGACGAGTTCCTCGACGAGCTGTAGTCGAAAGGAGCGGGTGCGATGACGGGGTCAGGCCGGTGTCACTACCACCCGCAGCGGGCCGGCATCGGCATCTGCGTGGAGTGCCGCCACGTCATCTGCACCGAGTGCACCACCCAGTTCGAAGGCATCAACCGGTGCGCGCAGTGCCTGGCGAAGCGGCTCAAGGCCGCCACCACGCTCAAGGGGCGCAACGACTTCAGCGCGGCCAACCTGATGCTCGCCGTGCTGTGCGCGGCGGTGCTGTGGGGCGTGCTCGAGCTGGCGGTGCGCGCCGCCAACCGATGACCCGGGCGGAGGCGGTCCGCCACGTGCGCGCCCGGCTCAAGCCGTTCGCCCTGGAGCGAGACCCGGTGGCCGCGCTGGTCGCGATCACCGACGAGCAGGCGAGTGACTGGGAGCGGGTGCAGGCCGCGGTGCTGCTCGCCTTGCAAGGCCGGCGCGAGGCGATCCCGCTGTTGCTGCTGGTGCTGGCGGAGCGGTCCTTCGCGGACACCGCGCGCAGCGACGCCGGGCTGCTCGCCGCGCTGGCGCTCTCGCTCCTGGAAGGTCCGGCGGCGGCGGCGGCGGTGGCGGCCACCACGCGCCCGTTCGCCTCGGCCACGGCGGTCGATCGCGACGCGCTCTCGGCGCTCACCGCCCTGCCCTGACCGCGCCGGCCGGGCGAAAAATCAACGCGGGCGCCCGGGGCCTGCATCTGAGAATCTCTCCCCATGGCGGTCGAGGCCATCGAGCTCAAGCCCCGGGGGGTGGTCTCGCTCTACGACGCGGCGCTGCGGCTGTGCGCGCGCACCGGCGGGCTGTGGGCGCTCACCCTGCCCGCGGGCGCGTTGCTGCTCTGGGCGGTCTTCGCGCTGGCCGAGGCGCTGCGCCGCCACCACGACGCCACGCTGCCGGTGATCGCGGTGGTGGGCGCCTGGCTGGTGCGCGCGGTGGCGATGGGCGCGGCGAGCCACCACGCGGAAGCGCTGCTGCTCGCGGACACCGAGCCCACCACCTACGGCTCGTTGCGGGCGGCGCTCGCGCGGGCGCCGTCGCTGATCATCACCACCACCTTCTGTCTGGCGTTCAACGCGCTGCTCCTGGTGTGCACCGCCGGCCTGGGCTTCATCTTCTTCGGCGCGCACGCGGCAGCCTACGCGGTCACCATGCGCGGCCAGGGGGCGGCGCTGGCGGTGTACCAGACGTCGGCCAAGCTGCTCGGGCCCACCCGGCAGACGGGCGCGGTGATCCGCGTGACGGCGGTGGTGCAGCTGCTCGCCTTCTTCAACCTCCACGTGGCGATGCAGGTGCTGCTGTACCTGGCGAAGAACCTGCTGGCGCTGAACCTGAGCTTCGTCGACCGCTTCGCCTCGTTCGACAACCCGGTCTGGGTCGCGGTGCTCGCGGCGGCCACCTTCGTGATCTTCGACCCGGTGCGGGCGGCGGTGGGCGCCCTGCTGCTGGTCGACGGCCGGGTGCGGCAGGAAGGGCTCGATCTCAAGGCCGCGGTGGAGCAGCTGCCGGCCCGGGCCCGGCGGGTGGCCGGCGTGGTGGCGGGCGCGCTGGTGCTGCTGCTGGGGGCTTCGGCCCAGGCCACCGAGCCCGCGGGCGACGACTGGTCGGGGGTCTACGCGCCCGGTGCCCCCGAGGCCTCCGAGGCGACCAGCGCGATGCGCGGCCGGCTCGAGGCGCTGATCGACGAGTGCGAGCTCGAGGATCCGGCGATGGCGCAGCGGCTCGGCCAGGTGGACCGCCTGGCGGAGCGCCAGAGCGCGGCGCTGAGCCGCTTCGTGAGTCGCATGGAGCGGCTGCTCGACCAGGGCGACGACGACGGGTGCCGCACGCTGGAAGCGACGCTGGGCCCCGGGCTCGCGCTGATGGAGGAGACGGACGCCGACGCGGTCGCGGAGAGCGAGGCGGCGCGCAAGGCGGCGGCGGCGATCCTCGCGCGGCCGGAGTTCGAGGTGGTGACCGACACCCCCAAGGAGAAGGACGCCCCGGAGCAGGACGAGGGCCCGGGCTGGTTCTCCAA
Organism: Myxococcaceae bacterium; assembly: GCA_019694595.1. Lineage (GTDB taxonomy): Bacteria > Myxococcota > Myxococcia > Myxococcales > Myxococcaceae > JAIBBQ01. The sequence goes on from JAIBBQ010000052.1 coordinate 28,188, forward strand.
GTGGTGGGACGACCTCTGGAAGTCGCTCGCCCGCTGGCTGCGCGGCCTCAAGGGGCCCGACGCGCCCGACATGCCGCTCTCGGTGCCGTCCGGTGGCCTGGGCTTGAGCAACCTCATCATTCCCCTCGCCATCGCCCTGGTGCTGGCGCTCATCGTGGTGCTGGTGGCCCGGCTGCGCGGCGAGCGCGACGACGGCAGCCAGGACGAAGGGGGCAGCGGCCCCGGGGTGCGGGCGCTGGAGGCCGACCCGATGAGCGCGCTCACCCGGCCGCCCGAGTCCTGGGCGGGCCTGGCCGACGAGCTCGCGGCGCGCGGCGAGTACCGGGAAGCCATTCGCCACCTGTACCTGGCGCTGCTGTCTCGGCTGCACCGCGACGGGGCCATCGACTACGACCCGGCGAAGAGCAACTGGGACTACCTGCGCGCCTTCAAGGGCGCGACGAGCACCAAGGGCCCGTTCCGCGACCTCACACGGCGCTTCGACTTCGCCTGGTACGGCCGCCTGGAGACCGACCCCGACTCGTGGAAGACGTTCCGCCGCATCACCGAGCCGCTCCTGGTGAGCGCCGCCGTCGAGGCCAGCGCCGGTGCGTGACCGTTTCCCGCTGCTGCTGATCGGCTTCGTGCTGCTGGTGGGCGGCGCGGGCACCACCGTGCTCCAGGGGGCGGCGCGGGGCTCGTTCGCCGACGTGCTGTCGACGTACCGCAGCGAGCCCGACGGCTCCCGCGGGCTCTACCTGCTGCTCGAGGGCGCGAAGGTGCCGGTGACGCGCACCCAGACCAGCCTGGACATCGTCGACGAGACCACCACGCCGGTGCTCCTGGGCGTCGACTTCCGCGACTCGCACCGCGGCAAGGTGGGGCTCTTCGGGCTGCAGCTCGACGGTGGGTTCTCCGCCCCCGACGACGACGAGCCGACGGTCGACGAGGACCCGGAGAAGGACGTGCAGCACCGCGGCGCCAACGTGATGCTCGCCCAGGCGGCGACGTCGAAGGAGCGCGAGCGCCTGCTGGACCACGTCCGCGAAGGGGGCACGCTGATCTACGTGCCCTGGGGCCACCGCGACCACGCCCTGCTCCAGGCGCTGCAGATCGAGCTGTGGAGGGCCGACCCTGCGCTGGGCATGCGCACCCTGGTGCCGGCGCAGCCCGCTCCGCACGTCGCCGGGGTGGAGAAGGTGGAAGCGAAGGTGCAGGCCTTCCTCGGGCTGCCGCCGGGCGCGGTGCCGCTGCTGGTCGACGATCGGCTGGGCGAGGCGGTGGCCGGGCTCGTCCACTACGGGCAAGGCACGGCGATCGTCATCGGCGCCCCCGAGCTGGCGATGAACAAGGCGCTGGCCCGGGCGGACAACGCGCTCTTCTGGCGCTCGCTGGCCCGCGCCGCGTCGAAGACCGGGAAGCTGGCCTTCGACGAGCACCACCACGGCTTCGACGACGAGCGCTCGGTGGCGGACTTCGCGGCGCGCTACGGGCTGCAGTTCGCCATCGCCCAGCTGGTGCTGGGGGTCTGCCTGTGGGCGGCGGCGCTGCGGCGCTTCGGCCGGCCCCAGCCTCCGCACGAGGAAGCGCGGGTGGGTGGCACCGACGTGCTGCTGGCGACCAGCCGCCTGTACCGCGAAGGCAAGCACGGGGCGCACGCCGCGCAGAGCATCGTGCGCGAGCTGTGCGCGGAGCTGGCGCCGCTCGCCGGGGCCCGCGCGCGCGCCACGCCGGGCGAGGTGTCCACCGCGCTCGCCCGCCGCGCCCGGCCGGAGCTCGCCCAGGCGCTCGACCGGGTGACGGTGCTGGCCGCCGACGCGGACACCGACCGCGAGGTGCTGGAGGTGGCGAAGGAAGCCGCACACCTCCGCCGGCTGGCCCACGCCAAGAGGCTTTCGAAAGCCAGAGGGGCGACGCATGCTGCGCCGCCCGTGACGCAGTCCAAAGGAGCCGCTTCGTGACGCCTTCCGTGCCAGCAGGTCCGACGAGCCCGATTCCACCGGCTCCCGGGAGCGCCGCGGTGTCGACCGCCAACGCCCTGCGTGAGCGCTCGCTCGCCGAGGTGCGCCGTGCGGTGGTCGGCCAGGACGACGCGCTCGAGCTGATGCTCTGCGGGCTCCTCGCGGGCGGCCACGTGCTGCTCGAAGGCGTGCCCGGGGTGGCCAAGACGCTGATGGCCAAGGCGCTGGCGATGAGCATCGGCGCCGACTTCAAGCGCATCCAGTTCACGCCCGACCTGATGCCCGCGGACATCCTGGGCACGAGCATCTTCGACCTGAAGACGCAGCAGTTCGTGCTGACGCGGGGGCCGATCTTCACCGACCTCCTGCTGGCCGACGAGATCAACCGCGCGCCGGCGAAGACGCAGTCGGCGCTGCTGGAAGCGATGCAGGAGCGCACGGTGTCGCTCGAAGGCCGGCTGCAGCCGCTCTCGCCGCTCTTCACGGTGTTCGCCACCCAGAACCCGGTGGAGTCCGAAGGCACCTACCCGCTGCCGGAAGCCCAGCTCGACCGCTTCCTGTTCAAGATCGACGTCGGCTACCCCAACGACGACGAGGAACGGCAGATCTTGCAGGCGGTGCACCAGGGCTTCGATTCCGGGAACCTGGCGCGGGCGGGCGTGCAGGCGGCGGTGAGCCGCGAGCAGGTGCTGGAAGCGCAGAAGGCGCTGCCGCAGATCGCGGTGGAGCCGGCGGTGCTCGACTACGTGCGCAAGCTGGTGCAGGCGACGCGCTCGTCGCCCCGCATCCGCCTGGGCGCGGGCCCCCGGGCGGCGGTGCACCTCCTGCTCGCTTCCAAGGCGGTGGCGGCGCTGCGCGGCCGCGGCTTCGTGACGCCCGACGACGTGCGCGGCCTGGCGGCCCCGGTGCTCAAGCACCGCCTGCTCCTCTCGGCCGACGCGGAGCTCGACGGCGCCACCCCGGCCGACGTGCTCAAGGAAGTGGTCGCCGCGGTGGAAGTGCCGAGGTAGCGGTTGGTCCCTTCGCCTCGCCTCTGGGTGCTGGTCTGCGCGCTCGCGCTGCCGACCATGGCTGCGGGCTTCGTGCCCGGGCTGTGGCCGCTGGTGCTGGCGGTGGACGCGGTGCTGCTCGCCCTGGGCTTCGCCGACTGGTGGCTGGCGCGGAGCACCCGGCTCAAGGTGTGGCGGGTGCTGCCCACCCGGCTGCAGGTGGGCGTGCCGGTGGACATCGCGGTGGAGGTGATGAACCCCGGCGGCCGTGCGGTGCGCTTCCAGGTGCGCGACGACGTGCCCGAGGCGCTGGCGCCGTCGCCCGAGCAGCTCGAAGGGCTGCTGCCGCGCCGCAGCCGCATCCAGCTCACCTACCGGGTGCAGCCGAGCCGGCGGGGCCGCTTCGACCTGGGCGATCTCCACGTGCGGGTGCGCGGCCCGTTCGGCTTCTCGTGGCAGCAGCGGCTGGTGCCGGCGCAGGCGAAGCTCTCGGTCTTCCCCGACATGCGCGGGGCGAGCCGGCTGCTGCTGTCGGACGCGGCGCTCGACCTGGTGAACCTGGGCCTGCGGCAGCTGCGCCGCGACGGCCGGGGCTCGGAGTTCTCCCGTCTGCGCGACTACGCCCAGGGCGACACCCTGCGCGACGTGGACTGGAAGGCGACCGCCCGGCGCGGCAAGCCGGTGACGCGGGTGATGGAGTCGGAGCGTTGCCAGACGGTGCTCATCGGCGTCGACGCCGGCCGCTCGATGGCCGCCCAGGCGGCGGGGCTCACCAAGCTCGACCACGCGGTGAACGCGGCGCTCTTCCTGGCCTTCGTGGCGGTGCGCAACGGCGACCGCGTGGGCCTGGTGGTCTTCGCCGACGGGGTGAAGTCCTTCGTGGCGCCGGCGGCGGGCCGCGCGCAGTACCGCAAGATCGTCGACACGCTCTATTCCGCGAAGCCGCACCTGACCTACGTGGACTACGTCGCGCTCTTCAAGGAGCTCGACGTGCGGCTGCTGCGCCGGAGCATGCTGGCGGTCTTCACCGACTTCCTCGACGAGGACCAGGCGAGCACCATGATCGAGCCGATGCGGCGGCTGGCGAAGCGCCACGTGCCGGTCTGCCTGTCGGTGAAGGACGTCGCGCTGGCGCAGCTGCTCGAGTCCAACCCCGGCGACGCGGAGCTCGCCTACCAGCACGCGGTGGCGAGCGAGCTCTTGCTCGAGCGCGAGAGCCTGAAGCGGAAGATCAGCCAGCACGGCGTGCGCCTGCTCGACGTGGACCCCGACGCGCTCTCGCTGGCGGCGGTGAACACGTATCTCGAGATCAAGGCCCGGGGGACCCTGTGAGCACCATCTACTGTCCGAGCTGCGGCACGCCCAACGAGGCCAAGGGCGCACGGGTCACCTGCGTGGCCTGCGCGGTGACCTTCGAGGTGAGCCAGGGCCTCTCGCCGGGCAAGCCGTCGGGCGACGTGCCGCCGGCGCTGACGCCGGACAAGCCCGAGGTGCGGCCCGCGGTGCTGAGCGCGGTCGCCTCGCCGGGCGCCCGCCAGGCCCCGGTCCGGCCGCTCGCCCAGGGTGCTTCCGGCGCCTCGACCAACCCGCTGGCCATCACCTCGCTGGTGTTCGGCGTGCTGTGCTGCATTCCGCTGGTCTCGCCGGCGGTGGCGCTGGGCTGTGGCATCGCCGCGCTGAAGCAGATCAACGCGGCCACCCCGGAGCAGCCGGGCAAGCCGCTCGCCATCGCGGGCATCGTGCTGGGCGGCATCCAGCTGGTGTTGAACCTGCTCGGGCTGATCGGCGCCCTCGCGGCGCCGCACCCGCATTGACCGGCGAGGTGGTCAGGCCCGCTGGGCCTCGCCGCGCTGGGCGTAACCGGACAGCAGGTAGAGGTAGACGCCGGTGCCCACCACCAGGGCGAAGGTGATCTTGAAGGCCACCGAGAGCCTGGGCGGGTGAATCTGCGACACCGTGCCTTCGATGAGGCCGGCGAGCACGAAGAGCGCCAGGGTGCCCAGGAGCAGCTTCACCGCGGTGATGCCTTCCTTGCGCAGCGCCTGGCGACGCGAGAGCCCCTTGGGCGCCGCGAGCCCGCGGGCGATGACGAACCCGGCGGCGCCGGCGATGCAGATCGCGGAGAGCTCGGGAATGCCGTGGGGGAGGATCCACGCCCAGAACCACCCGGTGAGCCCCTTGGACGCGTAGGCCCAGGCGAGCGAGCCCAGCAGCAGCCCGTTGCCGAAGAGCATGATGGCGGTGCCGATGCCGGCGGTGATGCCCAGGGCGAAGGCGAGGAACGCGACCTGGATGTTGTGGGTGTAGAGGAAGCTGGCGAACGCGGCCTGCTCCTGGGTGGACGCGGAGTCCTTCTTGGCCTCGTCGGCGGCGCGCTTCACCGGGTCGAGTTCCTGGTGCTGCGACGGCATCAGGTACGGGGCGGCCTCGGGGTCCATCTCCATGCCGATCCACCCGAAGGCGAAGCCCCCGAAGGTGATGAGCACGCTCGCGGCGTAGGCGCGCATCTCCTTGCGCATCAGCGCCGGGAAGCCGCGGGTGACGAAGGCGAGGATCGCGCGCGGGCGCAGCCTTTGGCCCGGGTAGGTGAGCGCGTAGGCGCGGCCCACGAGATCGTTGAGGTACTCCGACACCTCGGCGGCGCCGCCCCGGGCGCGGACCTGGAGCAGGTCCGACGAGGCGCTGCGGTACAGCCGCGACAGCTCCCGGGCCTCTTCCAGCGCGAGCACGGTGAGCCCCTGGGTCTCCGCCTTCTGCAGGAGCAGCTCGAGGGCCACCCAGCGGGGCCGGCGCTGATCGACGAAGTGGGCGATCTCCATGGGCACAGTGTAGGGCTAGAGTCGGCGGCCCGGCATGGCGAACTCACGCGCACTCCTCGACGGCAGCCACAGGGTGCTGACCCCCGAGTACGTGGAGTTCAACTTCGTCATCGCGGGCCTCTTCAGTCGCTTCCTGGCGTGGATGCTCGACACGCTGGTGACCATGATGCTGGCCACCATCGTCATCACCGCGGTGTCGGTGGCCTTCATCGCCTTCCCCGGCTTCGGCGCGGCGCTCGGGCTCACCATCTGGTTCCTCATCGACTGGGGCTACGGCATCGTGCTCGAGGCGGCGTGGTCGGGGCAGACCATCGGCAAGCGCGCGCTCGGCCTGCGGGTGCTGCAGGAGTCCGGCGTGCGCATCACCTGGCTGCAGGCGGTGATCCGCAACCTGGTGCGCCCGGTGGACCGGCTCCCCCTGATGTACGGGGTGGGCGGGGCGGCGGCGCTCTTCACCGAGTCGCACCAGCGGCTGGGCGACCTCGTCGCGGGCACCATCGTGGTGCGGGAGCGCAAGCTCACCGTGCCGTCGGGGCTGGCGACCGACGCGGCGCAGGCGGCGCTGCTCGAGGACCCCTTGTTCCGCCAGCGGGTGGCGCGCATCTCCGCCGAGGAAGAGGCGCTCATCTACTCGGCGGCGCTGCGCCGCGAGGAGCTCGGCATGGAGGCGCGGCTGTCGCTCTTCGCCGCGCTCGCCGGCCGGCTCATCGAGGCGCACGACCTCTACAAGCCCGAGCACCTGTCCGACGAGAAGCTGGTGCTGCTGGTGGCGGCGGAGCTGTCGCGGCGGAGCGCGGCGAAGGCGCGGCCGACCAAGGGCCGCCTGCGCAACATGCTGCGCCGCACGGCCTAGCGCTTCTTCTTCTTGGCGGGCTGGGGCGCCGCGGGAGCGGGCGTGGCCTTCTTGTGCGCGCTGCCGGGAGCCGCGCGCTGGCCCGGCTCGGAGCCGCCGAGCACGTTGATGGCCTCGATCTGCACCTGGGCCTGCCCGTCGGCCGGGCGGGCCACTTCTTCTGCCGCGACGACGGGAGCGGCCTCGACGGTGGCGGCCGGCGCGGCCGGCGCCGTCGCGGGAGCGCTCGCCGGCCCCTGGGACCACCAGCCGAAGAGCGCGGCGGCGAGCACCACGGCCCCGGCGCCGGCGGTCATCGCCCAGCGGG
>JAIBBQ010000281.1 GCA_019694595.1 Myxococcaceae bacterium
GCCCTCGGCGGCGGGCGCAGCCCCGGCCCCCGCGCCGTCGAGGCCGCCCGTCGAAGGCGTCAAACGCACCACCACCTTCGACGACTTCAAGGCCCTGCGGCCCAGCGAGGCCAAGGCCCCCGACGACCCGGTGGGCGACGGCGTGGAGCTCTTCCACCGCACGCTCGACGGGGCGGCGATGGGGCAGAGCGAGGCCGCGACGGAAGCCGGGCTGCGCCAGTCGCTCTACCTCGCGCCCGACCTGGTGCCGGCGCGCTACCTGCTCGGCGTGCTGCTGGAAGAGAAGGGCCTCAACGCAGATGCCGCCAGCGAGTTCCGCCGCGCCCACCTGGCGCTCAAGAACCGCAAGGCGCGCATGACCAGCTTCTTCCTCAACGCGTCGCGCCTGGAGCTCGCCTGCGAGCAGGCGCTCAAGCGCCTCGGCTACTGAGCGGAGCGGGGCACGACCAGCAAGGCGCCCCAGGCGACCGCCTCGGCTTCGGTCTTGAACGTCTTCGCCTGGATCGGCTTTTCCCGCAGCTTCATCATGGTGTGAAAGGCGCTCACCACCACCTTCACCGCCAAGGACGACGTCACCACCCCGATGGCGTCCACGCGCACGCCGCGGTTGACGAAGACGTCGAGCCAGAACGGCGCCATCGACGGGTCCACCATGCGCAGCTCGGGCGGCACCAGGGCGATGACCACCAGCGGCCCACGCTTCGAGGCGTTCACCAGGGGCGGCACCAGCGGCCCGCAGTGCTCGGCCACCGTGGAGGCCACCGACGCGAAGCGCAGGAGCCACAGCCCCGGGGCGTGCTCCTCGGCCCGGTTCAGCGAACGAACGACGTCGGTGTGCGCCCCCGTGCCCAGCACAGGAATAGCCTACAACACATCGGGTATTTTCCGATGCGTTGTCCCGCCGGCTCAGCGTGGCTTGAGCCCCGCGAGGACGCGCGTCAGCTTGCCGGAGGTGACCGTGACGCGGATCCTCGAGTGCAGCGAGCCGTCGGGGGTGTCGACGTTGAGCACGTGCACTCCCGCGGTCAGGCTCAGGGTTTCTCCGGTGAGGCCCAGGTCGACGCTGCCTTCGCTGATCACCCCGGGGTCCTTCGATTCCACCACCAGCTGCCCCCGCGCCACCGGCTTCACGGCGGCGGGGCCCCCGCCGGGCGCGGCGGCCACTTCCTTCGGCTTCAGCCGCAGCACCGGGTCGATGGGCAGCTCGGTGACCTTCGCCTCGTCGCCGGGGCCGATGAGCCGGCCCACCAGCACCGCGAGGAGGAACAGCACGAGGCCCGCCCCCACCACCACCCAGGGGTTGAGCCGCAGCGGCTTGCGCGCCGGCTCGCCGTCGAAGGCGGTGTCGAGCAGGTCGGCCACCGTCTCCATGGCCACCGAGGCGTCAGGCCCTAGGGTGGCCCGGCTGCGCTCGGGCAGCGGCTCCGGCACCGCGATGCCGCTCACCGAGGTCGCTTCCTGGGGGAGCTCCGCCGCCGGGTGCTTGGCGCCGCTCACCAGCGGGTGCGCCACCAGCAGCTCCCGCTTGAGCGGCGCCATGGGAATCGTGGGGTCGGTGATCGGCCGCCGCGGCCCGTCGGCGGGTGCCGGCACCGGCGCCACCATGGGCATGGTGAGCGGCTCGTTGCGGGTGGCCTCGAGCTCCGCCGCCACCTGCGCCACCAGCCCGGCCCCGTCGAGCACCGTGCGCTCGTTGTGCGGCGACGACACCGGCTCCGGCTCCAGCGAGGTGAGGCTCAGCGCGGTGGCGGTGCCGTCCTGAGTGCGGGCGGCAGGCTCCGGCGGCGGCGAAGAGACGCCCGGCAGCGACGGGCGCCGGCGCTGGCCGAGCTCGCCCTTCGCCTCGGCCACGGTGCGGGGCAGGGGGTCGCCGAACGACAGCACCTTCTGCCCCAGACGCTGGGCCGAGGCCGCGCCCTGCGACAGCGGCTTGAGCTGCTGGGCGAGCTCGAGCGCGGTCGGCGTGCGCCGCGACAGCTCGCGGTCGACCGCCTTCACCAGCACGTCGACCAGCGCGCGCGAGAGGCCCTTGGCCACCTCGTCGGGGTGCGGCTGTGGGTTGAAGGCCGCCTGCTGGAACACCTCGGCCTCGCTCTGGCCGGGGTAGAGCGCCTGCCCGCAGACCAGCTCCCAGAGCACCGCGCCCAGGGCGAAGACGTCGGCGCGCCGGTCGAGCGCCTCGCCGCGCAGCTGTTCCGGGGGCAGGTAGCGCAGCTTGCCCTTGATGCCGCGGGTGACGGTGAGCTGCTGGGCGGTCGCCTTGGCCAGCCCGAAGTCCACCACCTTCACCACGCCGTCGTCGGAGACGATGAGGTTCTGCGGCGAGACGTCGCGGTGCACCAGGCCCAGCGGCGCGCCGTCGTCGCCCTTGAGCTCGTGCGCGTGGTGGAGCCCCAGCGCCGCCTGCCGCACCGCCTCGCAGGCCTCGTCGACGGTCAGCTTCTGGCCCGCGGCTTTCAGCTTCTTGAGCAGCGTGCTCACCGCCCAGCCGCGCACGAATTCCATCGCCAGGAAGGGGCGGCCGTCGGCCTCCCCCACCTCGAAGACCTCCGCCACGTTCACGTGCTGCAGCCGCAGCGAGGTGCGACCCTCGGTGAGGAAAGCGGCCTTGGCCTTCTCGTCCTCGCAGAGGTGCTGCAGGAGCACCTTGATCGCCACCAGCTCGCCGCCGCGCGCGCTGGGGCCGGTCGCCAGGTACACCTCGGCCGTCGCGCCCGCGCCCAGCCTGCGCACCAGCTCGTACGGCCCCAACGAATTCACGTGAGAGGCTCCAGTGTACGCCCTGGTGCGCAGGGCCCGCGCCAACTTCCAACACCGCGCAACGAGGCCATGACGCGCCGCCGCCCGGTAAGATCTGCTCGCCCGCTCGTTAGAAAACTGCCACCCAAGGCCATGATTTCGTTGCAGATTTATCTGGAGTGCGCGGACTGACGGGAGTATGGCGCGCCCCGCCTGGCAGTTTCACCTCCTGGCCGAGGATGGCGACTGCAGGCGGAGCAGTTCATGGTGAGCCCGTCGTCGTCCGTCGTGGTGTGGGCGTCGGTTCTCGCAGGCTCGGTGGCGCTCGCAGCGCCGGCCGGCCGCATCGACGCCTTCCTGGAGAGCCGGTCGTCCGTTCCCCTGGTGGAGGCGCGGGAGCTCGACGCTTCCGCGCGCGCGCTGGTGGAACGAGGCCGCGTCTCCTCGGTCGAGCCTCGCCTCGGCGTGCCGACCTTCTTCTGGCCGGAGCGCGTGGAGCACGCGGCCGATCTGCGCGCGATGGGGCTCACCCCCGAGGAAGCGGCCCGCCGCGCGCTCGTCGCCTACGCACCGCTGTACCGGGCGGCGCCGCAGCGGCTCGGCGAGGCCAAGGTCCAGCACGTGCACGACCTCGGCTACGGCGCGGTGGTGGTGCGCTTCGGCCAGGAAGTGCAGGGCCTGCCGGTCTTCCGCGACGAGCTCAAGGTGGTGCTCGACCAGCGCCTGCAGCCGGTGGCGCTGTCGGGCTTCCTCACCCCTCAGACCAAGGTGCGCGGCGAGTTCCGCCTCGCCGAGGAGCAGGTCATCGCCCGCGCGTACGAGGATCTCACCGGGCGCGGCCTCGAGCCGTCGGCGCTGGGGCCGGCGAAGGAGATGCCCGGCCACTACCGGCTCTTCGCGCTCCAGGGCCAGTCGACCCCGGCGCGCACCCGGAAGGTCTACTTCCCGGGTGAGACGGGGCTGGTGCCGGGCTTCTACGTGGAGCTCGAGGTCGGAGACGCGGAGGCCACCACCAGCGACTACTTCTCGTACGTGGTCTCGGCGGTCGACGGCACGCTGCTGTACCGCAAGGACCTCACCGCGGCCGATTCCTACGCCTACCGGGTGTGGGCGAGCACCACCGGGCTTCACGAGCCGTACGACGGGCCGCAGGGGAACGATCCGTCGCCGCACCCCACCGGCACGCCCAACGGCTTCACGCCCCCGTTCGTCGCCCCCGAGCTGGTGACGCTCGACCACGGCCCCATCAGCACCAACGACCCCTGGCTCGCCCCCTCGGCGAGCACCACCCAGGGCAACAACGCCTCCGCGTACGCCGACGTCGCGGCCCCCGACGGCTTCAGCAGCGGCGACGTGCGCGCCACCACCACCGCCGCGCTGGCGTTCGACCGCGTCTACGACCTCACCAAGAACCCGGGCGACTCCGCCGACCAGCGCATGGCCGCGGTGACGCAGATCTTCTACGACGTGAACTTCTTTCACGACTGGTACTACGACGTCGGCTTCGACGAGGCCGCCGGCAACGCCCAGCAGGACAACTACGGGCGCGGCGGGCTGGGCAACGATCCGCTCCGCGCCGAAGGCCAGGACAACTCCGGCCGCAACAACGCCGACATGTCGACGCCCAGCGACGGCGCGCGCCCGCGCATGCAGATGTACGTGTTCGACGGCGGCCGGGGGAAGGTGCTCGAGCTCCTGTCGCCGACCCACGCCACGGTGACCGCCGGCGGCGCCGGCTTCGGGCCCCAGCTGTTCAACGTCAGCGGAGAGATCGTGCTCGTCGACGACGGGGAGACCGCCAACGGCTCCACCACCTCCGACGGGTGCAGCGCCTCGTTCGTCTCGTCCGTGGCGGGGAAGATCGCGCTCGTCGATCGCGGCCTGTGCACCTTCGCGGAGAAGGCGCTCAACGCGCAGAACAACGGCGCCATCGGCGTGCTGATCGCCAACAACCAGGGCGGCGGCGCCATCGAGCTCCCCGCGAGCTCCACGGTGGTCACCATTCCCGTGCTCTCGCTCGGCCGCAGCGACGGCAGCTCGCTCAAGAGCATCATCGCCATGGGCCCGGTCACCGGCGCGCTCAAGCGCACCACGGTCATCGACCGCGACGGCACCATCGACAACACCATCGTGGCGCACGAGTGGGGCCACTACATCTCGAACCGCCTCATCGGCGACGGCAACGGCCTGTCGAACGCCCAGGCGTTCGGCATGGGCGAAGGCTGGGCCGACTTCCACGCCATGCTGCTGGTGGTGAAGGGCGCCGACGCGGCGCTCGCCGCCAACGCCCACTACTCGGGCGTCTACGCGCTGGCGGCGTACACCAGCGCGGGCACCGACCCCCAGGGCTTCTACTGGGGCATCCGCCGGCTGCCGTACTCCACCGACTTCACCAGGAACGCGCTCACCTTCAAGCACATCGAGGAAGGGGTGAAGCTGCCCACCGGGGTGCCCACGTCGTACGGCACCAGCGGCAACGGCAACTCGGAAGCGCACGCCACCGGCGAGGTGTGGGCGTCGATGCTGTGGGAAGTCTACGCGGCGCTCCTCAACGACCCCCGGTACACCTTCGAGCAGGCGCGCGACCGCATGCGCAGCTACCTGGTGGCCGCGTACAAGATCACCGCGGTGATGCCGACCTTCGTCGACGCCCGCGACGCGCTCCTCGCCGCCGCCAGCGCGCGCGACATGCAGGACTTCGCGCTGTTCTCTGCCGCCTTCGCCCGCCGCGGCCTGGGCATGCGCGCCGTGGCGCCGGACCGCGACTCCCGCACCAACAGCGGCGTGGTGGAGAGCTTCCTCACCGGCAACGACTTCCAGGTCGTCTCGGTGACGCTCGACGACTCGCGCCACAGCTGCGACCACGACGGCGTGCTCGACAACGGCGAGCAGGGCAAGCTCACGGTGAAGATCAAGAACATCGGCACCGGCACGCTGACCCAGACCGCCGCCACGCTCACCTCGCAGCAGGGCGCCTTCACGGTGCAGGGCGGGCCCACCCGCACCTTCGCCGCGCTCGCCCCCTTCGCGGTGGGCACGGTGAGCTTCGACGTGGCGCTCGACGGCATGACGGGCGCGCAGCCGCTGGCCGTCGACCTCTCGCTCGACGACCCCACGCTCGCCACCCCGGGGCCGGTGAAGCTGCCGGGCCGCTTCCGGGTGAACTACGACCTCAAGACCAAGGGCTCGGCGGTCGACGACGTCGAGTCGCCCACCTCGCTGTGGAAGCCGGGGCACAACCCCAACGGCAACACCGGCAGCGACTGGCGCCGCTTCGAGAGCGACACCGGCAACCACACCTGGTTCGGCCCGGATCCCGCGTCGCCCGCCGACACCTGGCTCACCTCGCCTCCGCTGGTGGTGGGCTCGGCCGCGCGGCTGTCGGTCAGCTTCCAGCACCGCTACGACTTCGAAGGCAGCCCGCAGGAGTACTACGACGGCGGCGTCATCGAGCTGTCGACCGACGACGGCGCCACCTGGAGCGACATCGGGGTGACGCTGTACCCGGGCACGCTCACCAGCCAGGGCTCGAACCCGCTGCGCGGGCGCAAGGCCTTCGTCGGCCGCAGCGCCACGTACCCGGCGTTCGAGCCGGTGACCATCGACCTGGGCCCCAACTTCGCGGGCAAGACGGTGCGCCTGCGCTTCCGCATCGGCAGCGACGACGCCGCCGCGGTGCGCGGCTGGGAGGTCGACGACATCACCTTCACCGGCCTCGCCGAGCAGCCCTTCCCGCTGCTCGACGTCGACCCCAACGCGTGCACCAACCACGCGCCGGTGGCCGTGCCGGGGGCGGACCAGAGCGTGCACGCCGGCCAGCAGGTGCAGCTGCTGGGCTCGGCCACCGACGAGGACGGTGACGCGGTGACGCTGCAGTGGAGCCAGGCCTCGGGCCCGATGGTGACGCTCGAAGGCGACCACTTCGTGGCCCCGCGGGTCGACGCGCCGACGGCGCTGGTCTTCACGCTGGTGGCCTTCGACGGGCGCGCCCGCTCGGCGCCGGTGCAGGCCCGGGTGGTGGTCTCGCCCGAGGAGCTGCCGCCGACCGTCAGCCTCGAGCCCAGCCGCGAGGTCGACGAGGGCGCCGACGTGGTGCTCACCGCGACCGGCGTGGACCCGGGCGGCGCGATGCTCACCTACGCGTGGGTGCAGGTGCTGGGGCCGCCGGTGGCGCTGACGGGCCTGTCGACCCCCAGCGTGGCCTTCCGCGCGCCCGAGGTGGTGGCCGACACCCACCTCGTCTTCGAGGTCACCGTGTCCAACGGCCGGGAGCTGAGCGCGCCCGCGCGGGTCGACGTGCTGGTGAAGGACCTCACGCTGACCCAGGCGCAGGGCGTGCCGACGGCGCCTCCGGCCAAGGGCTGCGGCTGCGCCGCGGGCGCCGACGGCGTGCTGCCGTTGCTGGGCGTG
>JAIBBQ010000282.1 GCA_019694595.1 Myxococcaceae bacterium
CGGCGACCTGGGGCTGGGTGCGGGCCTCGGCCCGGCGGGCCGCCTCGGCGCGGTGCGCTTCGAGCACCGCCTCGCCCTGGGCCACCTGCGGCGAGACGCGCTGGAGCATCTGCTTGTACCCCTGGATGAGCTCGCGCAGCTCGCGGTTGGCCGCGTACCGGGCGCTGACCGCCGCGGCGCGCGCCGAGAGCCCGCGCTGGGCCGGGGCGCGCACGTCGATCTCCGGCACCAGCGACCGGCTCATGCGCTCGTGCCGGGGCAGCCGAAGCTTGGTCATGCCCTGGTCGAGCGCCTCGATGCGCTGGGCGAGGCGGTCGGCGGTGTTCTGCACCGCGGTGAGCTCGGCGGCGAGCGCCGACTCTTCCTGGGCGAGCTGATCTTCGGCCTTGGTGAGCGCCCGAAGGTCGAGCTCGACGGGCCGGTCCTGGGTGGGCGAGGCGGTCGTGGGTGAGGGAGGCACGGGGGCCGACGGCATGGTGAAGCTCCGGGTCCAGCGGCGAGGGGCGAGAACGGGGCGGAGAATACCGGGTCAGCGCTCGTTTGCGGGTGCTTCGGTCGCCGGACCGGCGCGGCGGACGAGGGCGGTGAGCACTCCCTGGTCGACGCGGGCCTCGAGGAGCCCGGCCCCGGTCGCGTCGCAGAACGCCATCAGGTCGCCCCGGGTGGCGGGGTCGGTGGCCCGAAGTTCCACCAGCGGGTGCAGCCGCAGCGCCTTGGCGAGCTCGATGATCGGCCAGGGGCAGGCCCGGCCGCGGGCATCCACCTGAAAGGGTGAAACTTCTTCGCTCATTGATTCACTCCTGCGGTCCAAGGAGTGGCATACACGGCCGCGCGTTTTCAAAGGAGAAGTCCACACATGAAATTCACCCTGCAAGTGGCCGCGGCGGCGCTGGTGCTCGCGCTCGCGCCGGCCTGTAACAACAACGCGAACAAGGTCGGGGCGGCCCCCGCACCTTCCACCGGCGCGCCCGCGGCCGCCGCTCCGGGTGGCGAGGCGCCCCCGCTCAAGGTGGCCATCGACGGCTCGCCGGTGCACGGCAGCAGCGAGGCCCTGGTCACCCTGGTCGAGTTCTCGGACTACCAGTGCCCCTTCTGCTCGCGCGCGCACAACACCGTGAAGCAGCTGGAGCAGGACTACGGCGCCAAGCTGCGCGTGGTCATGAAGCAGAACCCCCTGTCGTTCCACCCCAATGCCAAGCCGGCCGCGCTGGCCGCGCTCGCTGCCGGTGAGCAGGGCAAGTACTGGGAGATGCACGACAAGCTCTTCGCCAACCAGCAGGCGCTGAGCCCCGACCTCTACGAGAAGACCGCGACCGAGCTGGGCCTCGACATGGCCAAGTTCAAGGCCGACATGGAGAGCCCCAAGCTCCAGCAGATCATCGACCGCGACCAGGCGCAGGCCGGCAAGCTGGGCGCCAACGGCACCCCGGCGTTCTTCATCAACGGCCGCTCGCTCTCGGGTGCGCAGCCGATCGACCGCTTCAAGGCGCTGATCGACACCGAGCTCGGCAAGGCGCAGGCGATGGTCTCGGGCGGCGTCTCGCCCGACCAGGTGTACGCGAAGATCATGGAGAAGGGCGTCGACGCCCCGCCGCCCCCGCCCGCGCGCCCCGCGGCGCCCTCGGCCCCCGCCCCCGCGGCGGTGCGCAAGGTCGACGTGCCGGCCGACGCCCCGGCCCGCGGCGCCAAGGAGCCGCTGGTCACCATCGTGGAGTGGAGCGACTTCCAGTGCCCGTTCTGCGGCCGCGTGGTGCCCACGCTCAAGCAGATCGAGGACACCTACGGGAAGGACGTGAAGGTCGTCTTCCGCAACCAGCCCCTGCCCTTCCACAGCAACGCCAAGCTGGCGGCCGAGGCGGCGATGGCGGCCAACGAGCAGGGCAAGTTCTGGCAGATGCACGACAAGCTCTTCGCCAACCAGCAGGCGCTCGATCGGCCGAACCTCGAGAAGTACGCCCAGGAGCTCGAGCTCGACGTGGGCAAGTTCAAGGCGGCGCTCGACTCCGGCAAGTTCAAGGCGGCGGTCGAGGCCGACTCGTCGGCGGGCACCGCGGTGGGCGCCAACGGCACCCCGACCTTCTTCATCAACGGCCGTGAATTCGTGGGCGCGCAGCCCTTCGAGGCCTTCAAGGCGGTCATCGACGACGAGCTCGCCAAGGCGAACAAGCTGGTCGCCGCCGGCACCAAGCGCGCCGAGGTCTACGCGAAGCTGATGGCCGAGGCCGCCAAGGCCCCGCCCCCGTCGGCGGCCCCGGAAGCGCCGGCGCCGGTGCAGAACATCGAGGTGGGCACCGCCCCGGTGAAGGGCCCCAAGACCGCCCCGGTCACCATCGTGGAGTGGAGCGACTTCCAGTGCCCGTTCTGCGGCCGCGTGGTGCCGACCCTGAACGAGCTCGAGAAGCAGTACGAAGGCAAGGTGCGGGTGGCCTTCAAGCACCAGCCGCTCCCCTTCCACCAGAACGCCAAGCCGGCGGCGATGGCGTCGATGGCGGCCAACGAGCAGGGCAAGTTCTGGCAGATGCACGACAAGCTCTTCTCGAACCAGCAGGCGCTCGACCGCGACAGCCTCGACCGCTACGCGAAGGAGATCGGCCTGGACATGGGCAAGTACAAGGCGGCGATGGACTCCAACAAGTTCGACGCGCAGATCACCGCCGACTCGAACGAGGGCATGAAGGTCGGGGCCAACGGCACGCCGACGTTCTTCATCAACGGCCGCCAGGTCGTGGGCGCGCAGCCCATCGAGGCCTTCAAGGCGGTCATCGACGACGAGCTGAAGAAGAAGAAGTAACCGGCTCACCCGAGTCGAAAGAATCGAGCGCGGCCGTCCGGGGACCAGTCAGCCACGGGCGGCCGTTCTCGTTTCGAGAGGTTCACCCCGGGGGCCCGCGTTGCGCGGGGCGGGGCCCCCTGCTACAGCCAGCCCGCCTTTTTCACCCTTGGAGCGGAAAGAGATCTCATGAAACCCAACATCATCATCGCGCTCGTCGTGGGAGGCGTGGTCGGCTTCATGACCGGCAAGATGGTCGGCGGCACCGCCGGCTCGCCCAACGCCCCTTCCGTTGCCGCCAAGGTCGCCGGCGGCGGTGCGCCTGCTGCCGCGGGCGACGTGCTCAAGGTGTCCATCGACGGCGCCCCGATGCACGGCAGCGCCGACGCGCTGGTCACCCTGGTCGAGTTCTCGGACTACCAGTGCCCCTTCTGCTCGCGCGCGCACGCCACCGTGAAGCAGCTGGAGCAGGACTACGGCGCCAAGCTGCGCGTGGTCATGAAGCAGAACCCGCTCTCGTTCCACCCCAACGCCAAGCCCGCCGCGCTGGCCGCGCTCGCCGCCGGTGAGCAGGGCAAGTACTGGGAGATGCACGACCGGCTCTTCGCCAACCAGCAGGACCTCTCGCCGGCGCTGTACGAGAAGTTCGCCGGGGAGATCGGCCTCGACGTCGCCAAGTGGAAGGGCGACCTGGAGAGCCCGAAGCTCCAGCAGGTCATCGACCGCGATCAGGGTGAGGCCGGCAAGCTCGGCGCCAACGGCACCCCGGCGTTCTTCATCAACGGCCGCCTGCTCTCCGGCGCGCAGCCGATCGACCGCTTCAAGGCGATCATCGACGACGAGCTCGGCAAGGCCCAGGCGATGGTGCAGTCGGGCGTGCCCGCGTCGCAGGTGTACGCGAAGATCATGGAGAAGGCCGCCGACGCGCCGCCCCCGCCTCCCCCGGCCGCGCCCCAGCCTTCGGCGCCCCCCGCGCCTGCCGCGGTCCGCAAGATCGACGTGCCGGCCGACGCGCCCGCCAAGGGCCCCAAGGCCGCGCTGGTCACCATCGTGGAGTGGAGCGACTTCCAGTGCCCGTTCTGCAGCCGCGTGGTGCCCACGCTCAAGCAGATCGAGGACACCTACGGGAAGGACGTGAAGGTCGTCTTCCGCAACCAGCCCCTGCCCTTCCACGACCACGCCAAGCTGGCGGCCGAGGCGGCGATGGCGGCCCACGAGCAGGGCAAATTCTGGCCGATGCACGACAAGCTCTTCGCCAACCAGGGCGCGCTCGAGCGCGCGAACCTCGAGAGCTACGCGCAGGAGCTGGGCCTCGACATGGGCAAGTTCAAGGCGGCGCTCGATTCCGGCAAGTTCAAGGCGGCCATCGAGGCCGACTCGTCGGCGGGCAACGCGGCGGGCGCCAACGGCACCCCGACCTTCTTCATCAACGGGCGTGAATTCGTGGGCGCGCAGCCGTTCGAGGCCTTCAAGGCGGTCATCGACGAGGAGCTCGCCAAGGCGAACAAGCTGGTCGCCGCCGGCACCAAGCGCGAAGAGGTCTACGCGAAGCTGATGGCCGAGGCGGCCAAGGCCCCGCCCCCGTCGGCGGCGCCCGCCGAGGCCGCGCCCGCGGCGGTGCAAAACATCGAGGTCGGCACCGCGCCGGTGAAGGGCCCCAAGAACGCCCCGGTCACCATCGTGGAATGGAGCGACTTCCAGTGCCCGTTCTGCGGCCGCGTGGTCCCCACCATCAGCGAGATCGAGAAGCAGTACGGCAACAAGGTGCGCCTGGCCTTCAAGCACCAGCCGCTGCCCTTCCACAACAACGCCAAGCCGGCGGCGATGGCGGCGATGGCGGCCAACGAGCAGGGCAAGTTCTGGCAGATGCACGACAAGCTCTTCGCCAACCAGGGCGCCCTGGAGCGCGCGAACCTCGACGCCTACGCCAAGGAAATCGGCCTCGACATGGCGAAGTTCAAGGCGGCGATGGACTCCAACAAGTTCGACGCGCAGATCACCGCCGACTCGAACGAAGGCATGAAGGTGGGCGCCAACGGCACCCCGACGTTCTTCATCAACGGCCGCCAGGTCGTGGGCGCCCAGCCCATCGAGGCCTTCAAGGCGGTCATCGACGAGGAGCTGAAGAAGAAGGGCAAGTAGAGCGCCCTCGCTTCATCGTGGTGCCGACGTGACGAAGGCCGCTCCCGGGAATGCCCGAGGGCGGCCTTCTCGCTTTCGGAGGCGCTGCCTTAGAACTTCACCGCGACCTTCACCATCTCGTTGGGCTTCACCACCACCGTCTCCTTGCGGGACTGGGCGAGGTCGGCGTTGACGAAGGTGCACTCGTAGGTGCCGGCGGGGAGCCGCTGATCGGGGAACGGGGTGTCGCCCAGCTTGAGGGCGTTGCAGGTGACGGTGGCCCAGGGCTGCACCACGAAGCGCACGGTGCCGAACTCCTTGCGGGGCGCCGCGTCGGTGGGGACTGGCGGCCGGGTCTGCGAGCCCCCGTGGCGGTCCTTCTCGAGGGTGAAGGTCTGCGAGCTGCCGTCGCGCACGTCGAGCGTGACGGGGAGTTCCTTGTAGCCGGTGCGGCTCAGGCTGCCCTTGGTGGGCTCGGCAGGGTCGACCTGCACGGTGATCGGCGTGACGCCGGCCCGCTTGGCGCCCAGCCACAGCTCCGCGCCCGCGGGCACGCTCCTCACCTCGAAGTCGACCAGCACGGGGGCCGGCGGGCCGGCATCGACGGCGGGGGGCTCGACGGCGGCGCTGCCGCCTCCGGGCGCTGCGGCACGCACCGGCTCGAGCCGGAACGGCCGGGTGATGCGTTCCTTGCCTTCGGGCACCAGGAGCGGCTGGCTGGACTCGTTGAAGCCCGGCTTCGACAGCTTGATCTCGTGCATGCCGGTGGCGAGCGCGGGGAGATCGCACGGGGTGAGGCACTTCTCGAGCGGCACCCCGTCGAGGATGACGATGGCCCCCGACGGCTCGGAGGTCACCGAGATGGGCGCGCCGGGGTGAGCGCGCAGGGCGAACCAGAAGGCGACCGCGCCCACCAGCCCGGCCACCACCAGGCCCAGCACCACGAGCAGCCGCCCCTTGCCCCCGCCCTTCTCCTTCTCGGCGCGGGTGACGGACACCTGCGGGTCCAGGTCTTCCAGGCGGGCGTCGAGCGAGCGCCGCGAGAGGTTCTGGCTCGCCGAGGGGCTCGAGACGCCCGACTTGGTGGGCCGCTGGGCGCGCGTCTCCTCGGTGGACTTCGAATGGTCGACCGGCGGGCGGAAGGACGCGGTCTGGCGCGGGGGGCGCGGCGGGTTGGAGCGGCTCGAGGTGGCGGCGCGCGGGGGCGGCGCCTCGTCGGTGTTCCCCGCACGGTCGAGGTCCTCGATGAGGACGCGGCCTTCCTCGGCTTCCTTGGCCAGGCGGTCGGCGTAGATCTCGTGGAGGAAGGCCGAGAGGTGCACCGAGGAGCTCGGCAGCTGGTTCTGCAGGAGCCAGTCTTCCAGCGCGGCCTGCAGCCCGCCGGCGTCGGCGTAGCGATCGTCGGGGTGCTTGGCGAGCGCCTTGAGCACCACCGGGTCGAGGCTGGTCGGGACCCGCGAGTTCACCTGCGACGGCGGCGCGACCTCGCAGTCGGTGACGGCGTTGAGCGTCTGGATGTCGCTCGAGCGCTTGAAGAGCCGGGTGCCGGTGAGCAGCTCGTAGAGCACCACCCCGAGCGCGAAGAGGTCGGTGCGGTGGTCGACCTTCTTGCCCGAGGCCTGCTCGGGCGACATGTACGAGTACTTGCCCTTGAGCACGCCGCTGCGGGTGACCGTCGCCTGGTCGGCCGCCTTGGCGATGCCGAAGTCCACCACCTTCACGCCGCCTTCGAAGGTGACGAGGATGTTCTGGGGCGAGATGTCGCGGTGGACGATGCCCAGCGGCTTGCCGGCCTGGTCGGTCTTCTTGTGCGCGTAGTCGAGGCCGGCGCAGGCCTCCATGATGATGCGCAGGGTGAGCGGCACCGGCAGCTCGCGCTTGGCGGCTTCGGTGCGCTTCCACACCCGGCGCACGTCTTCGCCGTGGATGTACTCCATGGCGATGAAGAAGCTGTCGTCCTGGGCGCCCAGGTCGAAGATCTGCACGATGTTCGGGTGGTTGAGGCGGGCCGCGATGCGCGCCTCGTCGAGGAACATCTTGATGAAGTCCTCGTTCTCCGCGAGGTGCGGGAGAATTCGCTTCACCACCAGCAGCTTCTCGAAGCCCTCGATGCCGCTCTGGCGCGCCAGGTAGATCTGCGCCATGCCGCCCGTCGCGAGCTTCTTGATCAGCTGGTACTTGCCGTAGTTCTCGAGAGACACGAAGGGCGCGTCGAGGCCATGACGAGCCCCGT
>JAIBBQ010000053.1 GCA_019694595.1 Myxococcaceae bacterium
TGGGCGCGGCGGGGCTCGCCGCACCCTTGGCCGGAGCGGCCGCGGGGGGCGGAGGCGGCTTGGGCGCCGGGCGCGCCGGAACGGTGGCGCGCACGGTCGGCCGCACCAGTGACGGGCGCGACGCCGGCCGGTCCTCACCGTCGGTCCGGGCCCGCGCATCGCCCATGTCGATGCGGCCGCGGAAGCTGGCGCCGTCGACGATGATCACCCGCGGCGCGCGGATGTCGCCGACCATGCGGCCTTCCTGGGTGAGCTCGACGCTCTCGGACGCGGAGATGTTGCCCACCACCACGCCCGAGACGATGGCGTTCTTCACCGAGACGTTGGCCTTCACGATGCCCGACGGCTCGACGATCAGCGTCTTGGTGAGGCTGAGCTCACCTTCGACCCGGCCGCGGACCGTGAGGTCTTCATCGCCCGTCAGCTTGCCGCTGATGAGGATCGACTGACCGACCACCGTGTTGTCGGTGGCCGTGGAACCGAATTCCTTGGCCGCCATGGGTCAGCGCTCCTTGACGTCCATGTCGACGTTGCCCTTGAACGAGGCTCCGTCGGCGATCAGGATTCGCGGGGCCTTGATGTCGCCCACCACGCGGCAGTCGGTCTTCAGCTCGACCTTGTCGCTGGCGACGATGTTGCCGGTGACCCGGCCCGCGACGTCGACGTTCTGGGTGTCGATGTCCGCCTCGACGACGCCCGAGCTCTCGACGAAGAGGCTTTCCTTCAAGGAGATCTTGCCCTTGACCGTGCCCTGGATGACGAGGTCCTCGTCACCCGAGATCTCGCCGTCGATGACGATGCTGGAACCGATGATGGTGTTGGCCATTGCGTGCACTCGCGCTCCCTCGCGGGAACGCCTCCTTCCTCGTCAGATGTCGTCCGGCAACTTCACTTCCATCTCGATGGAGCCGTTGAACACGGCGCCGTCTTCGATGACCACGCGGGGCGCCTTCACGTCGCCTTCGACCCGCGCGGTGTTGTTGATCGCGACCCTGGCGCTGGCGTCGATGTTGCCCGACGCCTCGCCGTTGATGGTCAGCTCGTCGGCGCGGATGTCGGCCTCGACCTTGCCGCTCGACTCGATGGTGAGGTGATTCTTGAGCGCGATCTGCCCTTCGACGCGGCCTTCGATCACGAGATCGCCGCCACCCGACAAGCTCCCGCGGATGGTGATGCCCTTCCCGATGATGTTGATCTGATCGTTCGCCATGTTGAGCGTGTCCCCTCGCGACGCGCGGTCTTGTAGGTCAACGATGCGCAGATATCCAGCGTGAGATTTTTTCCCACACGGCTTCTTTTCCGATCTCGCACATGACCTCGTGACGGAAGCCCGGCTCCTCGACGTACGTCTTGTCGGCGCTGCCGATCGTCTCGAAGAACGCGCGCGCCGCGGGCGTGGACACGAGCCCGTCGTCGCCGCCGGTGATCATGAGCAGCGGCGTGGTGATCGATCGCCCCTGCCCTTGCAGCGCCTCGGTGGCGCGCGTCGAGCCGACGAAGAAGCCGGGCGTCACGGTGTCGAAGAAGAGTGGGTCGGCCGACGTTTCCTGCTGCCACGACTCGTCGCGCGACAGCACGCTCACCGGAATGCCGCTCTTCATGCGCAGGTTCGGCGTGATGCGCGCGAGCACCTTGCCCGCCATCACCTTCACCGCCGGCGCCTCGAAGGCCACCTTGAGCAGCGGCGCGGTGAGCACGATGCCCTTGAGCCCTTCCGGCCGGCGAAGGACCCAGTGCAGCGACACCAGGCCGCCGTGCGAGTGGGCGAGCACGAAGGTCGGCAGGCCCTGGGCGAGGCCGCGCAGCCGTGCCCAGAACACCTCGAGGTCGTCGACGTAGTCGTCCCAGCGGGTGCAGCCCCCACGGGAACCTTCGGCCTTGCCGTGGCCGCGGTAGTCGAACGCCATCACCCCGAAGCCCTGCGACACCAGGTGCTCCATCACCCGGCGGTAGCGCCCCGAGTGCTCGGCGTGGCCGTGCACGATGCCCACCCACGCGGTGGGCGCCTGGTCGGGAACGAACGACTGCCAGTAGAGCTTGGTGTTGTCGCGGGCGGAGAAGAAGCCCTCGTCGCGGCGCGCCATAAGGCGGCAGACTCTTCAGGACTTGGCGCGGCGAGTCAACGATCCGTTCCCACCTGCATGCGCTTGAGCTTCTTCTCGAGCCCCACCTTCTGCTCGCGCGTCTCCGCGAGGTCGGGGTCGAAGGCGAGTGCTTCCAGGGCCGAGCGGTACTGCGCGACCGCGTCCACCGTGCGGGAGACCTTGGCGTACGCGTCGCCCAGGTGCTCCGCGATGGTCGGTTCCCCGGGCGAGAGCGCCATCGCCCGCTCCAGGGTGGCCACGGCCTTCGCCAGATCGCCCCGGCGGAAGTAGACCCAGCCCAGCGAGTCGAGGAACGCGCCGGTGTCGGGCTTGAGCTCCAGCGCGCGGAGCACCAGCCGTTCGGCCTCGTCGAAGTCGGCGCCGCGGTCGGCCAGGGTGTACCCGAGAAAGTTGAGCGCGTTGGCGTTGTCGGGGTTGAGCTCCAACACCGCGCGCATCTTTTCCTGCGACTTCTGGGCCTCGCCGTGCCGCGAGTACACCGCGCCCAGTGAGAAGAGCAGCAGCTCGTCGCGCGGCCGCTTCTTGAGCGCCTGGGTCAGCAGGCTCACCGCGTCGGCCAGCCGCCCCTGCCGCTCGTAGAAGCTGGCCACCGCTTCCACCCGGTCGGAGCTCGGCTTCGACTCCGCCGCCGCGAGGAGCAGGCGCTCTGCTTCCTTGGGCTGCCCTGCGCGTTCGTGGGCGCGGGCGAAGGACTCGGTGAGCGCGGCGCTCTCGGGCCGCTCGTTGACCAGCTGGGCGAAGAGGTCGAGCGCGGCGCGGTGCTGCCCGGCCAGCGACAGCGCCGAAGCGCGGTGCAGCCGCGCCTCGTGGAAGAGCTCCCCGGCTTCACGGCCCACCATGGCGTAGGCCTCGGCGGCCTTGAGCGGCCTGCGCAGCCGTTCCTGGACCAGGCCCGCGTAGAAGTGGAGCCTCGGCTCGGTGCCCTCGGCGCGCGCGGTCTCGAGCACCTCGGCGGCCTCGTCGAGGTGCCGGGTGGCCAGGTACGAGAAGGCGACCTTCACCGCGAGCTCGGCGTCGCGAGAGAGCGACAGCAGCTGATCGAAGTAGCCCTTGGCCGAGGCCAGCTGATCGCGCCGCAGCGCCAGGCGGCCGGCCGCGAGGAGCACGTCGCGGTTCTCGGCGTCGCGCAGGAGCGCCTCGTTCCAGGCTTCCTCGGCCTTCGCGAAGCGGTCGCTGCTCTCGTAGATCTGGGCGAGCGCGACCCAGGCTTCCTCGTCGCCGGGGTCGCGTTCCACGGCGCGCACCAGCATCTTCTCGGCCCGGGTGGCGTCGCCGCGCTCGGCGAAGGACAGCCCGAGCTTGCGAAAGCCGATGGGCTCTCCCGGCAGCGCATCTCCGAGCTGCTCCACCACCTTCATGGCGTCGTCGGGGCGCCCCTGGTCGAGCCAGAGCTGGGCGAGCATCAGGTAGCCGTCGGGGTCCTTGGGGCGCAGGCGAATGGCGCGCTGCAGGTGGGTGCGCGCCCGGGTGACGCGCTGGCTCTCGTAGAGCACGCGCCCCATGAGCAGCTGGGCGGGGGCGTAGTCGGGCTTCTTGTCGATCGCCTTCTGCAGCGCCGCCTCGGCGCGGTCGAGCTCGTCGAGCCGCGCGTACTCTTCCGCCATCGAGGTGAGCAGGTACGGGTTGCCGTCGTCGCTGGCGAGCGCCAGGCGCAGCTCGTCGAGCGCGCCGCGGTGGTCGCCGGAATGGTGCCGGATCCGGGAATTCAGGAAATGGGCGTAGCTGGCGGCGCTGGAGAAGCGCTCGGCGTCGGGGTCGTTCGAGCCCATCGCCTCGCGCATCGCCTGGAGATCGACCGCGGGGCGCTTGGGCGGAGGCGCCGCCCAGGCGAGCGAGACGGCCACCACGGTGAGGACTGCCCAGCGCATGCGTCTGATCGAAAGTGTAGTGCCGGCACCACCGTCTCACCACCCACCCTCGACTTTGACCTAGAGTGCCGCGCTTCCAGGGCCCCACACTTCCGTACCTCCCCCACCATGCGCATTCTTGTCCTGCTGTCTCTGCTGCCCTTCGCCGCCGCGGCGCAATCCGAGTGGAGCACCTTCCCCTCGAGCCCGCCGGCTGCCGTCGACGCTGGCATCCCCGCGCCGCCGCCCACCCCGGCGCCGGCGGTCGCCCCCAAGGCGACGACGCCCGACGTCGCGCCGGCGCCTTCGCGCGACAACTTCGACCCCGACGCCAAGCGGCGGGTGGAAGAGCGGCTGCGCGCCGCCGAGGCGGGCAAGGCGGTGCCCCAGAACAGCCCCACGCCGGGCGCCAAGCCGGGCGCGGCCGCTCCGGGCGCTGCGGCGTCGACCGACGACGCGCCGGTGATCGCGCGGAAGGAAGAGTTCCTCGCCGGCACCGCGCCGCGCAGCCCGTCGACCATCGGCGCGGCCTACAACGCGCCGCAGAATGCCCGCGTCACCGTGGGCGGCGCCAGCATCGGGCTCCTGCACAACGTGTCCAGCGCCCGGCTGGGGCCCAAGGGCGTGCTGCGCTTCGCGTTCCTCGGCGAGTACATGAACCTGGGCGACTTCCCGGTGCGCAACGCCGGCGACGTGCGCACCGCCGGCACCTTCGCGGTCAGCTTCCAGCCCTTCGAGTGGGGCGAGGCGTTCCTGGCGTACGGCGCGACCGCCAACTCCTCGAGCCGCACCTCGCCCAACCTCATCCAGGCGCTGGGCGACCTGACGGTGGGCGTCAAGGTGTCGCGGCAGTGGGTGAAGGGCCTGTGGGCGGGCCTCGACCTGCGGCTGCTCACCTACTCCGGCGTCGGCAACCAGAGCCTCGACCGCTTCGCGGTGGGCTTCCAGCCGCGCGCAGTGGTGGCGTACGACGTGCGCGCGGTGGCCCCCAAGGTCCCGCTCATCGGGCACCTGAACCTGGGCGCGCAGATCGACAACACCGGGGCACTGCTGCAGACCACCCGCCCCAACGCCTCCGAGGAATTCGCGCTGGGCATCAACCGCTACCAGCGCTTCTCGCTGGGCGTGGGCCTGGAGGTGCCGCTGCCGTACGTGGCGCCCTTCGTGGAGTACTCCCTCGCGGCCCCGCTGGGCACGCCCGCCACCGGGCTGGTCGGCCCCGACGGCAAGACGGTCGACCCCGGCGCCGCGATGGCGAACCGGCTGGGCCTGGGCCTCAAGGTGACCGCAGTGAAGGACCTGACGCTGACCCTGGGCGTGGACCTGGGCCTGAGTTCGCAGGTGGGCCTCGGCATTCCCGCCACGCCGCCGTGGAACTTCCTCTTCGCGGCCAGCTTCAACATCGACCCCTTCCAGCGCGGTGAGACCAAGCTGGTGGAGACGATTCGCGAGCGCAAGGTCGAGCAGAAGGCCGAGGCCAAGCCGACCCGCGTCGAAGGCACGGTGGTCGATGCGCGCACGCGCAAGCCGGTCTCGGGCGTGATCGTCGCCATGGTCGGCGCGGGCCTGCCCCCGGTGGCCTCCGACGTGGACACCGGCCGCTTCCTCACCCACGACCTCAAGGGCGCGACGGTGAAGCTCAAGGCCTCGAAGGACGGGTACAAGGAGATCGAGCAGGAGCTCAAGCTCGAGGCCGGGAAGACCGCGAAGATCGAGCTGGCGCTGGAGGCGGAAGAGAAGAAGGCCGCCTTCGAGCTCACCGTGGCCTCGAAGAAGAAGCCGGTGACCGCCACGGTGGCCTTCGTGGGCGCGGCGAACCAGTCGGCCTCGACCACCGAAGCGAACAAGGACCCGGTGCACGTCGAGGTGCTCGCCGGCACCTACACGGTCAACGTGACCGCCGAAGGGTACCTGTCGCAGACCAAGGAAGTGCAGATCTCCGCGGGCGGCTCGATGCCGCTCTCGTTCGATCTCACCCCCGCCCCCAAGAAGTCGCTGGTGATCTTCAAGGACGACAAGATCGAGATCCTCCAGCAGGTGCACTTCGAGACCGGCAAGGCGACCATCCTGGGTGACTCGTTCGCCCTGCTCCAGCAGGTGGTGGACGCCGTCATCCGCAACAACGTGAAGCGCCTGCGCGTCGAAGGGCACACCGACAACCGCGGCGACAAGGCCTTCAACCAGAAGCTCTCGGAAGATCGCGCCCGCGCGGTCGCCGACTTCCTCATCGGCCAGGGCATCGAGAAGAGCCGCGTCGAGTCGGCCGGCTACGGCGACGGCAAGCCGGTGGCGCCCAACCTGACCGCGCGCGGCCGCGAGCTGAACCGCCGCGTGGAGTTCCTGGTGCTGGAGCGCTGAGCGCTTGCGACGCGCGCTGATCGCGGGCCTGGCGCTGCACGCCTTCGCGGGCTGCAGCGGCGACGGCTCGATGATGATGGTGGTGAAGGACCCGCCGCGGGTGTTCCTCACCGCGCCGGAGAGCACGCAGATCGCCCCCACCTTGAAGGTGTCGGTGAACGTGTCGGGCTGCGAGAAGGTCCAGGGGCTCGAGATCTACTCGGGCAGCCGGTTCGTGAAGATCGCCGAGAACCTCACCAGTCTCCCGGTGGCCTTCGAGATCCTCCCCGCGGAGCTCGGCGCGGACTTCGCCATGGGCATCGCGGCGCACCTGACTCTGCTCGCCAAGGCGACCTGCAAGGAAGACGGCCGGCAGAACACCTCGGTGCCCCTGGGCGTCGTCTTCTTCCCGGTGGCGAGCGTGGTGGGGCCGGTGTCCGGTGCGGGCGCCGCGCTGCCCGACAGCTTCTACGCCGAAGGGGGCGTGGCGGGCGCGCCGACCACCTTCGTCGGCTGCATCGGCGGCGGCTCGGGCACCGCGCTCGCCCGGGTGGACACCACGGGCCGGGTGCTCAAGGTGAACCCCACGCCGCTGCCCTTCCCCTGCTCCATCTTCTCGCAGATCTCCGACCGCACCGTGGCGACCGGCACCCGGTGGCTCTTCGAGAACGACGTGGGGGCCTTCTCCTTCGATCTGGATCTCAACGTGCTGTCGGTGGTGAAGGGCAACATCACCGCCTTCGGGGTGGCGCACGACGGCGACGCGCTCACGTGGGATCGCACCGCCACCAGCGGCCCGGCGCTCTCGCGCATCGCGGCCAAGCCCACCGGGGCGAGCAACGTGGTGTGGACCGGGTTCGTCAACGGCATCATGGCGAACTCGCCCATCACCGACGCCTCGAAGGGCAGCGTGCTGACCCTGATGTGGCGCAGCGAGATCGGCAGCAACCAGGGCACGCTGGTGCTGCAGCGGCTCAACGACGCCAACGGCGCCGCGCTGGGCGAGAACACGCTCGACACCATCGCATACGGCGCGCTCGACACCCCGGTCATTCCCGCCTCGGTGTTCAGCCCGCAGGGCGACATCGTGTACTTCTCGTACCAGGGCTCGGGCAGCGCGCTGCAGTCCGGGCTCCTCGCCTGCCCCACGCTCTCCACCGGCTGCAGCACGGGGAGCAAGAAGTGGCAGAGCGCGCTCTTCGACGGAATCATCACCGCCGCGCTGCCGTACTCGAACGGGAGCATCATCGCCGCGGTGAGCGCGAACCAGACGCGCTTCTTCGCCGCCAGCTCCGGCTTCCCGCTGAGCACCAACGGCATCAAGGCGCAGGGCAGCCTGCAGGCCCAGGCGGTGCAGCCCGGCGTGGCGAGCGACTTCTACATGCTGAGCGGGCCCAAGGGCGGCTACCCCACCGAGCTCATCGCGGTGGACGCGCCCGACAAGGGCGAGGTCTACCGGCTCACCATCGAAGGCGGGCAGACGCCGCTGAGCGCGCTGTCGATGGCGATCGACGAAGGCGGTACGCCGTGGCTGCGCGTGGGCCCCAACCAGGTGAAGCCGCTGCCGCTGTCGCAGTACCGCACCGCGCGCGGCGCCACGCCGAACCCATGAGCGTCGAGGCGACCGCGGGCCTGTCGCCCCTGGGGCAGCTGCACGGCACCCACCGCGCGACGGCGCTCGGCTGGCTCTTCTCCGGGCTGGTGGCGTTTCCGGCCGCGGCCGCCTGCGCGTACTTCGCGACCCACGGCCGCACCGCCGGCAGTCCCAGGCTGTGGGTGGGCGCCCTGGTGCTGGCCGGCGTCGGGGTGTGGATGCTGCGCGAGTTCCTGCAGCTGCGGCGTCTGCGCGTCGAGCGCTACGACGGTGGGCTGGTGATCGCCAGGGGAGCGCACCGTCAGCAGCTCGGCTGGGGCGACGTCGTCAGCGTCGACGCCGAGTACGTGCCCGGCGCGACGAAGCAGGGCACGGCCGACCCGGGGAACCTGGTCAACCTGCTGCTCACCTTCGGCGGCGGCAGCACCGCGCTCCCCAAGGAGCTCGAGGGGTTTCGAGCGCTGGCCGAGGCGATCCGCGCGCACACCGCCGCGCGCTGGCGCACGGTGTTGATCAAGAACCTGATGCACCGGTCCTGACCGCGAGCGGCCCTCTGCCCTCTCAGCAGTCGTTGAACCGCTTCACGATCGCGTTGCCCTTGAACGTGTAGCCGTAGCGGCAGCCGACCTGCTCCGAAGCGACGGCAGCGCCCGAGCGCCCCACCAGGGTGCGCGTGGTGCGAGTGCTGTTCCAGCTCCACGTCTTGGCAGTGAGCCACTTGCCGGCGTCGTCGAACTCCACCGGGTAGCTCGCCACGTAGAAGGTTCCGCCCTGGGGCGCGGCCTTGATCGACTCGTTGAAGACCTTGAGCCGGTCACCCGAGAGCTTGGCGCGGTTGGCTTCCCACAAGGCCTTGCGCGCAGCGAACTGGCTCTGGGCGGCGAGCTCCTTGCCGGCCTTCTTCTCCATCAGCTTCTCCAGGTTGGCCTCGATGCCCGCCTTCCCTGCTTCCATGGCCGCGTACTGCTTCGGGTAGCGCTCGCGCGGGCACTTCGCGGGCAAGCGGTTCAGCGCCTTGCCGCAGTTGCGAATGGCGTTCTCCATGTCGCGATCGTTGTCGACCTTCACGTAGCCGGCCATGTCGTCTTCCCAGACGCACTCGTTGCGGGCTTCCTCGACGGGGACCTGACAGGCCCCGAGGTTCTCCCAGAGCTTCTCCTGCTCCTTGGCGCGAGCGGCCTTGTTGGTCAGGTCCACCGCGCGCTGGGCGAGGCCGTTGCACCGCTTGGCCCAGGCCTCGACGCTCTGCCCCTCGAGCGCGACCTTGGCGATCGCGGGGCACTGCGTCAGCACCTGCCGCAGCTTGGTGGCGTAGTCGTCGTAGGAGTACTTGAAGTCGCTGGCGTTGAAGGACTTGTAGCCGAGCTGCTGCTCCGCATCTTGGCAGGAGCGGATCGCAGACAGCGCCACCCCCGACGTGGCCGGCGTGCGCTCGCAACCGCCCGCCGCGGCGAGGCCAGCGCGGAACACCACGGCGAGGACGGCGACGGTGAGCACCGTCCGCAGTGGCAACTCGACCGCGTACTGAAAAGTTCGATGACGCATGAGTGTGTCGCTCCCTTGTCATCTGGACGGCGCGCCAGCCGATCCGACGCAGAGAAATTTCAGGAGCGGGAGGAAACGGCCCGGACGTCAGTCGGGGCGCCGTGCCGCCAGGAGGGCTTCGACGTTGCCCGCAGGCCCGGGGACGGTCGAGTCCACCACCCCGAGCACGGTGAGCCCGCGCTCCGACACCCACGAGCGGATGCGCTCGATCACCTCGGCACGGACCGCCGCGTCGCGCACCACGCCGCCCTTCCCCACCTGCCCCGGGCCCGCCTCGAACTGGGGTTTGACCAGCGCCACCAGCAGGCCGCCGGGCGACAGGCGCTCCAGCACCGCGGGCAACACCAGGGTCAGCGAGATGAAGCTGACGTCGATCACCACCACCTGCACCGGCTCGGGCAGCTCGGCCTCGGTGAGGTGCCGCGCGTTGACCCGTTCGCGGGAGATGACGCGCGGATCCTTGCGGAGCTTCTCGTGGAGCTGCGCGTAGCCCACGTCGATGGCGTGCACCCGCACCGCGCCGCGCTGGAGCAGGCAGTCGGTGAAGCCTCCGGTGCTGGCACCGATGTCGGCACAGACCGCGCCCTTCACCTCGAGCCCGAAGTGGTCCAGCGCCCCGGCGAGCTTGAGCCCCCCGCGCGAGACGTACGGCATCACCTCGCCCTTGAGCCGCAGCTCGGCTTCGACCGGCACCCGGGTCCCCGGCTTGTCGACGCGCTGATCGTCGACCACCACCTGCCCGGCGATGATCAGCGCCTGCGCCTTGGCCCGCGACTCGGCCAGCCCTCGCTCGTGCACCAGCACGTCGAGCCGCTCCTTCTTCACCGGGGCTCCAGCAGCGCCCGCGCGGCCCGGGCGAGGCCGGCGGCGTCGAGCCCGAGCTCCGCGCGCTGGGTGCGGGCCTCGCCGTGGGGCACGAAGCGATCGGCGGGGAGCCCGAGGAGCCGCACCCGGGGAGACAGGCCCCGCCGCGCCAGCGCCTCGAGCACCGCTTCTCCGAGGCCGCCGCGGGTGGTGGCTTCCTCGGCGACCACCAGGGCGCCGCCGATCGACGCCAGCGCCGCCTCGTCGAGCGGCGAGGCGCGCACCGCGTCGAGCACCGCCCAGTCGCCCTGCGCGGCCTCGAGCGCGGCGAGCCCGAGCGGCCCCAGGGTCACGAAGGTGAGCGGCGCACCGGGGCCCCCCTTGAGCCAGCGCGCGCCGCCGCCCAGGGCCGGGAAGCCGGGGGGCGTCGCGGGGACCGTGCCCCGGGGAAAGCGAATGGCCACCGGGTGGGTCGCCTGGAGCGCGCGCGACAGCAGCGCGGGGACGTCGTCGCCCACCACCGGCGCGGCGACCTCCACGCCCGGGAGCGCGCGCAGCATGGCCACGTCGAACGCGCCCTGGTGGGTGGCGCCGTCAGCCCCCACCAGGCCCGCGCGATCCACCGCGAAGGTGACCGGGAGCCCGGGGAGCGCCACGTCGTGCACCAGCTGGTCGAAGGCCCGCTGGAGGAAGGTCGAGTAGATGCAGCACACCGGCCGGGCGCCTTCTCGGGCGAGGCCAGCGCAGAAGGCCACCGCGTGCTGCTCGGCGATGCCCACGTCGAAGACGCGGTCGGGGAAGCGCTGCTGGAGCCCCACCAGCGAGGACCCTTCGAGCATCGCCGGGGTCACCGCCACCACGCGGGGGTCGGCCGCCATCGCGGCTTCCAGCGCGGCGGCGAAGGCGTCGCTGAAGGTCGCCTGCCCCTGGCGCGAGCGCACCAGCTTGCCGTCGCGCAGCTCGTACGGCCCCATGGCGTGCCCGCGGGTGCGGCGGTCGTCTTCCGCGGGGGCGAACCCCTTGCCCTTCACCGTGTGCACGTGGAGCACCGCGGGCCGCGGCGAGTCGCGCAGCGCGGTGAGCGCGGAGATCAGCGGACCGAGCGCGTGGCCGTCGACCGGCCCCAGGTAGGTGAAGCCGAGCGACTCGAAGAGCCGCCGAGCCTGGTGCTGCAGCGCGTGGGGAATCGCCCCCACGTTCTGCGAGATGCTCATGCCGTTGTCGTTGAGGACGATCTTGAGCGGGGGCCCTTGTCCGGTCGCGTTGTTGAGCCCCTCGAAGGACAGCCCGCTGGTGAGCGCGCCGTCACCGACGATGGCCACCACGTGCCCCGGGAGCCCCACCCTCGCCTTGCCGTGCAAGAGCCCCAGCGCCACCGAGACCGCGGTGCCCGCATGGCCCGCGGCGAAGGCGTCGTGCTCGCTTTCCCGGGGGTCGAGGAAGGGCGCGATGCCGCCTGCCTGCCGCAGGGTGCCGAAGCGGTCCGCCCGCCCGGTGAGCAGCTTGTGCGCGTAGGCCTGGTGACCGACGTCGAAGACCAGGCGGTCGACGGGCGTGCGGAAGACGCGGTGCAGCGCCACCGTGAGCTCCACCGTGCCCAGCGACGCGCCGAGGTGACCACCCACCAGGCCACAGACGCGCACCAGCTCGGCGCGGAGCTCGGCGCACAGCCCGTCGAGCGCCTCGGGCGCGAGCTGGCGGACCTCCGCCGGCGTGCGCGCCCGCAGCGGGGTCGTCAATTCGAGCGCTCCACCGAGTACACGGCGAGGGCGGCGAGCGCGCCGGGCGTGGTCTCGAAGGCCTGGGCGGCCGAGACCGCGGCCTGGGCGTGCTCCTTGGCGAGCGCGCGCGACCGCTCGAGCCCCACCACCGCCGGAAAGGTGTGGCGCCCGGCGTCGGCGTCGGCGCCGGTCGGCTTGCCCATGGTCTCCGCGCTGGCGGTGACGTCGAGCACGTCGTCGGCGATCTGGAACGCCAGCCCGATGGAGTCGCCGAACCGGTCGGCAGCGGCGAGCTGCTCGGTCGACGCACCGCCGGCGATGGCGCCCATGCGGCAGGCGGCCTTGAGCAGCGCGCCGGTCTTCATGCGGTGCAGGCGCACCAGGTAGTCGAGCTCCGCGGGCCGGTCCTCGGCGATGTCCAGCACCTGCCCGCCGACCATGCCCCGCGCGCCCGCGGCGTACGCGAGCTCGTGGGTCAACGCGGCGCGGACCTCGGGGCGGCCACCCGGGCCGCCGGCCACGGAAGCGAGCGCATCGGTGAGGAGCGCATCGCCCGCGAGAATGGCCATCGCCTCGCCGTAGACCTTGTGGTTGGTCGGCCGGCCGCGGCGCAGGTCGTCGTCGTCCATCGCCGGCAGGTCGTCGTGGATGAGCGAGTAGGTGTGGATCATCTCCACCGCCACCGCGGCGTCGTTCGCCGGCTCTCCCCCGCCCTGCGTCGCGCGGGCCGCCGCGTCGGCGAAGGCGAGCACGAGGATCGGGCGCAGCCGCTTGCCGCCGGCCATCAGCGAGTAGCGCATGGCTTCGACCAACCGCGCCGGGGCGTGCGTCGCGACGCGGTTGAGGCGCTGATCGAGGAGAGATTCGACCCGGGTCTTCTGGGTCGAGAGCCAGGCGTCGAAGTCGAAGGACATGGGCGCGGGCTCTCTACCCGAAGTCCGCCCTGCCGGCACCACGCCTAGAAGGGCACGTCTTCGTCGTCCCCGGCCGGCGCCGCGGGCTTGCGCCCCCCGGTCGCGGGCTTGGTGGCGGCGGGCGCCGGGGCGTCCGACACCTCGAGCGGCGCGGCGCGGCCGTCGTCGCTCAGGAGCTGCTCGATCTTCTTCTCGGCCTCGCTGAGCAGCCGCTCGCCCTGCTTCACGAGCTTCACGCCTTCCGCGAAGCGATCGAGCGAGGCTTCCAGCGAGAGCTCGCCACCCTCGAGCGACTCCACGATGGCCTTGAGGCGGGCCACCACGTCGCCGTACTCCTCGCGCTTCTCGCTCTTGCCGGTCACGAAGTCGCCTTCTGGCAGAGGCCGCGCGCGAGCGCTACCGCTTCCCCTTCTTCACCGCGGTCACCTTCGCCTCGAGCTCGTCTTCCCGGGCGAGACGCACCACCACCACCTCGCCCGGCTGCACGTCGTCGGCCGAACGGATGACCGGCCCCTGCGCGCCCTTGCGCGGAATCGCATAGCCCCGCCGGAGGATCGCCAGCGGGCTCAGCGCATCGAGCCGCTGCGCCTGGCCGGCCAGGGTGTCCCTGCGGCGGGCGATGGCGCGCGAGGCAGACGGCCCCAGCCGCTGCTTCCACTGGGCGAGCGCGGCCTTGCCGGCGCGAATGGCCCCCTGGGGCGACTCGTGGCGCAGCCGGGCGGACATCGCGCCCAGCTCGGCGCGCTCCTCCCGCAGGCGGACCAGCAGCACCCGCTCGAGTCGACGCGACAGCTGCTTGAGCTCGGCCCGCACCGCCTGCACCCGGGCCTGGGGTCGGGCGAGCTGCAGCCGCTGGGTGAGCACGCGCAGCGAATCCTGGCCATCGCGCAGCTGCCGCCGCAGGGCCGCGGTGCCCGCCTCGGTGAGCTCCGACAGCTCGAGCCGGGCCTGCGACAGCTTGCGCCGCGGGTCACCCAGCTCGCCCTTGAAGCCGCGCAGCTCGGCGCGCCGGTCGTTCACCAGTCGCCGGGCCGACCGCTCGAGCCGCGAGCGCGCCTGGGCGAGCTCGAGCAGGAGGTCGGCGAGCACCGGGGCCACCAGCTCCGCGGCGGCGCTCGGCGTCGGCGCCCGCACGTCGGCCACGAAGTCGGCCAGGGTGGTGTCGATCTCGTGCCCGACCGCGCTCACCACCGGCACCGGGCAGTCGAAGATCGCGCGGGCGACCGGCTCCTCGTTGAAGGACCAGAGATCCTCCACCGAGCCACCGCCGCGCGTCACCACCAGCACGTCGATGCGCTGGCGCCCGAGCCGGTGAATCGCCCGGGCGATCTCCAGCGCGGCCCCATCTCCCTGCACCCGGGTGTTGGCCACCAGCACCGCCAGCCGCGGGTGCCGCCGGTGCAGGACCTTGAGGAAGTCCTTGAGCGCCGCGCCGCTGACGCTGGTCACCACCCCGATGCGCCTGGGGAGCCGGGGCAGCGCGCGCTTCGGCCGGATGCGCTGGTCGCCGAACAGCCCTTCCTTGAGCAGCTTCGCCTTGAGCTGCTCGAAGGCGAGCGCCATCGCCCCCACGCCGCTCGGCTGCAGCGCGTGGGCCACCAGGCTGTAGCGGCCCGCGGGCTCGTAGAGGTCGATGCTGCCTTCGGCGACCACCTTGAGCCCGTCGCGCAGCGCGAACTTGAGGCGACGGGTGGTGCTCTCCCAGACCTTCACGTCGATCGAGGCGTCGCCGTCTTTCAGGGCGAAGTACCAGTGCCCACGGGCGTTGGGGCCGCGGAAGCCCGACACCTCGCCCTGCACCAGCACGCGGGCGAACTTGGGCTCCAGCGTGTCCTTGAGCGCCCGGGTCAGCTCGCCGACCGAGAGCACCCGCGGCGCCTTGGGCGTCTGCGGCTGCAGCGGCTGCAGGGGCGCGGGTGCGGGCGCGCGCCAGGCCGGCACGGGGGCCGCGGCCGGAGCCGGCACCTCGGGCGGCGGCGGCCGGGTGAAGACCGGGTGCGCCGCCACGGGCCCCTTCGCGGGAACGGCAGCAGCGCTGCTGGTGGTGGCGGCGGGAGCCTTGGGCTTCGGCTCCGGCGCCTTCTCGGTGTCCGGCGCCGGCGAAGGCCCGCCGAAGAGATCGGCCTGCTTCACCGGTTGCCGAGCTTCGCCAGCCAGCGGGCGGCCTTCTCGTGCAGCTCGTCACCGGCCGGCGTCATCTGCACCACCTTCTGCAGCACCGCCGCCGCCTCGTCGGGGCTCTGGTCCTTCAGCGAGTACCCCTGCTGGTAGAGCTCGGTGGCGGTCTTGCGCGCCTCGGCGACGATCGCCTGGGCGCCGGAGTTCCCCGGGTCGGCGGCGAGCACCTTGCGCGCGTTCTCGGCGGCGGTCGCCCAGTCCCCGGCGGCCTTCGCTGCCGCGGCCTTCTTGTAATAGGCGCCGGACACCCGCACCGAGATGTTGTGCGACTGGGGCGTCAGCTCACCGCCGGAGATCTTCTTGTCGAGCTCGAGCAGCGCGAGCAGCTCGTTGGGCGAGAGCGAGTCGGCCTTGCGCGAGCGCTCGTCGAACTCCTGGATCTGCCGCATCAGCGTCTTGCACTGGGCGCTCTTCGCGGCGCACTCGTTGGCCATGGCGAGCGCACCGGTCTTGTCGCCGGTGGCGTAGCGGCGCTGCACCTCGACCCAGGGCGTCGGCGCCGGCCCGCTGTTGTCGACCTTCACCGGGTGATCGATGCGGTTGATGGCCGCCTCGGCCACCTTCTTGAACTCCAGCGCGTCGCGCTGATCGGGAATGGCGCCCAGCACGTCGTTCGCGACGTTGAGCAGCTCGGTCATCTTGGCGCGATCGCCGGTCGCCGCCAGCAGCGCGCGGGCGGCGTCGAGGTTGCCCTTGAGCTTCACCTCGAGCTTCGCGCGCAGCTCGTCGCGCCGCTCGAACTGCTGGGTGTCCTTGGTCACCTGGGAGAGCGCCTTGGAGGCCTTGGAGACCTCGTTGGCTTCCAGCGCCGCCGCGCACTCGTCGAGCAGCTGCTGGTTGGGGATCTCCTTGATGGTGACGTCGAGGTAGCGCTTCACCGCGCCCTGCGCGTAGCCGGGCTCGAGCTCCTCGAGTTCCTCGAACTTGGCCTTGGCCTCGGTCCACTTGCCGTTGCGCGCGAGGTTCTTGCCTTCCTGGAAGATGGCCTGCCGCTCGGCGAGCGCACGCTGCTTGTCGGCTTCCACCTGCTGCACCTGGGCGGCCTTCTTGTTCTGGATCACCTTGTAGGTGAACCCACCCGCCATCACGATGCCCACGAGCCCGGCGATGCGAATGAAGCGCTTGCGCTTGGCCTGCGCGAGCTCGGGCCCCTGGGACAGCGTCCGGCTGCGCGCGAGCGGCCGGCCGCGGGGCATCGACACTTCGCCCATGCTGTTGCGACGCGGCACCGGGCGACGCGCCGGCGCATCTTCGACCAGCTGGAGCTCGGAGTCGCCCAGGGTGATCACGTCACCGCTGGACAGCGGCGTCTCTTCCGAGATGGTGACGCCGTTGACCATGGTGCCGTTGCCGCTGCCCATGTCGCTCGCCGCCCACCCGGCCTCGGTGCGCCGCAGGAGCACGTGCTTGCGCGACACCGAGGTGTCGGCGATCGACACCGCGTTCTCGGCCGCGCGGCCGATCACCACCTCATCGCCGTCGAGCGGAAACTCCTGCCCCTGCGCCGGCCCCGCGCTGCAGACCAGCTTGGCGCCGCCTCCGATGGCCCGCTGCGCCCCGGTGGGCCGCCGCGCCCGGACCGGTGCCGACGCCGCGGGCTGCTGCCCCGTGGGTCGACGGCGGGCCGGAGTTCCATTGGGGGGTGCCATCGTCGAAGGCCTCTCTCATTCCGCGGACTTGCAGCCACCTGGCGTCCGCGTCCAACCGGCGGATTGTGACAAGGAGAGCGCCAGGCGCCAAGGATCAGTTCCAACCACATCCTCTCACAGCTGGTAGCGCGTGAGCGCCTCGTCGGCGAGGGCCTGGCAGCGGTGATCGCGCCCCGGAAAGGCCAGCGGAACGGCCTCGAGGATCTCCTTCGCCTTCTCGGGGTTGCGCAGCTCCATCTGCTTCTTGGCCTCGAGCAGCATCGCCCCGCACTCGCGGTCGAGCTGCACGCCGAGCTCGTCGGCCTTGCGGCGCGCCTGCTCGAAGAGACCACCCCGCTCGCTCTCGGGCACCGACAGCAAGGTCTGCCACGCGTGGCGGTACTCCTTCCAGGCCCGGTACACGTTGTCGGCGCTCACGTCGCGCTGCCCGTAGAGCAGCGTGGCCTGCTGGAGCTGCTGCTTGGCGGTCCGCAGCGCGGAGGCCTTGTCGATGGCCAGCACCGGCAAGAGTTCGACCGACAGCTCGCTCACCTGCCAGGTCTCCCGCGCCGGCGGGTTGTGGACCTGATCGAAGACCAGGAGGTTGTCTTCGCCGCGGTGAATCACGCCCGGCTGGATCAGCACCTCGTCGAGGCGGTCGGGCACGCCGATGTCCGCGGGGACCGAGCCCACCAGCGTGCCGTTGACGGTGATCGACACCTCGTCACGGGAGATGTCGCGCGCGGCGAAGCGGACGATCACCGCAGTGTCGGTGGGCGCATTCACCAGGAAGGTGAACTGCTTCTCGTCGACCGCCAGGTAGTCGACCCCGTCCCCCACTCCGAAGCTCGCGTGCACCGGCGACAGGCCCAGCTCGTGGGGCTCGGGCGGCAGCTCCACCGCCGGCGCCGGCCACGCGAGGCGGCCGATCATCCACCCCACGACCAGCGCGACGACGGTGACCACCCCGGCGACGATCACCCGGCTGCGGGGCTCGAGCTCCTTCCACCAGAGCCCGAGCTGCCCGGCGAGCGTCTTCTGCGCGCGCCGGCGAATGCGCGCCCGCTCGGAAGCGAGCAGCTGCACCTCGACCTCGGACGTCTGGGGAGGGTTGGTGACCTCGTCGGAATCGACCAGCGGCGCATCGGCCCGCGTCGCGACGTCTTCCGCCTTCGCCAGGACGCTGGGGACCCGGACCTCGGTCATCTGCTGGGCGACCTCCGACGCGCGCTTGAGCGCCGACGACGGCACCAGACCGGTCTCCTTGTCTTCGGCTGGCGGCGGAGCGACCTCGGTCTTCTGTTCCTGCAGCGGCTTCGGGAGCCCCGAGGGGAGCGGGATCAGCGGCGCCACCGCGGAAGGCCGGGGGCCTCCACGGCCCAGCGGCGCCGACCCCTTGGGGTGCGTGGGCTCCTCGGTGGCCCTGGGCGCGCCCGCGTGGGAACTCTCCGGCGGCCGGGGGGCCGACACGCGGGGCCGGGTCGGCCCTTCGAGGTCGGGGCCGGTCCGCTCCGCGCTCACCTCCAGCGCCTGGCCGCGGGGGGCGGTGGGGTCTTCCGACATCGCCGCCCTGCGCCGGGGGTCGATCGCCTCGCCCGACGCGGTGATGATCTCCTCGTCGTCGACGGCGTGCGGCTCGGCCACCAGCGGCGCGAACGGCCCCGCAGCCTCGTCACCGGTGGCCGCCGCGGACCCTGCGGCGGGGAACTCACCCGTCCGGCGGCGCTGCTCGACCTGCAGGCCCACCGGGCGCAGCTTCTTGCCGTCGTCGTCCGGCCCCAGATCGATGAAGGACACCAGCGCCGCGCCGATGCCCAGGGCGTCTCCGGTGGCCAGCGGCCTCGGAGCGCGCACCGCCTCGCCGTTGAGCAAGGTGCCGTTCGAGCTCGCGAGGTCCTCGACGAGGTAGCGGCCGCCCGCCTGGAAGATGCGGGTGTGGACCTTGGAGACCCCGGCGTCGGGCAGCACCAGATCGTTCTCGTCGGCGCGGCCGATCTTCACCTCCGACCGGGTGACGACCAGCTGGGTTCCCTCGCGAGCGCCCCGGGTGATGAGGAGCTGGAACGACAGGGCTCAGCCCCCGACGTTGCCGAACATGAACTGGAAGACGATGGGCCCGAAGAGCACCATGAACACCGTCGGAAAGATGCAGGCGATCAGCGGGAACAGCATCTTCACCGGCGCTTCGTTGGCGAGCTTCTCGGCCCGCTGGGTGCGATCGATGCGCAGCTGGGTCGACTGGATGCGCAGCACCTTGCCGAGCGAGGTGCCCATCTTGTCGGCCTGCACCAGGGCGGTGACGAACTGGGTCAGCGGCGCCAGGTCGACCCGGGCGATCATCGCCTTGAGCGCTTCCTCGCGGGTCTTGCCCATCTTGAGCTGCTTGAGCACCACCTGCAGCTCGTCGCGCAGCGGGCCCGGCTTGCCCTTCTCGACCACCTTCTGCAGCCCGGCGGTGAAGTCGAGGCCCGCTTCCACCGAGAGCGTCAGCAGGTCGAGGTTGAACGGGAGCGCACGGCTGATCTGCAGGTGGCGCTTCTTGACCTGATCGTTGACCCAGATGAGCGGGTAGAAGAGCCCGAGCAGCGCGCCGAAGAAGGCCATGGGCAGCGGCCAGCCGATGCCGTTGACCAGGAAGAGCGAGACCGCGAGGCCGATCACGAAGCCGACTTCCTGCATGGCCATGATCTCTTCCGGCCGGTACCCGCTCAGCTCCTGCAGCCCGCTCTTCACCAGGTTGCGGGCCATGCGCGACTCGTAGCCCGGCCACATGAACGAGCGGTTCACCGCGCCGAGCTGGCGCAGCACCACGTTGCGCACGCCGCTGACGCCGGCCGACTCTTCGCGCACCTCGTTGATGAACTTCTCGAACAGGTTGGTCCACAGCCCGTAGAGCAGGAAGCTCACCGAGCCCGCGGCGAGCAGCGACGCGCCGATGACCAGGGCGGTGGTGATGGCGTTCTGCAGGGCGCTGGGTTCGTTCATGGCAGGCCCCGGTCAGATGTCGATGTTGACGATGCGCCGGATGATGAGCATCCCCAGGATCTCCATCACGCAGATCGCGGAGACGAGCACGTAGCCGAACCAGTGATCGAGCATCGGCTGCATGAGGTCGGGCCGCATGTAGTTGAGCACCATGCCGAGGATCAGCGGCATCGCCCCCACCACCCAGCCCTGCAGCTTGCCCTGCGACGTC
The DNA here is from genome assembly GCA_019694595.1 of Myxococcaceae bacterium. Lineage (GTDB taxonomy): Bacteria > Myxococcota > Myxococcia > Myxococcales > Myxococcaceae > JAIBBQ01. Next base: position 19,870 of record JAIBBQ010000053.1, read on the forward strand.
AGCGCGTCGATCTTCCCTTCGAGCCGGAAGCGCTCGCGGATGGTGACCGAGAGCGTCTCGAACATCTCGGCCATGTTGCCGCCGAGCTGCCGGGAGATGTTGGTGGCGGTCACCACCAGCTCGAGGTCGTCGCTGCCCACCCGGCGCGCCATGTTCACCAGCGCCTCTTCCATGGGCACGCCGAGCTTGGCTTCCTTCACGAAGAGCCCGAACTCCTGGGTGAGCGGCGGCTGCGCCTCGCGCGCCACGTGCTCGATCGACTGCTGGAAGGTGAGGCCCGCCTTGAAGGCGTTGGCCATGGCCTGCAGCGCGTCGACCAGCTGGGTGTTGAACTTCTTGATGCGCGCGTTGCGGTAGTAGCGGACCAGCAGCATCGGCAGGAAGAAGCCGAAGATGAGCCCGCCGATCGCCACCAGCGGGTTGATGAGCAGGTAGCTCATCATGCCGATGAGGAACATCGACGCGAAGTTGAGGATCAACATCTGCCGCGGGTCGATGAACAGGAACATGTCGCTCAAGTCGTTCATCGACTTGACGATGTAGCGCTCCTGGTACTGCTCGTACGCTTTCGACAGCACGCCGAAGATCGCCAGGCTCAGGAAGAACACCGAGCCGGTGACCAGCAGGAGGACGATGGTGCCGAGCATGGCGGGCGGGTCTCCTCGCGCTGACCGTTACTGCCCGCCCGGCGTCGGCTTGCTCTCGCTGGCGGTCCCGCGGATGACCTGGATGGTGTTGAACCGCTTCGCCTGGAGCACGCGGGTGCGCTCACCCGACAGCAGGGTGTTGATGGTCGCGCGGCCGCGCTCTTCCAGCGTGTCCACGTCGTCCTCGTTGCGCAGGCTCATGGTGAGCGAGCCGAGCTCCTGGGCGAGCACGAGGATCTCGGCTTCTTCGGGGATCACCAGGAGGCTGACGTTGTTGTAGTCGCGCTGGCTCTCGGGAATCAGGTTCACGTTGGTGGTGCCGGTGATCTTCCCGGTCGCGAGCACGATCACGTTCTGCAGCAGCGTCACCGCCACGTTCTCGTTGGTCTGCGGGTCCTTGAAGGTGCCGATGAGGTCGACGTGATCGTTCGGGCGCACCCAGCCGCCGACCGAGGTCGACTTGCCGGCGTCGATGGTGATGGCGCGCGCCTTCTTCTGCACCTTGGTCGACAGGCGCTCGGCGGCCTTGGTGGTCTCGAACTGGCTCCACAGGAGCGGGTCGCCCGCCTGCACCGGCACCAGCACCTTCTGGTTCACCACGTAGTTCGCGGAGTCGGGCTTCACCACCGACGAGGTGACGAACTGCTCGGGCACCGAGCGCTGGGACACCATGTCGAAGGTCACCACCTGGCCTTCGGCGATGTCGACCGCGGCGACCACCACGGGGATGAGGTTCCACCCCTTGCGAACGTCGTTCTCCTTCTTCCGGATGGCGTTCCACGCGACGAAGCCGGCCACGATGCCGAGCACGATCGCGACGATGAGCGGGGTCTTCCCCTTGAGCATGGGCAGTGGCTCCGGACGGCGGTTCGAACTGTCAGGGATTGTCGGTGGAAGCGGGTGAAATGGTACCGGCCGCCGATCTGCCCGTCAAAAGGGACTTTCAGTCACCTGACTGTGGTGGCGTGTCGGGGTTGAACACACCCCGCAGCTCGACCGCGGCGCCGCGCTCGTCCGACAGCAGCGCCGGGCGGCCGTCGCCGTCGATTCCCACGAAGCGCAGGCTGAAGCTGACGGCGTCGGGCCCGACCGCCACCAGCACCGTGCCGGGCGGTCGATCGCCCTGCTCTTCCCCCGAGGCGACCGAGGGCTCGACGCGGGCGAAGAGGCGGCCCCGGTACGCGAGCGGCACCGTCTCGGCGGCCTTCGCGAGCGCCTGGGACCAGGCGGCCAGGTCCCTCGGCACCTCGCCGTGCTGCTGGAGCGTGCCGTTCATGGGAAGGAACAGCTCGCGGCCGGTGGCGAGGAACAGCGCGTTGGCCCCGGCGGCCGAGCGTCGGGACACGTCGTGCCCCTGGGCTGCCAGGCTCGAGGCGAGCGCCACCAGGATGCCGCCGCTCGCCCACAGCGGGGCCGACCGCCGACGCACGAGCGAGGCGAGCAGCACCACGGCGCCGACCAGCGCCAGCAGCGCGGCGGCGAGGCCCAGGGGCGAAGGCGCGGTGCCGCAGTGGTAGGGCTGCGCGAGCGCGCGCCAGAGCTGCTCGACTTCGGGGTGGATGCCGGCGACCGCCGCGGCCGCGAGCCCGAGGAAGGAGACCGCGTGCACGGCGCGCAGCACGAGGGCGCCGACGCTCGCTCAGGGGAACGGCAGGTTCAGCACGAAGTAAAACGAGTCGTAGTAGGTCTGGTACGCGTCGAGGAACAGCTCGATGAGGTTCTTCGGGTTCCCGCCCGGCCCGGGAATCATCTTCACGCTGCCGATGGCCAGCAGGCCGACGATCAGCAGCCAGTTGATCATCGAGTACTCGACCATCGCCTGCCCTCTCGGGTGGCGGCGCTCACGGGCTGGGCGTTGGTTCCGCATGCTCGACCCCCAGTGTAGGCGTTCCAGGCGGCGGCAGCACCATCCGCCCTTTGGCCCCGGTCCCGAAATCGCGGACTTCCATCGAATGGCCGATGGCGGGGATCTCGATCTTGGCCAGGTGCAGCACGGGCACCGAGCGAGAGACCCAGAACCGCTTGAGCACGGTGCTCTTGATGCGTACCTCGACCGGCACCGCCGAAACCGTGCCGGCGAGGGTGAGCAGCCGGGTCTCCGCCCCCTTCACCGTGCGCACGCCCATGTCCCTGGCTGCCGCCTCGGGGTTGGCCGGGGGCGGAGCGCTCGGCGGCGCGGTGAAGAGGCCTTCGATGGCCCGGGCGTCGAGCTCGCGGACCGGGTCGAGGCCCACCGCCGCGTACGCCCGGGTGACGTTGGCCGCGGTGAGCGGCTGCCCCTTCACGCTCAGCACGCGGACCTGCGCGAGCGGCGCCTTGAACTCGTGGTGCTGGCCGAACTCGATCTCCATCCACCACGCGTCGCGGCCCTTGGCGTCGGTCTCTTCCCCCACCACGGCCATGCGCCAGTACGCCTCGCGCTCGCCGCCCGAGCTCAGCTTGAAGGTGACCCAATCGCCGACCTTGGTGTCACCGGTGCCTTCGAAGTGGGACCCGAGCGCCTGCCCCAGCGGGCTGGTGAACGGCGCCGGCGGCCCGGCGACCGACATCGGCGCGGCGGCGAGGAGGAGCGCGAGGATCACTTCTTCTTCACCTTCTGCGCCTTGCGCACGTCCTGGATCTCCGCGTTGGGCACCGCGTCCGGCCGATCGCTGCGGGTCCAGCTCTCCTGCAGGGCGGTGAGCTGCGGCTCGACCGCGAGGAAGGTGAGCACCACCTGCTCGCCGTCTTTCCCCAGCTCGAGCACCCGCTGCACCTGGCCGTTCAAGGTGACCTTCTCGTCGTGCGCGAGCTGGAACCCGCTCGCGGTGAGCGGCGCCACCACCTGGTCGACCGCCGCGTTGATCGGCTTCTCGACCAGCGCGGTGCGGCTGAAGGTCGCGCCGCCGTCGTCGCGCGCGTGCGTCTCGTGAGCGAAGAGCGCGCCTTCGAGGCCAGGCACCGGAGGGGCGGGCACCTTCTCGGGGCGAACCCACAGGTCCTTGAGCACGGTGAAGGCGAGCGTCTTCTCCTCGTAGCGGCGGACCACCACCGACCGCACCAGCCCTTCGCGCGTGTAGAACGCGGAGACGACCCCCTCGTCGCGGAAGTCTCCGTCCTGGGTGACGGGGTAGCCTTCCTGCTTCCACTGCTTGGCGAAGAAGGCGGCGACCTTGGCCGGCGGGTCGGCGGTCACGAAGTACGCCACCCGGTAGTACTCGCCGCCGATCACCAGATCGTTGCCGATGCGGGTGTGCACGGTGCCCGGGTACACCGCGAGCGGCTGCTCGGCCGAGGCGAGACCAGCGACGAGCAGCGCCGCGACCGCCCACCTCATGGCCTGGGGCTCTCGCAGTCCATCTTCTTGTTGTTGCTCTCCTTGTCGGAGTTGGGCGGGGGCCCGGGCACCGTGGGGTCGTCGGCCATGGGGTTCATGCAGCCCATGAAGTACTCGCCGCGCGCCCGGAACATCTGCCGGTAGAGCGAATCTCCGAGCACCACCGTGTCCCGGAACGGGGAGGTGTCGAAGCAGGCGCGCTGGTTGGCGTCGAGCTTGCTCGCCCCCTTGACGTTGTTCATGCCAGCCCAGCCTTCGGCGCCGGTGTTGAAGTCGCGGCAGCCGTGATCGTCGCCGCCGTGCTCGTAGCGGTTGGAGACGACGTAGGCGGACTGCAGCGGCATCGGGATCACGTTGGCGATGAAGCTCGCGACGTTGCCCACCGGGCCGAAGTCGGCGAGGTCCGCGGTGAGCCCCAGGTGCATCATGCGCCGGACCTGCGAGTAGAGCCCGGTGGGAGAGCCGAGGAAGTTGAGGCCGGCGCGCGGGGCGCCGAGCCCGAAGGCGCGGGCCCGGGAGTTGGTGCCGTCGGTGAGGTCCCACCCGCTCGCCACCAGCGTGTACCGGTTGTTCACCGGGCGGTTGTTGAGGCTGCGCCCGCCGTAGACGTCGGAGCCGAAGAAGCCGGTGCCGCCTTCGTCGAGGAAGTGCTGGGGCAAGATGCGGTTGTCGGTGCGCAGCGTGGTGCTGACCGTGACCTGCCCCTTGGTGTTGAAGCCGAAGCGTTTGTAGAAGAACCGCGAGCTGTCGTTGAGCGCCGACAGCGCCTTCTGGAACGGCCCGGGGAGGCTCGCCGAACCGAGGCCGGGGATTCCGGTCTCGAACGCGGGAATGTCCTCGTTCACCACCTCGGTGGTGAAGCCGCCCCACCCCATGAACATGTTGCCGGTGGTGGTGTCCTCGATGGAGTCGAGGTCCTTGTACCGATCGGTCGCTTCCTGCACCGCCTGGTCGTGCGCGAGCTGGAAGGCGTGGTCGTGGTTCGCCTGTCCGTAGTCGTCGAGCGTGTACGCGGTCATCTCCCACGCCATGTACCGGGTGGCTTCCTGCACCTTGAGCTGCACCCGGGCGAGCTCGGCGAGGTACATGCTCCAGAGGAGGATCACGACCAGCACCGGCGCCAGGAGCGCCAGCTCGGTGATCGCCGCGCCGCGAGGCGCTCTGGGGGCCGGGCGCCGCATGGTTAGTGGGTGATGATCTTCTGGGGAATGCTCTTGAGGAGCCCCGGCAGCGCATTCGACACCTCGTTCACCACCGGCAGCGAGTAGCGGCCTTGCCAGACGGAAGCGAGGCGCGGCTTCCAGTAGGGGTTGAAGAAGTTGGGCTGCTCCGTCCAGCTCCCGGGGCGGTGGTAGTACGTCTGCCCGCGCGAGATGACGTTGAGCCCCGAGGAGAAGGCGAGGAACTTCTTCCGGGTGTTGTCGAGCTCGAGCTTGGTCGGCCGCACGAAGTCGATCTTCAGCGTGCCGTCGGGGTTGAGCAGCGCCGGCGCGTTGCGGGTGGCGCCGGAAGGGTCGGCCTTGGGGTTCTGCAATTCCTCGGGCGACTTGTGGAACACCGCCCAGGTCGACGGCTGGTTGAACTCCGTCGCGCGCGAGGCCGCGGTGTTGAGGCTCGGACCGCCGCCGCTGCCGAAGCGCGGCTCGAGGCAAGGGCCGGCGAACTCTCCGGGCTCGAAGTGCGGGAACGGAGCCAGCCCCTTCCAGGGGTGGTTGCCGTCGTACACCGGCCGCACGTTCGCCACGTAGATGTCCTGCGAGGGGATGCCGAAGGCGATGCTCTTGCTCACCTTGGACAGGCCGATGTCGGCTTGGTTGTTGCCCAGGCCCCCCTGGGGCCGGTCGAACGCCAGGCGCGCAGCCCGAGGCAGCAGTCGGCCGGGCGAGGGCTCTCGAACGAGGCGGAAGTGAACGCCCCCCGACGGGTGGCCCGGGTTCTCGGAGTCGTTCATCGCCCAGATGCTGGGCTTCACAGCGTTGTGGAAGCTGCCGGTGTCGACCTGGTCGAACTCGCCGTAGTTGGGGTCGCCCCAGCACCTGTTGGGGTTGTCGCCCGGGGCGCACGCGAAGGGGTTGTTGAAGATGCCGATCTTCCTCGGGCCGAAGGAGATCTTGTAGATGTCGTCGGAGCCAAGGTTGTCGCCCTGCGCGAGCAGCGACATCGGCTCGTTGGGCAGGTCGCGAGCGTCGCGCATGTAGTTGCGCCACCGATCACGCCCCTGATCCATCACCGCGAACCTGGTGCTCAGCATGCGCGTCTGTCCGCGCTTGAAGTCGGGGATCAGGTTGGCGATCACGCCACGCAGCGGGTCGAGCCACGAGAAGAGCGGGAACATCTGCGCCGGCTCGCGATCGGTGACCCACGCCGGCAAGCCGTAGTTGGGCCCTGCGGGAACGTTGTCCGCGCCGAAGCGGGTGGCGTTGGTGACGTTGCCCATCGATCGCTTGGCGCGCGCCACCTTGTCGTTCTCGTTCACCGCGTCGACGTCGAGTGGCCGGGTGAAGCCCAGGGGGCGCCAGAAGCTCACCCCGGCTTCGCTGTAGTGGGCGCGCTCGAAGATGCAGCTGGAGATGAGCCCCAGCCCGGTGCGGGCGAAGTCGTTCGACAGGTTGGGGTCGTTCATCGCCACCACGTCCTGCGACGTGCTCTGGACGTGCGTCATCGCCGAGTAGAGCGTCGCCTGCGCCAGCCCGGTGAGGACCTGGTTGAGCACCCGGTAGCTGGGGATCACCAGCCTCCCGAGGAACTCGTCGAGCTTCGAGCCTTCGAGCACGTCCTGGTAACCGGCCACGAACTTGCGCAGCAGCTGGCCGATGGAGTTGATCAACTTGAGGATCGCGCCCACGTACGGAATGGCTTCCAGCACCGGGCAGATCGCGGTCCACGGGATGCTGAGCCCCTTGCCCGGGGCGCACTTGTCGATGGAACTGAAGAGCCCGTAGATGTCGGTGAGGAACGCTTCCAGCGCGTATGCGGCGGACAGCGTCGACTGCCACACCATCGCCGCCACGTAGTGCGAGACGTGGGTGCGGTTGACGAAGGCGTAGAGGTTGAAGGCGCGCGATTCCATCGCCGCCATCGAGTACGCGGCGGAGTCGGCGGTGTTCTGCAGCTTCACCCGCTCGTGAATCGTGTGACCCAGGTTCACCGTGGTGAGCACGGCGATCGCCAGGATCAGCATGAACAGGCAGCCGAGCACCATCGCCTGCCCTTCGCGGCGCTTCATTCCCTGACGCAAGGAGCGGGTCCACAGCATGGCGTCCTCTACAGGCCCCACGACGGGTTCAGGTGCATGATCCACTTGCGGTGGAAGTTCGACTGCATGCGCATCGAGTGGGTCGCGGTGAGCGGCAGGAAGTACCGCCGGCCGATGAGCTTGCTGAGGATGGGGATGTCGCCGCTCGCCAGGCCCCAGAGCACGCGCATCTCGGGCTGGTAGAGCGAGTCGAAGCCCTTCTGGTGGCGGATGCCCCGCCCGCCGCCCTGCAGCGAGCTGGCGTCGCCGCTCTTGCCCAGCATGTTCTCCTTGGTGGTGCTCGAGCGCTCGATGCCGCCGTAGAGCGCCACGTCGGCGTTGGCCGCGAACCACGACAGGAAGATGACCTGGTTCGCGAACGGCACCTTCATCTCGTACCAGTAGCGCAGCCGGATCGAGAGCACCGTGCTCTTGCGGTAGATCTCCTGGTCCTTCGTGCGCACGTCGAGGTTGAAGAACTCGGCGAACTTGGTGAAGGGCGTCTCCGGGAAGGCGTCGGGCCCGTCGAAGTCGAGCTCCTTCCAGTTCACGCCGTCGGGCAGCCGCCACAACGTCTCGATGGGCGTGAAGTACGCCGGGTTGACGGTGTCGACGCGCACCAGCCCGAGCAGGTTGGCGCCGTTGAAGCTCGCCGGCACCACGCCGTTGTTCCACTGCAGCTTGCCGAGCGCGTCGTCGTAGAGCGAAGCCAGGGCCCACGTCTTGCCGAGCTGGAGGATGTCGTCGGTGCGGCCCATGGTCGGCAGCAACGCGACGATCGCCGCGTCGTGCATGCGCTCGTTGTTGCCGTTCCACACCACGCCTGCGCGCACCGCCTGGTACGCGGCGTACTCGGTCATCAGCCGCGCCTGCTGCACCAGCGTCAGCTGCACGATGCCCAGGCAGAAGAAGACCATCAGCGGCATCACCAGCGCCGCCTCGATGGCCGCCTGTCCTCTCCTGGCTGTGGCGCGCAGCTGCCTCACGGTTTGATTATCCGGGCGAGCGTCGAAGGCCTGCATCGGTCAGTCGGCCCAAGCATTTCGCGATCTTGTGGGACCAGCGCACTCCACGGTTCGTCAGGGGAGCTGACAGTTTTGCTCCTGAACCCCCCGAATTTCCTCTGAAATTCGAAGGCGACGCCCCCGAAGCCCCGGCGTTTCACGCCTGGCGCAGGGTGGCGAGGGCCTCGGCCAGGTCGCCAGGCAGGGGCGCTTCGACCTCCAGCCGGACGCCCCCGAGCGGCAGCGAGAGCGTGCTGGCGTGCAAGGGCGTGCGCGCGAGGCCGAACCTGGGCTCGCGGTGCCCGTACTGGTGGTCGACGAGCAGCGGGTGGCCGAGCGACGCCAGGTGCACCCGGATCTGATGGGTGCGACCGGTGTGGGGCACGGCGCGCACCAGGGTGGCGCCGCGCAGCGCCTCGACGGGCGTGAAGTCGGTGCGGGAAGCGAGGCCCTGCTCGCCGGGCCGTGCGAGGCGCACCTTGCCGCCGCGGATCTTCACCAGGCCTCGTTCGACGGTGACGCTCGAGGCGAGCACCCCTTCCACCAGCGCGAGGTAGCTCTTGCCGACCTCGCCGTGCTCGAAGGCGCCGTTGAGCGCGCGGTGGGTGTCGGCGTCGAGCGCGAAGGCGAGCGCGCCCGTGGTGTCGCGATCGAGCCGGTGCACCACCCACACGCTGCGCCCGAGCTGGGCCTCCAGCTGCGCGCGCACGCAGTCGCCGCCGTCGCGGCCGGGAATCACCGGCACCCCGGCGGGCTTGTCGACCACCACCACCTGCGGGTGCGCGAGCAGCACCCGCAGCGTCATCCGAGATCCTTGGGGCTCACCACCTGCACCGGGCCCAGGTCCTTCACCTGGGGGGCGATGGCCTTGGCGTTGCCCACCAGCACCAGGGTGAGCGCGTCGGGCTCGGGCAGGTGCCGCGCGGCGACGGCGGCCGCGCGCTCGCGGGTCACCGCCATCACGCGATCGCGGTACTTCTCGATCCAGTCGGCGGGGAGCCGGTAGGTGTCCACGTCGGCGATGGCCCCGGAGATGGCGTCGTTGGTCTCGAGCCGAGTCGGGTACAGCCCGGCGAGGTAGCGCTGCACGGTGGCCAGCTCGGCCGGGGTCGGGCCCTTGGCCTTCATGCCCGCGATCTGCGCGCGGGCGATGTCCACCAGCTCTCGCGTCGACTCGGTCTTGGTGAACGACGAGAAGGCGAAGGCCCCCGCGGCGCGCAGGGTCTCGAAGTGGCAGCCGGCGCCGTACGAGAGCCCCCGCTTCACGCGGATCTCCCGCATCAGCCGCGAGGTGAAGCCGCCGCCGAGCGCGGTGTTCGCCACGCCCAGGGGAATCTGGTCTTCGTGCCCGCGCTGGATGCCGCTCGCCCCCAGGCGCACCTGCACCTGGCTCTGCTCGGGCTTGTCGACGATGGTCACCTGCCCTGCCCTGGTCGCGCGCGAGAAGCGCGGCAGCGGCGTGAGCTCGCTGGTCGGCCGCTTCCAGCTGCCCAGGGCCGCCTCGAGCCGCGCCACCACCTTGGCCGGCTCCACGTCGCCCACCACGTAGAGACTGGCGCGCGCGGGCGTGAAGAGCGCGCGGTGGCGTTCCACCAGCGCAGGGCGACCGAGCGTCTCCAGCGAGCGCTGGGTGCCGGTGAGGTCGAGGCCGTACGGGTGCTCGCCCCACACCGCACGCTGGAGCGCCCGCTCGGCGAGCGAACCCGGGTCGTCGAGCTCGTTCGACAGCTGCGCCAGGGTGCGCCGCCGGGCGAGCTCCACCTCGGCGTCGGGGAAGTCGGGCTGGGTGGCGACCGCCGCCAGCAGCTCGAGCTGGGAATCGAGGTGCCGCGACGGGGTCTGCAGCGCGACGCCCACCGTGTCCTCGCTCGCCCACGCACCCAGGGACGCGCCCACGAAGTCCACCGCGTCGGCGATCTGGTCGGCGCTCTGGCCGGCGGCGCCGCGCCGCAGGAGCCGCACCGTGAAGTCGGTGAGCCCGGGCACGCTGATGGGGTCGTGCGCCCCACCTTCCTGGATGAGGAGCCGCAGCGAGACGAGCGGCAGCGCGCCGCGCTTCACCACGTGCACCGTCACCCCGTTGCTCAGGGTGAAGGTCTCCCTGCGGGGGGCCTCGAGCGGCCGCAGCGTCACCACCGCGCTGGAGCGCTTCACGCGTTCACCGCCTGCGGCACCAGCGTCACCACCGAGCGGCGCTCGGGCCGGAGGTACTTCTTGGCCGCCGCCTGCACCTGCGCCTTGGTCACCTGCTCGTAGCGCGAGGCGAGCGCCAGGCCCTGCCGCCAGTCGCCGAGCATCGTCTCGTACGTCCCCAGCGCGTGGGCGCGGCCGTTGTTGGTGGACAGCTCGCGAATCAGGTGCGCCGAGAGGTTGTTGCGGGCCTTCTCGACCTCGCGATCCTCGAGGCCGTGCTCCTGCACGCGCTCGAGCTCGGCGTAGAGCGCGGCCTCGGCCGCCTTGGGGTCGGCGCCGGGCTTGAGCTCCATCGCCACCAGGAACGCGCCGGGGTCGAAGCGCCAGGTCCAGTCCACCGACACCGAGACGGCCATCTCCTGCTGGTAGACGAGCGCCTTGGTGAGCCGGCTCGACTGGCCGACCGACAGCGCGTACTGCAGCACGTCGAGCACCAGGGTGTCGGGGTCGTCTCCGCGCGGGCCGCGCCAGGCGACCAGCAGCGACGGCGACTGGGCGGGGTGGCGCACCTCGGCGCGGCGCTCGCCCTTCTGCTCCGGCTCGGCGTCGAGCACCGGCGGCGCGGCGGGCCCCGGCTTGATGCCGCCGTAGCGCTTCTCGAGCAAGGCGAGCGCTTCCTTGGGGTCGAAGTCGCCCGACAGCCAGAGCGTGGCGTTGTTGGGCGCGTAGTACGTGCGGAAGTAGTCGAGGCAGTCCTGACGGGAGATGGCCTCGATGTCCCGCTGCCAGCCGATCACCGGCCAGCGGTAGGGGTGCGCCTTCCACACCAGGCTCGAGAGTTCCTCGTCCATCAGCCCGGCGATCTCGTTGTCCACGCGCAGGCGGCGCTCTTCCAGCACCACCTGGCGCTCGCTCTCGAGCATCTTGGGAGTGACCTGGAGCGACTGCATGCGGTCGCTCTCGAGGTCGAGGACCGTGGGCAGCGCCTCGGCCATGAAGTCCTCGTAGTACACGGTGACGTCGTTCGAGGTGTACGCGTTCGAGGTGCCGCCGCTGGCCTCGAGCACCTTGTCGAATTCGCCCGGCCCGAAGCGCTTGGCGCCGTTGAACATCATGTGCTCGAAGAGGTGGCTGATGCCGGTGGCGCCGGGGCGCTCGTTGCGCGAGCCCACCTTGAAGAACGTGTAGAGCGTGCAGGTCGGCACCGCGTGCGACGGCAGCAAGCGAACCTTGAGCCCGTTGCGCAGCGTGTGCTCCCTGACCGACTTCGCCAGGGGCTGGAGCGCGGGGGGAATCACGGGCTTGGAGATCGAGGGGCGCTTCACGGGTCGGGGACTCCTACGGCTGGGCATCGAGGAAGTTGAGCAGCGGGGTGAAGACGTCGTGTGGCGCGTGGTCGCCGACGACCAGGTCCATGTGACCGTACTCCGCACCCGCGCCGTTCGCAGGGCAAACGAGCAGCCACTGCTTGGGGCCGCCGAGGGCGCGGTACCCGTCGCGCACACCTGGCGTGAGCGCGATGTGATCGAGCCGGGCGGCCACCACCAGCACCGGGGTGTGGACCTGCGACAGCCCCGCGCGGAAGTCGAGCTGCCCGTCGGCGCTGGCGAAGCGGCCGGTCGCCATCCACCCGCGGAACTGTTCCAGCACCCCGCTGGAGATGTCGGCGGTGCCGTACGCGAACAGCGCGCGCATCACCGGAACGGGGGTATTCGACGGCTCGTAGAACAGGCGCTGAAGCGGCGCGTCGGCCAGCCCGTGAAACGGCGCAGCGAGGTGGGCGCCGAAGGCGGTCGGAATCGAGAAGCCCACGGGCACCAGCGCGCCGAAGCGCTCGATCACCGGCTCGACGCGGGTCCCCCAGTCGAGCCGGGTGGGCGAACCCAGCGTGACCGCGGCGTGCACGCCCTGTCCGCCCTGCGACAGGTACGCGTAGAGGACCAGGCCCCCCATGCTGTGGCCGACGAAGTCCACCGGGCCCGCGTGGGTGACGCGCTCGATCTCCTGCAGCGCGGTGGGGAGATCGTCCTTCCAGAACACGTCGAAGGCGTACCCCGGTGGCCGACCGCTGCCGCGGTCGGGATCGTCCGACGAGCCGGTGCCGCGCAAGGACAGCGTCCACGCCTCGCGGCCGTGCGCCACCAGCCAGCGCGCCAGGCTGTGGCCCTCGTCGAGGTCCATGTTGCGGGAGTTCGCGGCGACGCCGTGCAGCAGGAGCACCGGCGGGCCCTTGGGCAGCGTGGGGGTGCGGTAGCGCACCAGCTCGAGGCCGTAGCCGTCACTGGTGCGCGGCCGGTACGTCTCGGTGGCCACCGGCCGCGGCGCCACGTGCACGCAGCCGCTGGCGAGACAGAGCGCGATCGCCGTCAGCGCCACCCTCACGGCAGCGGCTCCTCGAGGAACGCGACGATGGGCGCCCACACGTCTCGGGCAGCCTTCGCGCCGCGCAGGAGCGACAGGTGGCCATAGTCTTCCGCCGCGAGCTCCGCCGACGAGAGGCTGAGGATTCTCACCTGGGCCCGGGGAGCGAACTCACGCAAGGGCGCGGCGAGCTCGGGCCCCACCCAGCCGTCGGCGAGGCCCAGGACCAGGATGGTGGGGCGGTCGAGCCGGGAGAGCCGGGCGCGCACCGAGTCACCCGGGCCCAGCTCGAGATCGTGGCGCTGCATCCACCGCAGCAGGGAGCGCGCCCGCCGAGGGCCGAGATCCCCGAGCAACGCGAGCTGGGTCGACAGCTCGCGCGGAGGAATCGTGCTGCGCACCGCGAAGAGCTGTTCCAGCGCGGCGCGGCCGTCGGGATCCTGCGCCAGGCTCGAGAGCGCGCCGCCGGCATGGAGCACCTTCTCCACCAGCGCGCTGGGCACGTCGGCGTCGGCCGGGGTGGCGATCGCCGCCACGCGCCCCACTCTCCCGGCGAACTCGACCGGCACCGCGGCGAGCGCCAGGGCCCCCGCCCAGCCGTGCGCCACCAGGTCGAAGGTCGGCTCGGGAATGGCGCGGGCCACCGCGGGGAGATCGCGCAGCACGAGGTCCACGAGCTCACCGTCGGGACCGGGAGCCGCCGCGCCCTGCCCGCGCAGCTCGGCGACGTAGACGGTGCGCCCCCGGGCCACGAGCGCGCGCGCCAGCCCGCGGCCGTCGAGATCGAAGAGCTGCCGCCCGAAGCCCAGGTCGGCGATCAGCAGCACCGGCCGCTGTCCCTCACCCCGCCCCGGCGGCGAGTACCGGTACAGCGCCACCGCTGCGCCGTCGGACGCCACCACCTTGCGGTGCGAGACCTCGAGCTGGCCCTGCGCCAGCGCCAGCACGGCGAGCACTGCGATCACAGCTCGACCAGCCCCGCCTTGAGCGCGAGCACCACCGCCTCGACGTGCGAGTTGACGCCCATCTTCTTGTAGAGGTGAGAGAGGTGGGTGCGCACCGTGCGCCGCTCCATCGCCATCACCTCGCCCACCTCGGCGTTCGACAGGCCCTTGGCGACGTACCGCAGCACGTCGAGTTCCTTCTCGTTGAGGCCCCAGGGGTTGGTCGTCTGCTGCGGCTTGCCCTGGACCGAGTGGAAGTAGTTCCAGAACCGTTTGGCGATCACCGCCTCGATGACCGTGCCGCCGTCGAGCACCTCGCGGATCGCCGAGCGGATCTTCTCGGGCCCGACGCGCTTGACCAGGTAGCCGGCGGCGCCTGCCTTCACCGCCTCGTACACCTTCACCTCGTCGTCGAACGAGGTGAGCACCAGGATCTCCACCGCGGTGGTGCGCGCGCGCACGCGGCGGGTGACCTCGATGCCGTCGATGCCCGGCAGCTCGAGGTCCATCAGCACCACCTGCGGCTGGAGTTCGACGATCTCCGCCACCGCGGCCTCGCCTTCCTGCGCGGTGCCCACCACGGTGAGCTCGGGGAAGAGCGAGAGCGCCTTGAGCAGGTTCTTGAGCAGCGGCGCCTGGTCCTCGACCACGTACACCCTGACCTGCGCGTCGTCGCTCATCGCTTGCCCCGGAACACGGGCTGCATCTTCACCGTCTTGCCCGCCACGAACGACTGTTTTTGCTCGTCGCGCTCGCGGGTGCGCTGGTCGATCACCGCGATGGAGTGCACGCCCGGAGCCACCGGCACGTTCTCGGGCTTCACGCACACCTGGTCGCCGTCGATCTCCACCCGGGCTGGCCGGTCGAGCACCACCGTGAGCAGCGCCGCGCCCCGCTTCACCGGGGCGTCGTAGCAGTCGAGCACCGGCGGCGGCGCCGGCTTGGGCACCACCGGCGGCGGCACGGGCCTGGGGGCGACGGGGAGCTTGACCTCGAGCACCCGCGCCGGCGGCGGCCGGTACGCCGGCAGGCGGTTGGAACCGCGCCACCAGAAGAGCCCCACCACCACCAGTGCCCCGGTGAAGAAGAAGGCCCCCGCGA
>JAIBBQ010000003.1 GCA_019694595.1 Myxococcaceae bacterium
GGGAGCGGCCCCGGCGGCGGCGGCGCGGCAGGTGGCGGCGCAGGCGCGGGAGGCGGCGCGCCGCTCGACGCGGGCGCCCCCGACTGGACGTCGCTCCAGGTGCTCACCACCGACGGAGGCATCGTCGTCGAGCGGGTGAAGTACGCGAGCGATGGCTTCCAGGTCTTCGCCGAGGTGTGCCGGCCGGTCGCGCCCGGGGCCCACCCGACGCTCCTGCGCAACCACGGCGGGTTCTCGGGCCTCGGCGCGTGGTCCAACGACGAGTTCTGCCGGGCAGCGGCAGGCAACGGCTACATCGTGGCCAGCGCCAGCTACCGCGGCGAGGACGGCAGCGAAGGGCCCATCACCGTCTGCTCGGGTGAAGTGACCGACGTGCAGAACCTCAAGCGCGTGCTCGAGCGCAAGCCGTACTCCGACGGCCGCTTCTTCGCCTTCGGCTACAGCCACGGCGGCTGCATCAGCCTCGAGCTGTCCAACCGCGAGCCGACGCTCAAGGGCGTGGTGGACTTCTTCGGCCCGGGCGACTGGGAGGCGCTCTACGGCTGGTGGAAGGACCAGCTCGACGCGGGGGCACCGCTCTGTCCGGGCAACCAGGCCAGCTGCACGCAGGCCTACCAGACGCTGATCGCGCTGACCGAGGCGGGCGCCGACGGCGGCCCTGGGCAGAACCCTCGAGGCTACGCCGAGCGCTCTCCGACGCGTCGGCTGCACACCAACGTCGTGCCGCTCCTCACCATGCAGGGCACCACCGACGTGCTGGTCGACGCCGACCAGGCGTGCGGCAAGCAGGCAGCCCTCGTCGACGGTGGCCGGCCGCTCGCCGCCTGGTACCTCGACGCGACGCTGAAGCCCAAGAGCACCACCCGGTGCGGCGGGCAGTTCTCCTCCTCGCCTCCGTACGGCGCAGACGGCGGGCCGGCCTTCGGCAGCCAGCGCACGGTGAGCCTGGTCTTCGAAGGCCAGGGGCACGGCTTCTCCGGGGCCGCCGACTCGTACTCCGCGGGCATGCTCCTCCAGTGGATCCTCACCTGGATGCCGCCCGACGCGGGCCCGTAGAGTGTTTGACAGCCCGGGCGCCGAGGGCCAAAAGCGAGCGCATGCGAACCGGCCTCCGCCTGCTCCCGCTCGCCGCGCTCCTCGCCTTCTCCGCGGGGTGCGAGTCCGTCAGCAACAAGTGCGCGCGCATCACCTGCGACCAGGGCTACGTCTGCGAGCAGGCGACCGGCGTGTGCCGGCGCACCGACGCTGGCACGCCCACCACCGACGCCGGCCAGCAGGACGCCGGCCCCATTTCCGACGGCGGCAGCGACTGCAGCCCCGCGTGCGGCTCCGGCCAGGTGTGCGACCCGGTCTCGCTGCGCTGCGTGCAGTGCGTGTCCAACGCCGACTGCGCCTGCCCGCTGCCCATCTGCAACGGCGCCACCCAGAGCTGCATCGCCGCGCCCGCCGACGCCGGTACGCCCGCGGTGCCCGGCGACACCTGCGGCGAGGCCACCCCGCTCGTCTTCCCCGCCTGCGGCACCCACGTGAGCACCACCGTCGACCTGGGCACCTTCAGCGACGACGAGGACGGCACCTGCGCGGCCCCGGGCGCCTTCGGCAAGGACGCCGTCTACACCCTGCGCCTCGACGCGCCGCACGACGTGCTGGTCACCGCCCAGGCGCTGGCGTCGGGCGTGGAGCCGCTCGTCTACCTGCGCCGCAGCCCCTGCGAGTCGGGCGAGGAGCTCGCCTGCAAGCAGCAGCTCGGCGCGCCCACCACCCTGCGCCTCAAGAGCCTGCCCAAGGGCGACTACGCCCTGGTGCTCGACAGCTACAGCGCCGCGTCCTCGGGCCCCATCACCCTGAGCGTCGACCTCTCGCCGCCCACCGGGCCGGCCAACGAGACCTGCGCCACGGCCGCGGAGCTCCCGCTCGACGGCGGCGTGGTGGCCCTCGACACCTCGCTCGGGGAAGACGACGTCGACCTCGTCTGCAACGACAAGCGCGGCAGCGCCGACCTGGTCTACCGCCTCGAGGTGGCCGAGGAGAGCAACCTCACCGTGGTGGCCCGCGCGCCCGACGGCGGCCCCGACAGCGTGCTCGGCCTCTTCGAAGGCCCCTGCGCCAACGCCGCCTCGCTCGACGCCGGGGTGGTGACCTGCGCCGACGCCACGCCGCCCGCGCCCGACGTGCTGCGCCGCCGCGCCCTCGCGCCCGGCACCTATTTCCTGGTCGTCGAGCCGTACGGCCCGTCGAGCGCCGGCGTGGTGAACCTGAGCGCCAGCGTGAGCGCGTCGACCCCGGTGCCGCCCAACGACACCTGCGCGGCGCCGCAGAAGATCACCTTCCCCGCGGGGCAGAACTCGGTGACCTTCGTCTCCGACCCCGGCCTCGGCAACGACGACACCACCGCGAGCTGCAGCTCGTCGCGCGGCGGGCCCGAGCTCGTCTACCGGCTCGACTGGCCCACCACCCAGGCCATCACCGTCACCACCAAGCAGGTCGCCGGCGGCTACGCCGACCCGCTCGTCTACCTGCGGGAGGACAGCTGCGACAGCGGCGCCGAGCTCGCGTGCGTGGACGAGATCTCCCCCACCCCCGAGGTGCTCACCCAGACCTTGAGCGCCGGCACCTACTACCTGTTCATCGAAGGCTACGGTGCGAGCGGCGCCGGCCCCACCGAAGTCACCGTCACCCGGGGCCCCTGAGCCGCCACATGGCGCGCGAGCCCTTCGCGCAGGTCGCCGTGGGCGAGACGCGCCTGTCGCTCCTGAAGGACGGCGAGCAGGCCTACCCCGCAATGCTGGAGGCCATCGCCTCCGCGAAGCGCTCCATCTGCCTCGAGACGTACATCCTGAAGGACGACCAGGTCGGCCGCCGCTTCGCCGACGCGCTCGCGCGCCGCTCCCGCGACGGCGTGGAGGTGAACCTGCTCTACGACGCCTGGGGCAGCTCGGTGTCCGCCGAGTACCTGCGCACCCTGGAGGACGCCGGCGTGCGCGTGCTGCAGTTCCAGCCGGTGCGCTTCCGTGGGCGGTTGCAGGCGGTGCTCGCGCGCCTGCTGCGCCGCAACCACCGCAAGGCGCTCATCGTCGACGGCACCGTGGCCTTCACCGGCGGCCTCAACCTGTCGAACGAGTACGCCTCGCTGGAAGACGGCGGCGGCGGCTGGCGCGACACCCACGTGCGCATCGAAGGTGCCGAGGCCCACGAGCTCGAGCGGCTCTTCCTCGGCACCTGGCGCACCCACAAGGGCGCCCCGCTCGACGAGGCCCGCTACCAGGCGCCCCGCCGGTCGAGCTCCAAGGTGCGCATCATCGGCAACCACTTCCGCAAAGACCGCAAGGACATCCGCGCGGCGTACGTGCGGGCCTTCGCCCAGGCGAAGCGGTCGATTCACCTGACCCACGCCTACTTCCTGCCGCCCAACCGCGTGCTGCGCGAGCTCAAGCGGGCTGCGCGCCGCGGCGTCGAGGTCTCGGTCATCCTCGCGGCGGCGACCGACGTCACCCTGGTGCTCCTCGCCGCGCGCGGGCTCTACGCGTCGCTGCTCAAGACGGGAGTGAAGGTCTTCGAGTGGGAAGGCCGCATCCTCCACGCCAAGACCGCGGTGGTCGACGCCCGCTGGGCCACCGTGGGCAGCGCCAACCTCGACGGCCTCTCGCTGCGCCAGAACCTCGAGGTCAACGCGGTGGTGGAAGACGAGGGCTTCGCCCAGGCGGTGGAGCGGCTGTTCAAGGACGACCTCGCCCACTGCCGCCGCATCACCCCGGAGTGGCTGGACGCGCGCGGGCCGCTCGAGCGGCTGGTGTCCTGGCTCGCGGGGCGGCTGCGGCGCTGGCTGTGAGCGGCGGCAGCGCGCTCAGCCCGGCGGGAAGACGCATTCCCCGAAGTCGATGGCCTTGCCTTCGTTCGAGCGGACGAGGCCTTCGCAGCAGTCGATCGCCTTCGCGAACTTCGTTTCTCCTTTGGGCAACAGGTACGCCTCTCCTGGCCCGGCGCAGCCGACGGTCGGAACGGCGGACGGCAGCCGGTACGGCGCGACGCAATACGGCCCGCTCCGCCGCCCACAGCACGGGCGCCCAGGAACCTGGGCCTCCCCGTGGGCGATGCAGGGCTCCGAGAAGCACGCCGGGCGCCCGCGCTCTCCCGTGTCGCCATGCCACAACGTGTCGAGCGCCACGCAGTGCGGCGCGTCCGTCGGGCACGCACCTCCGTCGGAACACTGCTGATGGCAACGCAGGTCTCCGTACTGCGGGTCGGGAACCGTGGCCCCCCGGCTCTGGGCCTGGTCGAAGTAACAGACGAACCCGGCGGGGCAGCTGTGAGGCGTGCAGTTCCCGAGCACCACCGGCGCCTTCGGGGCGCGCTGCCTCGGGTACTCCACCGGCGGGGGCCGCGGGGGCGTCGGGCGCTGCTTGCACGAAAGCGCGCCCGCCATGGCTACCCCGAGGCCCACGAGCACCAGCGTCTTCCAGGACACCCCCGCCATCGCGGACATGAGTGTAGCCTTATGCCGTATCACCCGGGCGACGCCGGTGGCCGTGATCGGCTAAGTCGCCCGCCGTGTCCTCGCACCAACCGCCCCCGCCCGCCTTCGCCCACCTGGTCAACCTCGCCGACGATCTCACCGGCACGTTCATCCTCTGGGCCAACGACGACTTCTTCGCCCCCAAGGAGAACCTCCTCAAGCCGGGCCTGCCCGAGTGGAAGGAAGGCGAGTACACCGACAAGGGGAAGTGGATGGACGGCTGGGAGTCCCAGCGCCGCCGCGAGCCGGGTCACGACACCTGCCTGGTGCGCCTCGGCACCCCCGGCGCCATCACCGGCATCCTCGCCGACACCACCCACTTCAAGGGCAACGCCCCCCAGGAAGTCTCGCTCGAGGTGCTGGAGGCCGAGCACACCGCCACCGCCGCGCAGCTCGACGCGCGCACCGACTGGGTCGAGGTGCTGCCGCGCACCGCGGTGAAGCCCGACTTCGCCAACGCGCTCGCGCTCCCGAAGGTCTCGCCGCGCGCCACCCACGTGCGCTTCCACATCTACCCCGACGGCGGCGTCGCCCGGCTGCGCGTCTACGGCGAGGTGCTGCCGGCGCCGCGCGCCTTCTGGAGCAACGCCGCGGTCGACCTCGCGAGCCTCGAGCTCGGCGGCACCATCGCGGCGGTGAGCGACCAGTTCTTCGGCCCCCCGTCGAACCTCTTGCTCCCTGGCCGCGGGGTGAACATGGGCGACGGCTGGGAGACCAAGCGCCGCCGCACCCCGGGCAGCGACTGGTGCGTCATCAAGCTCGGCCGCCGCGGCGTCGTCGAGCGCCTCGAGCTCGACACCCACTTCTTCAAGGGCAACGCCCCTCAGGCCGTGCGCGTCGAGTCGCTCGACGAAGGCACCCTGGGCGCGGCCGCGGTGAGCGCCCGGCTGCGCGCCCCCGAAGGCTGGGACGAGTGGCTCGAGAAGACGCCGCTGGTGCAGCACCGCCGCCACGTGCTCGAGCCCGCGCGCCCCCGCACCGTCACCCACCTGCGGGTGCACATCTTCCCCCACGGCGGCGTCAACCGGCTGCGCTGCTTCGGCACCGCGCTCGACACCGAGGCCGAAGCGAAGGCGCTCGCCACCTGGCACCAGCTCAGCCCCGAGGAAGCCCGCGGCCACGCCCTGGCCTTCAACGGCTCGCGCCGGTGGGCCGAAGGCATGGCCAGCGCGCTCGCCGCGGGCAGCGTGCGCGAGTGGCTCGCCGCCGGGCAGAAGCGCTGGTGGTCGCTCGAGTCGGCCGACTGGCTCGAGGCCTTCGCTGCCCACCCCAAGCTCGGCGAGACCAAGGCCGCCGCAAGCCAGACCGCGCAGAGCGCTTCCTGGTCCAAGGGCGAGCAGTCGGGCCTCGCCAACGCCGAGGCGCAGGCCGCCGAGCGCATGAAGGCGCTCAACGCCCAGTACCTCGAGAAGTTCGGCTTCATCTTCATCTGCTTCGCCACCGGCAAGAGCCCCGCCGACGTGCTCGAGCAGCTCGAGCTGCGGCTGCCCAACACGCGCGCGCAGGAGCTCGAGAACGCCGCGCGCGAGCAGTGGCGCATCACCTCGCTGCGCATGGAGAAGTGGCTCCTCGGCCGCTGAAGGAAGACGACCATGGGACTCTCGACGCACATCCTCGACACCTCGAAGGGCCGCCCCGCCGCCAACGTGGAGGTCCGCCTCTCGAGGCTCGAAGGCACCACCGCGAAGGAGCTCGTGCGCGCCAGCACCGACGCCGACGGCCGGGTGAAATCGTTGATCCCCGACGGGCAGGCGCTCCAGGCCGGCACCTACGCGCTGCGCTTCGACACCGCTGCGTACTGGCGCGCCCAGGGGCTCAGCGGCTTCTACCCGCACGTGGACATCACCTTCACCGTGGAGCGCCCGACCGAGCACCACCACGTGCCGCTCCTGCTCAACCCCTTCGGCTTCAGCACCTACCGGGGCAGCTGATGCCCACGCTCGTCGCCCAGCCGCTCACCGCCGAGGCCTTCGCGCCGTTCGGCGACGTCATCTCGGTCGAAGGCCGGCTGGGCAAGGACGCCAACCAGGGCACCGCCCAGCGCTTCGACTTCTGCGCCAAGTTCGCGTCGACCCGCCCGGGCGCGCGCCACAACCTCGCCGTGTTCCGCGCCCAGCCGAGGACGCTGCCGCTCGCCGTGCACCTGGTCGAGCGCCACCCGTGCTCGAGCCAGGCCTTCCTGCCGCTCAACGTGAGCCGCTACCTGGTCTGCGTCGCCCCCGGCCGCCCTGACGGCACGCCCGACCTCGCTGGCCTCAGGGCCTTCGTGGTGCCGGGCTCCGTGGGCATCAACTACCACCAGGGCACCTGGCACCACCCGATGGTGGCGCTCGACCGCGAGAGCGACTTCGCGATGCTCGCCTGGGAAGACGGCACCCCCGCCGATTGCGAGCTGCACCAGCTCGACGGCAGCCTGCAGATCATCGAGCGCTGAGCTCACCCCGTCAGGGGCACACGCCCCCGGGCGCGTAGAAGAGCCTCGCGTCGTCGAAGTAGATGGCGTCGTTCAGCTTCGCCGGGCGCCCGAAGTAGAGCTTCACGTCGAGCGAGTAGGACACGTCGCTGATGTAGCTCTCCTTGACCAGCGTCCAGTTCTTCCCCACCGCGGGCTTGTTGGCGCTGCTCTCGTTGACCAGCGCCCCCGCGTCGGTGCGCTGGCGAATGGTGAGCGCCACCGGCAGCGGCCCGCCGTCGGGGTTCTCGGTCCGCGCCCACACCTCGGCGCACCAGCGCTGTCCCGAGGGAACGAAGAGCACCGGAGAGACCTCGGGGAACATCGCGGGGACGTCGTTGTTCGCCACCGCGCTCAGCCGGGCAGCGAAGTTCCCGGTGTGGGGGAACGACTTGTCGGCGCGGATCTCCCCCGACACCACGCCGAGCCGCCAGGCGTCGGGTGCGATCGGCTGCGACTTGGGGTCGAGCCGCTCGAAGCCCGGGTTGTCGAGGTAGTTGTCTGGCCCCGCGTCGAGGCCCGCGTCGACCCCGGCGTCGACGCCCGCATCCACCCCGGCGTCGACGCCCGCGTCCACCCCGGCGTCGTGCCCGGCGTCGGTGCCGGCGTCGAGCCGCCCCCCGTCGCCGCGCTGGCAACGCCCCGCCACGCACGCGTACCCATCGCCGCACAGGCGGCGCTCGTTGCACTGCCGCCCCGTCTCGTCGAGCTCGGGC
This sequence comes from Myxococcaceae bacterium, assembly GCA_019694595.1. Classification (GTDB taxonomy): domain Bacteria; phylum Myxococcota; class Myxococcia; order Myxococcales; family Myxococcaceae; genus JAIBBQ01. The sequence continues at coordinate 7,682 of JAIBBQ010000003.1, forward strand.
GGAAAGCAGCCCGCGCAGAGCGCGGCCGCCAGCAGTGGCCACGCCCTCACCATGCGAACGCCAGCCCTCCGGCGGCGCCCAGCACCCCGGCCCCGATGAAGCAGCCGAGCGCGGCGCCGGCTTCCCGGCTCGCCGCGGCATGCTCGGCCCGGGCGGTGTCGGCGAAGTCGCCCGGAGGTTGGGTGCGGTCGTTCAACGCCGCCACCCGCTGCACGGAACGGGCCTCCAGGCCCGCGCCCACCGCGAGCGCCACCACGCCGGCCCCGACCAGGAGCCACGCCGGCGCCCGCTCCAGCCGGCTCGCCTCTTCCACCTCTGGGTACGGCGAGGCCGCCGCCACCACCGCCGGCCCGACGAGCAGCAAGGGCGTCTCTTCCTGGCCCAGCGTCGCCAGCACCGCGTGGTCGTCGCCCCGGGCCTCGACCAGGTGCTCCAGCGTCTGGCCCGACCCCACCGACAGCGAGATGACCGCCTGGGTGCCCTCGAGGGCCACCGGCACCTCGCGGTAGTCGCCTTCGCCGTGGATGCGCTGCCGGGACACCAGCGCCGCCACCGAGAGCCACGGGTCCACCAGGCGCACCACCAGGCGATCGGGCGGGCCCGGCAACAGCTCGAGCTTCACGTACCCCTTGGGGTAGCGCTTGCGCTTCACCTCGTCGAAGACCTCGAGGATCTTCGGCGACTGGCTGCGGTCCGCCTCGTAGGCCGGCGCCAGCTCGAGCAGCTCGAGGAACGCGGCCTGCGCGTCTTCCCGCTTCCCTTCCGCGACGTCGCAGCGTCCGAGCAGCCACAGCACCTCCGCCTGCGCGGCCGCGCTCTGCCCCGGTACCTGCTTGGCCACCTTGAGCTGGGCGATGGCCTCGGCGAAGGCCAGCCGCTTCATCAGCGCCCGCGCCTCCTCGAGGTACGGGTTCGCGGGCTGGGCGAGCAACAGGGTGAGGACCAGGGGAACCACGGCGGTAGCATGGCGAACCACATCGCCTTCGCCAATCCCCGTCGGCGACTTGACCGTCGCTTTCCTGCGGTGTCCTGCGAGGGCGGACAGGTGCCTGAAACTTCTCGCTCCACTCCGGGTTGAATCGCACGAGACTGACACCCAACCCGTTGATCCCACGCGCACCTCCGGTGGCGCAGCCCTTGCGAAGGACGTTGAACATGAAGCGCAATCCTCTCCTGGCGGTGGTGCTGGCGGCCGGGTGCAGCAGCCCCATCGTCGTTCCTCCGCTCACTCCACCCACCACCACCACCGTGCCGGGCGCGCTGACCCAGGGGCCCCAGGCAGCGGCCTCACCGGTGGCGATGAGCGAGGCGCCCGTCGGGCTCGCCACCTCCGCCGGCAAGGTGTGGGTCGCCGTCGGCGCGGGCGCGCTCGCGCTGGGAGACAGCGGGCTGACCCAGGTCCCGGTGGGCGCTCCGGGCGAGGACATGAGCACCGGCGCGGTGCGCGGCGTCTTCCCGCGCGGCAGCGGCCTGTTCGTCTCCTCCGAGAAGGGCCTGTTTCACGACGCCCAGGGCCGGCTGCTGCGCTCCCCGGTGACCGACGCCTTGATGGGCGCCACCATCCAGGCCCTGGACAGCTTCGGCAGCGGCGCCCGCGAGGAGCTCTGGCTCACCACCGACCGCGGACTCCTGCTGGTGAAGGACAACGCGCTCGACGCGGTGGCGGTGACCTTCAAGGAGAAGCCGCTCACCGTGGTCGCCGCCATCGGCGTCGCCAGCGGGGCGACGCTCGTCTTCTCCGACGGCGGCGAAGTCTTCGAGGTCGACGCGGTCAAGGGCGAGGCGAAGTGGGTCGCCACCGCGGTGGGCACCGTCGCCGAGCTCGCCCGCACCGAAGACGGCACCGTCTACGCCGCCACCAGCACCGGGCTGTGGCGCCGCACCGGCGCCGGAGCCGTCGCCCAGCTGACGCTCGCCGCGGAAGGCGCCCAGCCCTTGCCGGTGAGCGCGGTGCGGGCCATCGCCGGGCAGCTGCTCGTCGCCGCGGGCGGTCAGGTCGCGCGCCTCTCGGGCACCGGCTTCGTGGGCTTCGGCGCCGCGGCCTCGGTCAAGGCGCGCGGGCTCGCGCTCGACGCGAAGGGCGACACCTTCTTCACCGACGGCGCCACGCTCACCCGGCTGGCCACCGCCAAGGGCATCGGCTTCGAGACCGACGTCAAGCCCTTCATCGTCGCGCACTGCATGACCTGCCATCAGACGGGCACCAACAACGCGCCGATCATCAACCTCGCCGACTACCCCACCGCCGTCTCCTACGCCGACCGCATCAAGATCCGCCTCACCGCCGACGGCACCACGCCGATGCCGCCGGTCGACACCGAGATCCTCACTTCGCAGCAGTACGCCGCCGTTCTGCAGTGGATCGCCCAGGGGACGCAGCCATGACCATGACCCGAAGCAAGCTCGAGCGCCTCCCGGCGCTCCTCACCGCGCTGCTCGCCTTCTCCGGCCAGGCGCAGGTGAGCGCGACGTGCGACCAGCCGCACGAGCTCGACAAGTACCAGCTGCTGCGCCGCCTCTCGCTCGACCTGCGCAACAAGGTGCCGAGCGTGGCCGAGTACGGCGCGCTCGACGCCCAGAGCACGGTGCCCCAGGCCACCATCGACGCGATGGTGAAGTCCGACGACTTCCGGCTCGCGATGCGGCGCTACCACGAGGACCTGTTCTGGCCGAACGTCAGCAACGTCCAGCTCAACAACGTCAACGCCCAGCTCACCGCCACCGGCACCCAGAACGCCTACCGGCTGGCGTCCGCCGGGCGCCGCAAGCTCTACCGGGTCAACCCCGACGTGAACACTGCCACGCTGGGCGTCGACTGCGGCGACTTCCAGGCCACGGTGAGCGGCGTCAACAAGACGCCCACCGACCTGCGCACGGTGACCAACGGGAGCGGCGTGGTCACCGACCGCCAGGAAGGCTGGCGCGACGTCGAGCCGTACTGGGCACCCGGCACCACGGTGCGGGTCTGCGCCTACGACGCCCAGGAGACGCTGCAGGTGAACGTCGGCGGGACCATGGTCTCCTGCGCCGACCCCGCCGCCCAGGGCAACGTGAACTGCGGCTGCGGCCCCAACCTGCGCTTCTGCTTCGGGCCCCGCGGCATCGTCGAGGCCGCGATCCTCACCAGCATGCGGGAGCAGCTCAACCGCAAGGTCGACGAGGTCACCTCCGGCGGCAAGCCGTACACCGACCTCATCGCCTCGCGCACCAGCGACTGGAACGGGCCGGTCGCCTTCTACAAGCAGTACCTCTCGCACAACTACAGCTTCGGCCGCATCTACGCGGTGCCCGACGACGGCGAGGTGGCGGGCCCGGAAAGCGCGCCGGTCCGCGGCTTCACCGAGACCAACTGGGTTCAGAACACGCGGCCCGCCTTGCACGGCGGCGTGCTCACCCTGCCCGCCTACCTGCTGCGCTTCCAGACCAACCGCGGCCGCGCCAACCGCGCCCGCATCGACTTCGAGTGCAGCGTCTTCACCCCGCCGCCCACGCTGGAAGACCCGGCCACCGCCACCCCCGCCTGCGTCACCGAGGGCACCGACCTCACCAAGCGCTGCACCTGCCGCATGTGCCACAGCACGCTCGAGCCGCTCGCCGCGTACTTCGGCCAGTTCTCCGAGGCCGGCACCACCATTCTGTCGGCGGCGAACTTCCCCCGCACCAGGGCCAACTGCGTGGGCTCCAGCAGCGGCGTCTGCAGCCGCTTCTACGTCACCGAGCCCACCGAGCCGAACGCCGGCGCGCTGATGCCGTACCAGTACGCCAACACCTCCGACGCGGTGCACCGGGCCATCCAGACCAACCTCGCGGCGGGCCCGGCGGGCTACGCCACCGAGACCATCAACAGCCACGCCTTCTCCAAGTGCGCGGTGCGCCGCACCTTCGCCTTCCTGGTGAAGCGAGACCTCCACGCCACCCCGCCCGACGTGGAAGAGGTCGACCTCCTCAACTCGCTGTCGTCGAGCTTCGAGGCGAACGGCTACGACTTCCCCAAGCTCATCGAAGCCATCGTCTCGCTGCCGCAGTACCGGAGGGTCCGATGAACGCCTCGTCGCGCGCGCTGCTGGTCGGGGCCCTCGCGCTGGCCGCCTGCACCAAGACGCCCCCGGCCGACCCGGGCCCCTCGGTGAGCGTCGACAACCAGGGCCCCGTGCTCCCCATCGACCACCCGCCCATCGGCGGCAGCGGCGGCGGCACCGGCTCGGGCGGCGGCTCCGGAGGCTCCGGCGGGTCGGGTGGGGCCGGCGGCGGCGGTGCGACCGGGCCGGCGTCGAGCCTCGGCCAGCGGCTCACCGTGGCGCAGCTCAAGGCCTCGCTGCCCGTCATCCTGGGGACCGACGCCACCGGCGCCGACATCACCTGGAAGATCGGCGCCGCCAACGGCTTCGACACCCGCGCCCAGGCGCTCGGGGTGCCCGACTACATCGCCACCGTCGACGAGAACCTCGAGGCCTCGCCGCTCTACGTGAAGTTCATGAACGACATGGCGCGCGACGCCTGCGGGCGGGCGCTCACCGCCGAGGCCGCCAAGGCGCAGACCGACCGGCCAGTGCGCCGCTTCGTCACCACCACCGACACCGTGGCGAGCAACAAGGCCGCCGTCGACGCCAACCTGCGCTTCCTCAAGCTCTCCTTCCACGGCGTCAAGGTCGCCCCCGGCGACGACGCGCCCATCGCGTCGCTGCGCGCCCTGCTCGACGACGTCGCCAAGGGCGTGGCCACCCCGCCCACCGCGGCGGCGATGACCGAAGGCTGGCGCGCCGTCTGCGTCGCCCTGCTGACCGCCCCCGAGTACCACCTGTACTGAGAGACCACCGCACATGCGCTCGAACGTGAAGAAGGGCTTCAGCCGCCGCGGGTTCCTCGAGATCTGCGGCCTCGGGACCACCGGCCTCCTCGTCCGCCAGTCGCTGCTGGGCGACATGGCGTGGGCCGCGCCGGGCGACCCCAAGTTCTTCCTGCTGGTCTACTTCAGCGGCGGCTGGGACCAGCTGCTGGCGCTCGACCCCCGCAACGCCAAGGACCCGGCCTACCAGCTCGCCGCGGCCAAGGCGGCCGGCGGCAGCGGCATCTACCCGATGTACGAGGAGTCGGCGGCGCTCGACCCGGCGATGGACGCCACCATGAACGCCACCACCCAGGGCGCGCAGACGCGCACCGGCGTGCAGCAGGCGGGCAACCTCACCTTCGGCCCCGCGGTGCCGAGCTCGCTCACCACCCACGCGCCCAGCCTGGCCATCGTGCGCGGCATGTCGATGGACACGCTCACCCACGAGGTGGGCCGGCGCTACCTCATCACCGGCAAGTTCCCCCGCGGGCTCTCGGCGAGCGGCAGCTCGATCAACACCGTGGTGGTCGGCCAGACGGGCTCCACGCTCGACCTGCCCAACCTCGCCATCAACGTCGAGTCGTACAACGAGACCTTCCCCGCCTTCGCCAGCGCGGTGAACGTGCAGAACTCGGCGGCGGTGCGCACCGTGCTCACCCCGCAGGCCGTCACCTCGCCGCTGTCGGCGGCCGCGGAGACGCGGCTGATGAACTTCCAGCACACCGACGACTCCTGCGAGGCGCACGGGCTCAACGCCAACGGCCTGGTGAAGACCTTCCGCGACAGCCAGGACCAGGCCCGGCAGATGACCAACCCGGCGAAGGCGGCGCTGTTCAACTTCGCCTACCCGGCCCCCAACACCGACGTCAGCGACGTGTTCACCGCCTTCGGCATCGACAGCGCGGCGAAGATCAACACCCCGCTCGGCACCGCGGCGCTCGCCGCCCAGGCCATCACCACCGGCGTCTCGCAGGTGGTCGCGGTGCAGTTGATGAACGGCCTCGACGACCACTTCGACCTCGCGGGCCAGCAGTCGATCTCCCTGCGCCAGGGCTTCGACGCGCTCGGCAAGCTCATCAGCCGGCTCAAGGCGGTCACCGTGCCGGGCACCGCCAAGTCCTTCTGGGACTGCACGACCCTGCTGTGCTTCAGCGAGTTCGCCCGCACCCCGATGGTGAACGGCCGCGACGGCCGCGATCACCACCTCGCCTCGAGCTGCCTCGTCGCCGGCCCCGGCATCCAGGGCAACCAGGTCATCGGCGCCACCAGCAACAAGGGCATGGGCGCCCAGAAGGTGAACCTCAACACCGGCCTGGTCGACGACACCGGCGGCTCGCTGGTGCACCCCAGCGACGTGCACGCCACCTTGCTCACCTCGATGGGGCTGTCGGCGTCGGGCCTGTCGAACCAGAGCCCGAAGATCATCCAGAAGCTGCTCAAGCCCTGACGCGGGCTTCAGGGCACCTCGTAGGTCACCGGCAAGGTCACCAGGCCTTCGCCAGCGTCGGGCACCGTGAGCGGCTGGTCGGTCGCGATGCCGTCGCCCGAGCCCGCCGCGTGCGTGGTGGCCAGGTCCTGGTTGCGGTCCACCACCGCGAAGGTGCTGTAGCTGCCGGCGTGCACGTCGCGCAGGGTCATCGACACCTGGGTGACGCCCGCGTCGACCGTCGACGAGAACAGCCGGCTGGGGAAGCACTGGAAGGTCGGCGCACACGGCGTCGTCGACAGCTGCACCCACACCGTCGCCTGCTTGGACAGCGGCGCCGACCACGACACGTTGGCCCGCACCGTGCCCAGCGTCGGCCACGGTCGGCTGCCGTCACCCTGGGACGCCAGCGTCGACGGGAAAGGGCTCGGCACCGCGCGCGTCTGCTTGCGCACCGCCGTCCACAGCAGGTGCTGCGCGCCGCGGACCTTCACGTCGAAGGTGAGCTGGTCGGCGGTGTCCAGCCGCCAGCGCGCATCGAGGTACCCGCAGCCCTGCGGCACCGCGCAGAACTGGTAGGTGCGGCTCACGGGGTCCACGCTCTGCAGCGCGGTCCGGGTGTCGCGCAGCACGCCCTGGAAGTAGCCGCCGTTGCGGTAGGCCAGCACGTCGCGCCCGCCGTACGTCTCGATGGAGAAGCCGAAGCGCAGCGAGTTCGCGCTGTCGGTCTCCGTCTGCCCGAAGAGGAAGGTGCCGCCCACCGGCCGGAAGTCGACCGTCATCTGCGGGAAGCTCCCCAGCGGCGTCTGCGTCGCCGCGCCCTGCCAGAGCCCCGCGAGCGCGGTCATCAGCTCCACGCCCTCGACGCCGCCGTCGGCGCTCCCGCCGCCCGCCGCGCCGCCGCCGGCGCTCCCGCCCCCGGAGCTTCCCCCCGCCGCCCCTCCGGCGCCGCCGCCGCTCTGGCCGCCGCCGGCCGCGCCGCCGCCGCCCGCCCCTGCCCCACCGCCGCTCGCCCCCGTCCCGCCGCCGCTCGCTCCGGATGCCGCCGGAGGGCACCCCGCGGACAGCGCCAGCACCACCGCGAAGGCCACCAGTCGAATCGCGCTCATCGTTCGTCCTCCCGCGCCGTGGGTTGCCGCCCGGCCGCCGGGCGATCCACCGCGCCTCAGTACATCCGGCGCAGCCGCGCCGCGAAGTGCCCGTCCATGCCCTCGGGCCCCATCAGGGTCCGCAGGTGCCCCTGCCAGGTGGGGAAGCGGTCGGCGGCCGGCGGCGGCTCGGTGGTGAGCTCGGGGTGCGAGCGCAGGAACGGCTCGATCTGATCCGCGCCTTCCGACGGGTCGACGCTGCACACCGCGTAGACGAGCAGGCCCCCGGGCGCGACGCGCTCGAAGGCGTGCTCGAGAATCTTCCGCTGCAGCGCGCGCAGCCGGGGCAGGTCGTCTTCCAGCCGGCGCCACCGCAGCTCGGGGTGCCGGCGCAGGGTGCCCAGGCCCGAACACGGCGCGTCCACCAGCACCAGGTCGAACTCGCCCAGGCTCTCGGGCAGCGGCTTCGAGGCGTCGGCGGGCGCGCCCAGCTTGAGGCGGTCCGACAGGCCCAGCCGCTTCGATTCCCGCGCGATGGCGGCCAGCCGCGCCGGGAAGACGTCGAGCGCCGTCACCTCGCAGCGCTGGGCGAGGTGGCAGGCCTTGCCACCGGGCGCCGCGCACACGTCGAGCACCCGCGCGCCATCGGCCGGCGCCGCGAAGGCGCCCACCAGCTGCGCCGCCTCGTCCTGCACCTGCCAGAGCCCTTCCGCGAAGCCGAAGAGGTCTTCCACCCGCCCCGGCGCGCTGAGCACCACTCCTTCGGTCGAGGTGCGCGTCGGCTCGCAGGCCACGCCCACCTCGCGCAGCTGCTGCACCAGCGCGTCGCGTGTGATGCGCGCGGAGTTCGCCCGCACCACCACCAGCGGCGCCTCGTTGTCGGCGGCAAGCATCGCCGCCGCGCGCTCGGGCCCGAACTGCTGCCGCCAGCGCTCCACCAGCCAGCGGGGGTGCGCGTGCTCCACCGACAGCCGGTCCACCACCGGCTCCGGCGGCGGCAGCGGCAGCTCGGTCAGCGCCGCCAGCTTGCGCAGCACCGCGTTCGCGTAGCCTGCGGCGCGCGCCTTGCCGATGACCTTGAGCGCTTCCACCGTCTCCGCCACGGCCGCGTGCCGAGGCACCCGGGTGAAGAACAGCTGATACGCGCCCAGCCGCAGCGCGGCCAGCACGTCGTCTTCGAGGTGGTCGAGCGCCTGCGACGAGTACGGCTTGAGCGCGAAGTCGAGCGTCAGCTGCCGCCGCGCGGTGCCGTAACAGAGCTCGGTGGTGAAGGCCGCGTCGCGCGGCTCCAGCCCCGCCCCGTCGAGCGCACCGTCGAGCACCACGTTGAGGAACGCGTCGGTCTTGGTCACCCGGGTCAGCACCTGGAGCGCCACCGCGCGCGCCCCCACGCCCGGCGAGGTCCGCGCCCACGCGGGCAGCGCCCCGCCCGCCGGGGCCCACGCCTCGCCCTGCGCCTGCGCGGGGCCTCTGGCGCCCGGTCGCGTCCCGGGCCTGGGGCCACGGTTGCCCTGGAGCCGCGCCGCCTTGCCCTGGGCGCCCGGCCGGCCACCCCTGGGGTTCGCTGGGCCCGCCATCAGTCGCCCAGCTGGGTCATCAGGGTGATGAGGTGGTGGTCGTTCGCCTTCAGCGCGGCGGTGAGCAGCAGCTGCTGCAGCACGTCGTCGAGCAGCTCGCGCTGGCCCGCCTCGATGCGCGCGCCGCGCTGCAGCCGTTGCCACTCGCCGCGGGCCCAGGTCGCCAGCTCCGCGGGCGACAGCCGGCCCGAGAGCCGCTCGGCGATCTGCGAGCGCACCGCGGAACGCGTCAGCACTTCCTCGTGCTCGCCGGAGACCGGGCGCGACGGCGCGGGCGCCCGCCCGATGCTCTTGACGCCCGCGGGCCGCGCGGGAAGCGGCGCCGGCGCGGCCTTGCGGCCGATGGTCTTGCGCGGCTCGGGGGCGGTGATGGCAGCCGCTGGCAGCTCGCTGCGCCCGAGCGACTTCTGGCCCTTGCGGCCCTGCTCCGGCGGCGCGGCGGTCCGGCCGGCCTTGGGCGCCAGCACCTCCAGCGCCTTCAGGTACCCGTCGAAGCCGGAGCCGGCGATCTGCTTCTGCACCACGTCCTTGAGCACCGAGCGCGAGCGCAGCGTCACCTCGAGCAGCACCTCCACCGCCGGCAGCCGCAGCAGCTCGAGCGCCTCCGCCAGCGCGTAGGCGCTGGGCGCCAGCGTCGCCGGGTTGACGATCGCCACCTGCGCCCACGTCCGCTCGCGGTGCAGCGCGTCGAGCAGTCCGGCCTCGCCGTTCGACGCCACGCTCTTCACCTCGAGCCCGAGCGCGTTCGCACGCGCCGAGAGCCTGGCTTCCAGCACCTCGAACCCTTCGCGCACCGCCACGTTCGGCCCGTGCAGCACCAGCACCCGTTGAACCATGAGCGCCGCACTCTACGCCAATCACTCCGAACGCATGCAGGCCAGCGGCTGGGCGACGGCGAGCTGGCTCTCCGACTCGGGGATCATGCCCGCCCGCGCCAGGTTGCGCACCACGGTGTCGCGCCCCAGCCGCAGCAGGCTGGTGTTCTGGCAGTTCTTCACGTTGTCCCAGTAGCCGTTGGGCGGCAGCGCCAGCGCGAGCTCGGCGATCTCCGCCGTGTTCAGCTTGTCGAGGCTCTTCTTCATCAGCGCCTTCGAGGCCGCTTCCACTCCCACCACGCCCGGCGCCAGCTGCACCGAGTGGAGATCGTAGGCCACCAGGGCGTTCTTCGGCAGGAAGCGGTGAATGCGGTGCGTCGCCACCGCGAGCTGCAGGCCGGGCTGGGCGCCGACGCGCTGGGCGAGCACCTCGGCGAACACCTGCTCGCACCAGCCGTCGCCCTGCAGCTCCTTGCCCATCAGGCTCCAGAGGATGCGCCGGTTCCACGCCCAGCCGTCTTCCCGGGGCGTCTGGAAGTACGACGGGCAGCCGCGCTCGGTGATGTACGCGGCCACCAGGTTCTTGGGCAGCGTGTCGAAGGTCGGCCGGGGCCAGTCCACGACGTACCCGGTCTTGTCGTACAGCCCCAGCTGGTAGCTCTTGCGCTCCGACTCCACCGACTGGCGCAGCACCCGGTCGAGGTCGAACTCGCTGTCCAGCGCGGGCAGCTGGGCCAGCGTGTAGAAGTAGGCGGCCGGGCCGACGATGACCACCACCACCACGGCCATCGCGAACAGCCACAGCAGCACTCGAAGATTCCGCACGCAGGCGTCATGGTAGCGCCGCTACGATGCAAGTCACCTTGAAGGCCTTCGGGGACGAGCGATGAGCTTCCAGTGGAGCCAGGTGCTCTCCACCCGCGAAGTGGGTGGGGCGTTGGTGCATCTGCGCATCGCCACACCTTCCCGCTCCGATGGTGCACCGGGGTTCACCACGCCTGGCCAGTACACCCAGCTCAAGGTCTCCGGAGCCATGGGCTATTTCGCCATCGCCAGTGCGCCCGGTCTCCCGGAGCTCGAGTTCCTCGTCAAGCGCGGGTCCACCGTGGGCGAGGCGCTGGCGCGCTGCCAGGTGGGCGACATGGTCGAGGTCGGCCCCATCGCCGGGAAAGGCTTCCCGCTCGAGCACGCCCGCGGCCGCGACCTGCTGCTGGTCGCAACCGGCACTGGCAGCGCCCCCATGCACTCGGTGCTCGAAGTCCTGCGCGCACGGCGCGAGGAGGTGAACGCGGTGACCTTTCTCCACGGCGTGCGAACCCCTGCCGACGCGGAGTGGATGGCCGAGCGCGACTGGCGCGCCGCACGCATCGATTGGCGCATCGTGGTGAGCCGGCCCCCGCCGTTCTGGACTGGCCGGGTCGGCCGGGTGCAGGACCACCTCGCGGGCATCGGGCATGACCTCACCACCGCGTTCCTCTGCGGGCAGAAGATGATGGTCGCCGAAGCGACCGGGGCGCTGGTGGCCCAGGGCGTCCCCGCCACCAGGGTCTTCCTGAACGGGTGAGCCGGCGACCGGCGGCCCTCAGAGGCCCAGGTAACTGCTGATGATGTTCCGCTGCACCTCCGAGGTGCCCGAGGTGATGGTCGAGGGCACGGCGTCCCGCAGGAAGCGTTCCATCTCGTACTCGGTGACGACGCCGTTCGCCCCGTGAATCTGGATCGCGGCCAGCGACGAACGAATGGACGCCTCGCTGATCGCGATCTTCGCCATGCAGACCTCCTTCTCGGCTGGCTGCTGCTGATCCAGGAGCCAGCACGCGCGGTAGAGGAGGAGCCTGGCTGCCTCGAGCCGGATGCTCATGTCCACCAGCTCGTGAGCGACGGCCTGGTGCGTGCCGATGGACTTCCGCCCCTGCTTCCGCGTCCGCGCGTACTCCACCGTGCGGTCGAGCTGGCGCTGCATCGAGCCCACCCAGGTGGCGAACTCGCAGGTGCGCTCCCAGAACATCGACTCCTTGAGAATCGTCGCCCCCTGCCCTTCTTCGCCCAGGAGGTGGTCCTCGGGCACCAGGCAGTCCTCGAAGTAGATCGAGCTCGTCGGCGACGTGCGCAGCCCGATCTTCTCGAACGGCGATCCGATGGTCAGGCCCTTGGTCCCTGCCTCCACCACGAACGCCGACATTCCCAGATGGCCGAACGCCGGGTTGGTCATGGCAAACACCACGACGGCCCCCGCCACCGGGCCGTTGGTGACGAACGACTTCTCGCCATTCAGCACGTAGCCTTGCGCGACCTTTTCCGCTCGGCACTTCATGCCCGACGGGTCGGACCCCGCGCCCGCCTCGGTGACGGCGTTGGCGCCGATGCAAGCGCCGCTCGACATCCTGGGGAGAATCGTCGACTTGATCCGTGCCGAGCCGTGCTTCCAGATGGGGACCGCGGCGGCGAACAGGTGGCTGGCGATCGAGAACACCAAGCCGGTGTCTTCACAGCCTTGGCCGAGCGCTTCGAGCCCCAGCGCAACGGACAGGTGATCGAGCTCGAGACCTCCGAACTCCTTCGGCAGCGGAAGCCCGAGCAGCCCCATCTCCGCGCACCGCTCCCATTGCTTTCGACCGAACTCGTGGTTTCGATCGCGGGCCACCACGTCGCCGTTGAGGTTCGTGCGCGCGAACCTCAAGATGTCATCGAACAGCTGGCGCTGCGTCTGGCTCCACCCGAAGTCCATCTGATCTTCCTTCCGCCCTGAGAACGGAAGGTCGACGCTATCCCTGGTTCAGGATCGAGTCGACGCCCGGCTCGCGCGTGCAGACCCGAGGCTCTGCCCCCGATTCATTCGACACCGTTTTGCACGCGGGTTAGCGTTTCTGGTCGGCGTCGAGGTCTTGCTCCTGCGCTTCCATGCACCTGTTCCTCGAAAAGCCACCGCGCCCTGGCCCAGCCCCGACCCAGGAGCCCCTCGCCTTCCACCGCACGCTCCTGGGCTACCAGCCCACCCCACTGCGGCATGCGCCGCTCACCGCCCATGCCCTCGGCCTCCAGGATCTCTGGCTCAAGGACGAAGGCGACCGCCTCGGACTCCCGGCATTCAAGATCCTGGGCGCGTCCTGGGCCGTCCATCGCTTGCTCCAGCAGCGGTTCGGGGTCAGCGTCACCGGCGACCCCGCCTCGCTGGCCCAGCTCGAGAACACCCGGCCGTTGACCCTGGTGACCGCCTCCTACGGGAACCACGGCCGTGCGGTTGCCCGCGCGGCGCGCTGGTTCGGCCAGCGTGCCCACGTCTACCTGCCCTTCGGCACCCGCGCCGCTCGCATCGCAGCCATCGAGTCCGAGGGCGCCTCGGTGACCGTGGTCGATGGTGGCTACGACGACGCGGTGAAGGCAGCGTCCGCGGCGACCGGGAAGGACGTGGTCGTGGTGTCCGACATCGCCCAGCGACCCGACGAGGAGATTCCTCGCTGGGTGACCGAGGGCTACTCCACCTGCCTGTGGGAGCTCCAGTCGCAGCTCTCGGTGCTGCCACGGCCCCCGACGCTGGTCACCGTTCCGGTGGGGGTCGGTGCCTTGGCGGCCGCGGTGGTGCGCCACTTCCGCGGGGCTTCGCCGTGGCCCCAGATGCGGCTGGTGTCCGTGGAACCCGATGACGCCGCGAGCCTGCTCGAGTCCGCCAGCGCCGGGCAACTCACCTCCCTCGGCACCGGGCCGCGCTCCATCATGGGGGGCCTCAACTGCGAAACGCCCTCGAGCGTCGTCTTCGACGAACTGCTCGCCGGCCTCGACGGCTTCGTCACCGTGAGCGACGACGACGCCCGGACCGCGATGAGGCTCCTGCACCGCGACGGCATCCGAGCAGGCGAATCGGGCGCCGCCGGCGTCGCCGGCATCCTCGCGCTCTCCCGCCTTCACCCCGCCCCGACGTGGCTGCGCGAGACCCTGAGGACCGTGGTCTCCTTCGTCACCGAAGGCCCCACTGACCCCGAGTCCTACCGGGCCATCGTCGGAACCCCCTGACGCGTCGCTCAGTCCTTGCTCATCGCCACCACTGGCGGAATGCGCGAGGCGAGCAAGGCGGGAAAGAACGACGGCAGCGTGGTCGCCACGGCGACGCTCAGCAGCGCGCTCAGGGTCGCACGCGGAGCAAACGCGAAGCCGAGCGAATCGCTCGAGCCCATCATCAGCCGCAGCCCTTCGGGGACAGCCACCCCCGCATGCCCGATGCCTTCCCCGATCGCCTCTCCGAGGACCGCCCCCAGCACCGCCCCCAGCAGCGACAGCAGGAAGGCCTCGAACACGAACATCATCACCACCGAGCCGCGCCCCATGCCGATGGCGCGCAACGTGCCGATCTCCTGGGTCCGCTCCCGCACCGCAAGCCACAGCGTGTTCATCAGGCCGCCTGCCGCGAACAGCAGCAGCACCGCGCCCACCAGGCGAACCAGTGCGTCGATCATCCTCAGGTTCTGAGCCTGGAGCGCGACTTCCTGGTCCCAGCGCGTCACCTCGAGCCGTGAGCCCACCCAGGACTCGCCTTCGAGGCGAAGCTTCTTCCAGGGCCACGGCTCCTCGAGTGGCTCCTGTCCCCGCCGCGTCTCGGACTCCAGCGTCCTGTGGAGCCGCTCCTGGAGCCCGCCGAGATCGGCATCCTCGGGCAACTGGACCTGCCAGCTGCTGATCTGGTCAGGCCCGAAACCATACAGCTCGCGAACGGTCGTCTCCGAGGCGAGCACCACGAAGCTCAGCAACCCACCCGGAACGTTGTGGGCCACGCCCACCACCGTCGCGTCGACCGCGTTGTACGCCCGTCGGTGGTTGATGCCCGTCATCACCACCTGATCACCGACGCTCACCTTGAGCTTCTTGGCCCACTCTTCCGAGATCACGATGGCGCCCGGCTGCCCGAGGTCCGCGAGGGTTCCGCTGACCAAGCGAAGGGCCTTCTTGAGCCGTGGCTCGGACTCGACCCGGAGCCCCATGATGATCAGATCGCGCGCAGCCGAGGCGGGGCTGGACACCGTGCCCAGGCCGACCCACCGTGGAACCAGCGTCGCCTCCGGGACCACCGCCTTGATCTCCTGGGCGATGGCCTCCGACTGCAAAAGCACCGGCTCCACCCGAGACGCCGAGGGCTTGTAGAGCCCATGAACGTTCAGCTCTCCGCTGAAGATGGCCACGGCCGAGTCCCTGATGCGTGCCTCGGTCGACGCGAGCAGCCCGCTGGCCAGCGTGAGCAACGCGGAAACCACGGCCACCGCGCCCCCCACCAGCGCACTCCGCCGGGAATGCTGGGTCACGTTGCGCAGGGCGATCATCGCGATCGTCCCGATCATGCCCCCTCCGAGCGCATCGCCTCGACCGGAGGCACCAGCGAAGCTTTCCACGCCGGGTAGGCCGCCGCGACCGCACCGACGGCCATCACCGTCGCGAGGGACAGGGCCGTGCGGGCGCTGCTCAGCGCGGGGTGGAGCGCCGCGCCGCCGAAGAGCAGATCGAGCTGCGAATCGGGACTCGACAGCCCGTGGGTCGAGAGGAACGACACCAGCGCTGCTCCGAGCACCGCGCCAGCACCACCAAAGAGCGCCGTCACCAGCCAGACCTCCCCCAGGACGATGCCCATCACCGTCGCACGGCTGGTCCCGATGGCGCGCATCGTCCCCACCTCTCGAACCCGCTGCAGCATCGAGATCAGCACCGTGTTGCTCAACACGAAGCCGACCATCAGCAACACGAGCAACGACACCCCGAAGACGATCGCGCTGACCGCCTGCGCGATGGCCGCCAGGTCACCGCCCGCGCGGGTCCACGGCACCACCGTCACCGGCAAGTGCTCGGCCTGCACCATCGCGTCCAGCCGCTCAGCCACCCGAGCCTCGTCCACCCCGGGCAACAGCCACACCGCAGCCGAGAGCGCGATGCGCCCCTGGGCCGTCGGCGCCTTGGCCCGCACCGCCTCGGGCGCGGGGGTCCCCGTCTCGAAGAGCCCGGCCTCCAGCTGCTCCTTCGTCTCCGTGCCCACCCCCATCTGCTCTTCCAGCTTCCGGATCTCCTCGAGTTCCTCGTTCGACGAGTACCCCAGCAGCTGCTCCAGCGACTCCGGGTCGACCATTCCGAGAGCCGAGGCCGGGGGGTGTGTCATCGCCAGGCCCTTCAACCGGTAGGTTCCCCACACCCGCAGTCGAAGCGAGCGCGTGTACCCGCTGCGCCCCTGCGCCTGCAGGGTGAGCAGGTCTCCGGGGCGAACCAGATAGAGCGTGAGCGCTGGCTCCACCACCCGCCGGAAGAGCGCCACCCGCTCGCGCGCGTTCGCCTGGGTGAGGCTGACCAGCTCCGTCAGGAGCGCCGGGAGATCGTCGGACGCGGGCGCCGAGAGCGCGCCGCGCAGCTGCTCGACCATCGACGGCAGCAGCCCGGGGTCGAGCCGCACCAGCAGCTGTCCGACCTCCTCCCGCAGCGACGCCACCGAGCGCCTGAGCTCGGGCTCCTCCTCGAGGGAACGCCCCTGCTCGACGGCTTCCAGCAGCTTGTCGAGCCGGCGTACCGGCCGCAGCTTGAAGCTGTCCTCGTACAGCAGCTTGGGCAACACGACGCCGTGCTCCCCAGGAGGGATCAAGGTGCCGTCGACCGCCTCGAACACGTCGAACGGGCTCTGGAGCGTCTCCGGCGCCACGCCCACCACGGGGACGTTGACCTCGCCCCCACCGCCGAGCAACGGGGCGAGCGAGCGATCGACCTCGTCCAGCGCTGCGAGTGGGTCGGTCGCGAGCTGCTGCTCGAACTCGGGGCTGGCCGCGTGCTCCAATGCCACCGGCGCCTCCGCCGCGAAGACCGCATCCATCAGCGAAGGCCCCAGCGGCGAGCGCAGCAACCCGACCACGTGACGCAACCTCGCCACGTGCCGAGCCATGGAGGCATCTCCCATCGACGCGCCGGACCTCAAGCCAGCCCGGAGCGCGTTGCTCAGCTCGTCGATGACGTTGCCTTCCGAGTGCACCCCGACCGCCCGGCCCATCGGGATCACCCGCGCCACCCCTTCCACTCTCTCCAGCGAGGCCTTGACCCGGTCCAGCTCCTGGAGCGGTTTCAGGTTGCGATCGTCCTGCAAGGAAAAGAGCGCCAGCTCACCCTGCGAGTCCGTCGAGAAGACCTGAAACTGCCCCAGGAACGCATGCACGAGGGTCGAGCTCGCGTTCCGCTCCATCGCCTCCGCGATGGAGCCGAAGACCGTCAGCAGGAAAGTCGACGACAGCACCAGCGCCCCGACCACCAGGTTCACCCGTCGCGCCCAGAGGTTGGCCCACGCGAGGCGAAACCACAGCAGCCATTGCCCGCTCACGTCCGGCCCCCGAAGGTGACGGTCACTTCGCCTGCCCGCCCCAGTGGAGCGTCAGCTCACAGAACGGGCGCCCCACGTCGAGCCCCCGCTGGCGCCCCCAGGCCATCAGCTTGTCCGACTCGACGATCTGCGGCGAGCTGTCGGTGTACTTGAGCGCCATCACATGCGAGAGCCACGGCTCCTGGCCCATCGCGTAGAGCGACACCGACTTCGGGCCCAGCGCTTCGATCAGCTGAGTGGCGGCCTCGAAACCAGCGCCGTTGAGCCGACGCGCCTGATCCACCTTGCGGGGAATGGGCGAGGAATACAGCGGCCCGTAGACCCAGCTCAGCGGAGCCCCTTCACACTCCATTCCGAGGAACAGCGTGTCGAGGGGACCGATCGCCTCTCGCACGTGCCGATAGAGCGCCGGCTCCAGCGTGTTGCTGTCGGCGGCGAAGAGCACGCTGCGCCCACCGGCCTTCACCAGCCAGGCGGACTTCGCCCGAATCGCCACGTCGGCGTGCTCTCCCAAGAAGGGAATGGCCCGCACCTCGCCGCCTTCAAAGGGCACCGCTTCCATCTCGTCGAGCTCGACCACCCTGGTGAACCCGACGCTCTGGAGCAACAGCTTGAGTGAAGGGTCCTGCAGCGTCCCGCCGTTGCTCTTGGGAACGAGCACCGTGCCGATCCTCGAGCGCAGCTCGAGCAGCGTCTCGAACATCAGGTGGTCGGCGTGCGCGTGGGTGATCACCACGTAGTCGATCCTGTCCGGCAGCGCCGTCACGGTCAGCCGCGGCGGCGACGTCGACTCGTGGTAGCCGATCACGGGGTCCGTCAAGATCGTGGTGCCGGGCGCCTCGATCAGCACGCACGCATGGCCCAGGTAGCTCAGCCGGACCCCGTCGCCGGGCGCGGCCCGCCGGGGCGCCGGGGACTCGGTCGTCAGCATCGAATCGAGCACCGCCCGCTCTGCCGCGGTGCTGACGCCGAACAGCTCCTGCACGCGCTCTCGAGGCGCAGGCGCGCGGCGCAGGCGCACGATCTCGTCGACCCTCGGGTCGGAGAACGGCAGCTGCAGCTCGAGCCGCTCGGGATCCGGAAGCCGGGGCGAGGCGAAGACGAAGGGCCGCGCATCTCGGTCCACCGACCACACGGTGAAGCTCTGGTCCTGCGGGCGGTGAAAGGGGCTGCGGTACAACAACCCCTCCAGCAGTCGCGCCCCCGCCCTGTTCTGGAGGTCGTACGCCAGCTCCACGTACCCTCGCAGCAACGCCGGCACCCTCGGGTACAGGGCCTTGAGCGAATAGCCCTGCGCCTCACCCAGCAACCCTTCGAGCTGGGTATAGGCCTCGGCCATCTCGAGCGACTGCGCACAGCGCTTGCGCGTGTCCTCGAGCAACGACTGCACTTCCTTCACCCGCTCGGGAGCACAGGACAGGAACGGACCACCGAGGAGCGCGGGGTTCTTCACCGCCTCGGCGTGAGCCTCCGGCGAGGCGATGAAGGACTCCATCAACTTCTGCTGCCAGCGGGTGAAGTGACCTGCGCTGCTGGGAGCCACCGAGTACGCCCACGCGTACCAATGGTTCACCAGCGGCTCCAACACCACGTTGGGCCTCAAATACACGGAGCTCGTCACCTGCACCCCTCGGCTCGAGTCAGCGCGACTTTCCTTCCAGCCAGCCCTTGGTGAACGTGTTCGGTGGCACTGGCCCCAGCGTGAACGCCTTGAACTGCAACACGCTCTGCCGGTCCTTTTCCACCTCGTCCACCAGCTTCACCTCGGCTGGAACGTTGAGATCGGCGTTCTGTGCCGGGCTGTGCACCTTCATGGTCTTGGTCACGTAGCTCGTGCGCAAGAGCTTGCCGGACTCCGAGTACTCCTCCCGCTTGCGCTCGAGTGCCTCGTCGGTGACCCAGATGACCATCTTGGGGAACAGCACCTGGCTGCCCGGCTTCGCGTTCAGAACCAGCTTGCGCAACCGAACGTTTCCGGTCTTTTCCTCACCGTCGAGCACCGGGTCGTAGCTGTCCGACAGCGGCGCGGCCGACAGGTCGCTGGTCCGCATGTTCGTGCCCGACAGGCGTTCACGGTTGGTGCGGCGCTCCCACCGCCCCTGGCCGGGGTCGTACGACCACAGGTTGTTCTCGACGCGCAGGTACCCCGTGCCGGCGACCGACTTCGGCGCCGTCACCAGCAGGATCAGCGCGGTGTTGTTCTCCGCCGAGAACACGTCGACCGCTCTGAGAATCTTCTGGTCGCCGAGCGTCTCCGCGACGACCACCTTCGCCGAGATGGCGTCGCGCGCCTTGGACGCTGCGTCCACCGCCTTGAGCAGCTCCACCGCCTTGGCGTCCTGTTTCGGGGCCTCGTCGGCCCATGCGGCCGAAAGGGTCAGCCCCAAGACCACCACGCTGGCCCGCCAACGCCTCGTCGAGTTCAAGGCCACCGTGACTCCTTCTCAGGGGTTCACCCCCGTGTGTGGAAAAGCCTACGTCAGTGACGAAAGCAGCACGTAGGAAATTCTAGCGGAGGCCTGCTCCTCGGCCCCGGTTGCATTTTTTGGAATGGAGTCGTTCGGGTAGTTCTACACTGCGCGCCCGCCGCCACACTTCAGGAGTTCCAAACGATGAGCCAACCGACCGACTCTCAGGGGCCGACGTCTGCCGCCGACAAGCGCGCGCTGCTGCAAGAGATGCTCAAGCAGCGAGAGGCTGCGGGCACCCGCGCCGGAGGCGCCATCGCGCCCCGGGCCGACAAGAGCTCGACGCCGCTCTCCTTCGCCCAGGAACGCATTCTCCTCATCGAGGCCCTCGAACCGGACACGGCCACCCACAACGTCCCGATGAGCCTGCGCATCAAGGGCGCGCTGGACCTCGCTGCGCTCGAGCAGAGCTTCACCGCCTTGCTCGCGCGGCACGACGTGCTCCGAGCCACCTTCGCTTTCAACAAGGGCGTCGGCACCCAGCGCATCGGCCCCCCGGCGCCGGTCAAGCTCGAGGTCATCGACCTGTCGTCGAGGCCAGCGCCTGCGGCGGAAAGCGAGCTGCTGCGCATCATCGATGCCGATGCGCTGCTGCCCTTCAAGCTCGAGCTCGGCCCGCTGTCCCGGGCGAAGGTCGTGAAGATCGCTGCCGACGATCACGCGATCGTGTGGACGATCCATCACATCGTCACCGACGGCCTGTCGACGCCGGTCCTGCTGCGCGACCTCTTCGACCACTACAGCGCGGTCACCGCGGGTCGCCCCGCCCAGTCAGTCCTGCCGATCCAGTACGCAGACTACGCAGCCTGGCAGCGCACGCCCGCCGTGGCCCAGGTCATCAACGGCCAGGTCGCCTACTGGAAGCGTCAGCTCGAGGGGGCCAACTTCGCGCTCGCCTTCCCCACCGATCGCGTGCGGGGCCCCAAGCCCACGTCGGTGGGCAGCGAAGCGTTCTTCGAGATTCCGCCTGCCACCTACCAGGCCGCGCAGGCGCTCGCCCAGAAACACCAGGCGACGATGTTCATGGTGCTCGAGGCCGCGTACGCCGCGCTGCTGCACCACTACACCGAACAGACCGACATCTGCGTCGGCACCGTGGTCGGCGGCCGATCCCGCCCCGAGACCCTGAACCTCGTCGGGCCGTTCATCAACCCCGTCGTGCTGCGGACCAAGGTGTCCGCCACCACCAGCTTCAACGACCTCATCACCCGCACCCGCCAGACGTGCCTCGAGGCGTTCTCCAACGCCGAGGCGCCGTTCGAGAAAGTGGTGAACGCGGTCGACGCCGACCGAGACCAGAGCCGACACCCGCTCTACCAGACGATCTTCGAGCTGCAGGGAACGCCGTCGGGGGGCGAGCATCAGGGGCTGCGTTTCTCGCCGCTGCTTCCCCGTCTGCGCGTCTCGCGCATCGAGCTGTCGTGGCTTCTGTTTCCGCTCAACGGCGGGCTGTTCGGTCGCATCGAGTACGCCAGCGAGCTGTTCGAGGCCGACTCCATCAAGCGCATCGCGACCCACTTCTCCAAGCTGCTCGCGGAGGCGTGCGCGGCGCCCGACCGGCCCGTCGGTCGGATCCGCTTCCTGGACGAGCGCGAGGATGCGCTGGTGCGCACCACGTGGAGCACCACCGGGACCAGCGAGGTCGGCGACCTGACCTTCGAGGAGCTGTTCCTCAAGCAGGCAGAGCGCACGCCGAACAACGTCGCCGTCGAGTACCTCGAGGAGTCGCTCACCTACCAGGAACTCGCACGGAAAACGCTCACGGTTGCGGGCGCGCTGACGGCGAAGGGAATTCGCGGCGGCGAGGTGGTCGCCCTCTTCTCGGAACGCACGCCCGACCTCCTGGCGGCGATCATCGGCACCTTCCACACCGGCGCGGCGTACGTCCCCCTCGATCCCCAGCACCCCCCGGCCCGCCTCGCGCAGGTGATCGGGCGCAGCCACGCCAAGGTGGTGATGGTGAGCGAACGCTTCATGGATGCCGCCAAGGAAGCGGTCGCCGAGATCGCTGCCGATCAGCGGCCTCAGCTTCTCCCCATCGACGCTGCCGGGCCCGAGCTCTCGCCCCCGCCCAAGAACCCGATGCGATCGCTGGCCTACGTGATCTTCACCTCGGGGTCGACCGGTACGCCCAAGGGCGTGATGATCGAACGCCGCGGCCTGGTGAACCACCTCCAGGCGAAGATCCGGGACATGCAGCTCGGCCCCAGCGAGATCGTCGCCCAGAACGCCTCGCAGTGCTTCGACATCTCCATCTGGCAGTTCCTGGTGGCGCTGCTCCTCGGGAGCCGCACTCGCATCCTTCCCGAAGAGACGGCGAGAGATCCCCGGGAGCTGATGAGCGAGGTCGAGCGCACCGGCGTCACCATTCTCCAGGTGGTGCCGTCGATGCTGCGGGCCGTCCTCGACATGCCGATGAACCATCGGCCGTCGCTTCGTGCGGTGTGGTGGGTCCCGGTGACCGGCGAAGCGCTGCCGGGCGACCTCGTCACGCGGTGGCACGATGCGTACCCCGGCATTCCCCTGCTCAACTGCTACGGCGCGACCGAGCTGTCCGACGACATCAGCCACGCGGTGCTCGCCGAGAACTGCGACCGGGCCATCGCGCCGCTCGGCAAGCCGGTTCACAACTCGTCGATGTACGTGGTGAACGCTTCGGGCGACCTTTCCCCCATCGGGGTGCCAGGAGAGGTGTGCGTCGGCGGAGAAGTGGTCATCGGGCGTGGGTACCTCGATGACCCGGTGCGCACCGCACTGAGCTTCGTTCCCAACCCCTTCTCGAGCGAGCCAGGCGCCCGCCTGTACCGCATCGGAGATCGCGCCCGCTGGCGGGCCGATGGCTCGCTCGACTTCATGGGGCGCGTCGACTTCCAGGTCAAGGTGCGCGGCCACCGCATCGAGCTCGGCGAGGTCGAGGCCGCGCTCCTCAAGTGCGAAGGCGTTCGGCAGACCGTGGTGATCGCTCGCGACGACGTGCTCGTGGGCTACGTCGTGCCCCACGACGGCGCCACCGTGGTCTCCGAGACGCTCCGCGCCACCCTGAAACGCTCGCTGCCCGAGTACATGGTGCCTGCGGTCATCACCCTGCTCGAGGAGATGCCGCTCAACTCCAACGGCAAGATCGACCGCAAGAAGCTGCCGGCGCCCGAGCTGACCCCGGAAGGGTCCAACCTGGTGGCGCCGCGCAACGTGTTCGAAGAACTCGTGGCCAGCGCCTTCGCCAGGGCGCTCGAGCTCGCCAAGGTCGGCGCGACCGACGACTTCTTCGCGCTCGGTGGTCACTCGCTGCTGGCGGTGCAGGTCGTCGCCCACCTGCGAGAGTCGACCGGCGTCGAACTCCCGCTGCGCACGGTGTTCGAAGAGCCCACGGTCGAGAAGCTCGCGCGCAGCTTGCAGAGCGCGCACGCCGTTCGACAGGGCAGCACGGCCATCCCGCCCGTGACGCCGGCGCCCCGCAACGGCCCCCTCCTCGCGTCGTTCGCGCAGGAACGGTTGTGGTTCGTCGAGCGCACGCACCCCGGTGACACCGGGTTCAACGTCGTCGACGCGTTTCGAATTGCCGGCCCGCTGAACCACCCAGCGCTCGAACGGGCGATGACCGACCTGCTGCGCCGCCACGAGGTCCTGCGAACGACCTTCGCCGAGATCGACGGGGTCCTGATGCAGCGGTTCACGGCCCCTGCGCCAGTGGTGCTGCCGCCGCTCGACCTCGCAGGCGATGCCCCTGCCGTCCAGCAGACCAGGATGCAGACCCTGGTGGAGGAGGCCGACGCGCTGCCCTTCGACCTCGAGAAGGGGCCGCTGTTCCGGCACCGTCTCGTCCGCCTCGGCGCCGAAGACCACGTCCTGCTGCTGTCGTTCCACCACGCCGTGATGGACGGGTTCACTCTGCTCATTCTGCTGCAGGACCTGAGCGCCCTGTACCAGCACGCCATCGGCGAGTCGAAGACCCCGCCCCCGGAGCCCAAGCTGCAGTACGCCGACTACGCCATCTGGCAGCGGAAGTGGCTCGAGGGCGGCGAGATGAAGGCGCAGCTCGACTACTGGAAGAAGGCGCTCCAAGGGTCACCCGGGGTGCTCAATCTCCCGACCGACCGGCCCCGCGAGCGCGGAGCGAGCGGTCAGGGCAAGGGCGGCTACACCTCGAGGCCGATCGGCAAGGGCATCGCGACCGCGCTCGAGCGGCTGGGGCGCGAGCGGGGCGTCACCCAGACGATGCTCCACCTCGCCGGCTTCACCACCCTGCTGCACCGCCTGAGCGGAGACGAAGACGTGAGCGTCGGCATCGACGCCCAGTCGCGGGCAGCGCCCGAGCTCGAGCGGGTGTCGGGCATGTTCCTCAACCTGCTCGTGCTGCGCATGCAGCCGCAGGGCGACCAGGCCTTCAACGAGCTGTTGACCCACGTGCGCGACGTCGCCCTCGGCGCCTACTCGCACCAGGATGCCCCCTTCGAGCGCATCGTCGAAGCGGTCAACCCCAGCCGGACGCTGAACCGCACCCCGCTGTTCCAGGCGGCGTTCGACTACCAGCCGTTCTCCTCTCTCGAGGAAGCAAGCCGGTTCCGGGTCTACCAGGTGAAGGCCACGCGATCGGCGCTGATGGGCGAGATCTACCTGCGCATTCGGGCCGAGCGCGAAGGGCTGATCGCGCAGCTCATCTACGACGAGACCCTCTTCGAGGCGTCCTCGGCGGACCGGCTGCTCGAGCAGTACGAGCAGCTGCTGCGCTCCATCTGTGCGGCGCCGGCGGCACCACTCGCGGCGCTGAACCTGGTCAACGACCAGCAGCGCCAGCAGGTGCTCAACGACTGGAACCAGTCGAACCGCACCTACCCGAAGACCAGCACCTTCGAGGTGGTGTTCAAGGCCCAGGCCGCGAAGACCCCCGGCGACGTGGCGGTCGTCTTCGGCGCCCGGTCGCTGACCTACAAGGAGCTGAACGACGCGGCGATGGGCGTCGCCGCGGCGCTCGTCGAGGCCGGGGTGGGGCCCGGCGACCTGGTCGCCCTGCTGTCGCCCAGAACGCCCGAGCTGATGTCGTCGATGCTGGGCACGTTCCTGGCGGGGGCCGCCTACGTCCCGCTCGACCCGCATCACCCGCCGGCGCGCCTGGCCACGGTGATCGCGCGCGCGAAGCCCAAGGTGGTCATGTCGAGCAAGGACCTCGACCCGCTGCTGACGCAGGTGCTCGCGCAGGGCGATGCGAGCGACAAGCCGCGGCGGCTGCCGTTGACCGCGTCGGCTGCGCCGCGCGCGTTGCCCGAGGCCAAGCCGGGCGACCTCGCCTATGTGATCTTCACCTCCGGTTCGACGGGCGTGCCCAAGGGCGTGATGGTGGAACGGCAGGGCATGCTGAACCACCTCTACGCCAAGCTGAACGACCTCGAGCTCTCTCCGCACGACTGCGTCGCCCAGACGGCGTCGCAGTGCTTCGACATCTCGGTCTGGCAGTTCTTCGTCGCCAGCCTGGTGGGGGCACGCACCCGCATCGTGCCCGACGAGGTGACCCACGATCCCCGCGCGCTGCTGGCGGACTCCACCAGCGGCAAGGTGACCGTGCTCGAGGTGGTGCCTTCGATGCTGCGGGCCATGCTCGACGTGCCCGTCTCCCCCGAGGTGGCGCTCGGCCACCTCCGGTGGATGGTCGCGACCGGTGAAGCGCTCCCCGGAGAGCTCTGCCAGCGCTTCTCGGCCCGCCACCCGCGGGTGCCGGTGGTCAACGCCTACGGCCCGACCGAGTGCTCGGACGACGTCACCCACGCCATCATTCCCAAGGGGAGCGAACGGGCCACCGCGCCGGTGGGCAAGCCGATCCAGAACACCCGCATCTACGTGCTCGACCCGCACGGCTCGCCGACGCCCATCGGGGTGCCGGGTGAAGTGTACGTGGGCGGCGACGGAGTGGGCCGCGGGTACCTCGACGACCCCGCCCGCACTGCCGACGCGTTCGTCCCCGACCCGTTCGGCCCGCCCGGCGCCCGGCTGTACCGCACCGGCGATCGTGGCCGCTGGCTCCCGACCGGGGAGCTCGAGTTCCTCGGCCGGCTCGACTTCCAGGTCAAGGTGCGCGGCCACCGCATCGAACTGGGCGAGGTGGAAGGCGCACTGGCCAGGTGCGCCGGCGTCAAGGAAGCCGTCGCCGCCGCCACGCCCGACGGCTTGCTCGTCGGCTACGTCGTCCCGGCCGGCAGCGCGCCGCTCGACACGGCCGCGCTGCGCACGCAGCTTCGCGAGTCGCTCCCGGAGTCGATGGTGCCGGGCGCGGTGGTGGTGCTGCAGGAGCTGCCGCTCACCTCCACCGGCAAGCTCGATCGCAAGCGGCTGCCCGCGCCGACCAGCGAGCCCCTGGCGCAGCGCGAGCGGGTCGCCCCCCGCAGTCCGCTCGAAGGCCTGGTGGCGGGCGTCTGGGCAAAGGTCCTCGGGCACGACCAGGTCGGCGCCCTCGACAACTTCTTCGAGGTCGGTGGGCACTCACTGCGCTTGGTGACGCTGGCGCACGAGTTCGAGCGGGCGCTCGGGGTGGGCCTCAGCCTCTCGGAGCTGGTGAACCACCAATCGGTGGCCGCACAGGCGGCGCTGCTCGCCGAACGGCTGCACGGCGGCCGCGCCAAGACCTCGTCGACGACGCTGAAGGTGCTCCGCCCCGGGGAACCGATGGTGTTCGCCATTCACGCCATGCTCGGGGACGCGCTGCTGTACGAGCTGTTGACCTCGGTGATGCCGGCCGGGCCGGGGCTCAGCGCCATCGAGGCCCCCGAGCTCGTGGGTGGCGCGCCGCTGCCGACCTTCGAGGCCCGCGCCGCAGCCTACCTGCGGCTCATCACCGCGGCGCAGCCCAAGGGGCCGTACCGGCTGCTGGGCTACTCGAACGGCGGCGCCATCGCGTGGGAAGTCGCCCGGCAGCTGCTCGCCCAGAACCAGCAGGTCGAGTACCTCGGCCTCATCGACCCGTCGCTGGCGGCGGCCGGCCTGCCGGCGGTGGCCAAGCTCGACGACGTGGTGCCGGTCGCCCACTCGCCGTTCTCCGAGGGCTCGACGGACACCGCGCGCCTGTTCGAGACGTTCGCCGAGGCGTTCTTCGAGGCCCCGGCCAAGGCGACGCTGAAGAAGCTCGGGCCCCCGGAGCGGAGGCGGGCGTTCATCGTCGAGCAGGTGCTGACGATGTCCGGGGCGAGCCCGGCCGGAGGCGAGGCCGCCGCGCTGCGGCTGGCGAGCGCGGTGCTGGCGATCAACGAGGGGCAGGCCGCGTACACCTACCGGCCGCTGCCGGTGCACGTGGACGCGATGGTGTCGGCCGAGAACTCGGCCGGCTTCGAGGCGGTACTGCCGGGGTGGAAGACGCTCGCCACCCGCGGCGTGCGGGTACACCGGCTCCCCGGGACGCACCGGGACATCATCTCGTTCCAGAGGAACGCCCCGCTCGCAACTGCGATCGTCGAAGGCGTGCGCCAACCCAAGTGACGCACTTTCTCCGCAGCGACGTGGTGCTCGAACCACTGGTGCTCCAGTGGTTCGCCGTGCCGCACAACGTCTCGCCGATGACGCGGCCCCGGTTGCACGTCAACCGGCACCTCTCGTTGATGCGCAGCTTCATCAACGACCCGCGCCCGCACGAGATGATGGCCGCCAACCCGGCGATGCAGGGCGGTGCGTTCTTCCAGCTCCCGGCGGCCGAGGTGCCCCGGGTGCAGGAGCTGCTGCGACGCACCGAGCAGGCGACCGGCGCGCTCGAGGATTATGCAAAGGCGCTCACCGCGCTGGAAGCCGAACTGCATGCCACTGCGCAGGGTGAGGCCCTCGAGGGGCGTTACGCCAGCCTACCGCCCCAGCTCCGCGGCGCCGTCGAGCTGGTGTACGACCTGCACCAGCGGCCGAAGGTCCGTCTGCGCGAAGGCGTGCTGTACCGCACCCCGCTGTACCGGGTCACCGATCAGCAGGTGCGTGCCTTCCGCGCGACCGAGGACGTCAGGCACTTCTACTCCACCCCCAGGCTGCCGGCCCCCGGCGACGTGTGGCTGGACCTGCCGTTCAGGTCCGACGCAATCGCCGCGCTCGCGGCCTCGCGTTTCGCCCCCGTACGTCCCGAGGCGCTCGCCGAGCGCCTCGGGCTCCGCGCCGAGCAGCGGGTAGCGTTCGACGCCCTGTTCACCGACCAGGTGCCCCCGCCCGCGAAGCCATACGAAGGGCCCGGGCTGCGGGTGCGGTACTTCGGTCATGCCTGCACCACCTTCGAGTACCAGGGCATCACCGTCTGCACCGACCCGAGCGTGCCGTACGTTGCGCAGCCGGGGCGCCGGGGCTTCCACGAGCTCCCTCCGAAGCTCGACTTCGTGGTCTTCAGTCATGCCCACCCCGATCACTTCTCGATCGAATGGCTGCTCGCGCTCCGGTCGCGCATCGGGACCATCGTGGTGCCGCGAAACGAAGGCGGCTCGCTGCTAGACCCGTCGCTCAAGCTGCTGCTGCATCAGCTGGGCTTCGAGCGCGTGCAGGAGGTGGACGACGGTGACGAGCTCCGCCTCGGCCCTGACTTCACGCTGACCGCGCTCCCCTTCCAGGGCGAGCACTGCGACCTCGACATTCGCACCAAGACGGTGGCGCTGCTGCGGGCCGGGGAGTTCCGCGTCATGGCGCTGGGCGACACCAACCTCCTCGACCTCGACGCCTATCGCGCCTTCGAGCCCGAGGTCTCCCGGCCAGACCTGGTGGTCGCAGGCCTGGAGTCGGAAGGGGC
This sequence comes from Myxococcaceae bacterium, assembly GCA_019694595.1. GTDB lineage: Bacteria > Myxococcota > Myxococcia > Myxococcales > Myxococcaceae > JAIBBQ01. The sequence continues at coordinate 35,948 of JAIBBQ010000003.1, forward strand.
CCCCATCACCTGGGGATACGGGCCGCTCTTCGCATCGGAAGTGCCGCGCAAGCTCGCCATGGCCCGCCGCTCCAACAGCGCCAATGCCCAGCGAACCTGGCCGCTCGTCGAGATGCTCAAGCCTGCCCAGATCCATGTCTACTCCATGGGCCTCGAGCCTTGGTTCCGCCACGTCATGGGCATCGAGGTGACCCTCGAGTCGCCGCAGGTGAAGAACGCGCTCACGCTCTGCGACCGGGCGCGAGGCGCCGGCATCGACTCCGAGATCATGTCGATGGGCTGGGAACGAACGCTCACCCACCCTTGACGACGGCCTGGGCGCCTCGACGAGCGCGCCCGGCCCCAGCCCCGCTCAGCTCGCGGAACGCCGCCAGTGGAAGCCGTCGAGCGACGGCACCAGGCCACCCTCGAACAACGGCTTCTCGACGGCGACCCGCCGTTCGCGTTCGCGCCCGAAGCTGGCCTGCGCCAGCATCTGCGCCGCCTCGCTGCCCAGCAGGTGCTGGGTCACGCCATCACCCTCGCCGTGAGGCTTCGGGGGCGCGGTGCCCGTGGGCGCCCCCGGCGAGATCGCGGCGCCGGCGAACTCCTGCGGGTTCTCGTAGAGCTGCTCGTCGTTGTTGGCCCCGGCGACCAGCCGGACGAAGGCGGTCTTCGCCTCATCGTCGGAGGAGACGATCCGGCGCGCGTGCCAGAAATATGAGCTTTCGTGCTTGTTCCAGTCGTAGAAGCCGACCAGAAAATCGTGGAAGTTGTTGTACTCGCGGCGGTAGCGCCGCTCGTACTCGATGAAGCACTCCTCTTCCTCGAGATCGCCTCGGAGCACGGTGTTGATGGACCGGGCCGCCTGCAACCCGCTGTAGGTCGCGAGGTGCACCCCCGTGGAGATGATGGGGTCGATGAAGCAGGCGGCATCGCCGCACAGCATCATGCCGGGCTTCCAGAACTTGGTGTTCATATAGGACCAGTCGCGGCGAACGCGGTACTCGCCGTACTCGCCCGTCTCCACGCGCTTCGCCGTCGAGAGGTGGTCCTTGATGATGGGCGCGCGCTCGATGAGCTCCCTCATCGCCACGTCGTTCCCCTTCTTGAGGATGCCGGCGTGCTCCTTGCCGATCACCGCGCCGACGCTCGTCAGCTTGGGGGACAGCGGAATGAACCAGAACCACCCCATGTCGAACGCGATGATGAGGATGTTGCCGTCGCTCGGGGGCGGCATGCGCTTGGCCCCCTCGTAGTAGGCGAACAGGGCCATGTTCTGGAAGAACTTGGAGAACACCCGCTCACCGACTTGCTCGTGGAAGCGGGTCGTGTGGCCGCTGCAGTCCACCACCACGCGGGAGGTGGCGCGCCCTTCCTTGCCGCTGCCGTCGGTGAACCTGACCCCGGTGACTCGCCCACGCTCCTCGATGATCTCGCTCACGGCGTGCTGCTGGCGAACGTCGACGCCCTTGCGCGCGGCGTTGTTGATCAAGATGGCGTCGAAGCGGGACCGCTCGACCTGGTACGCGTACCCGGTGGGGTCGGTGAGCGCGCGGGCGAAGTGGAACGTCCACGGATCCGGGCTCGCGCCCCACTTGCAGTAGCCGCCGAACTTCTTCTGGAAGTTGGCTCGCTTGACCTCGTCGGCCACGCCGAGCATCGGGACGATTCCGTGAATCGTCGACGGCAGCAGCGACTCACCGATCGAATACCTGGGGTGCTGGACCCGGTCGAGCAGCAGCACCTTGTGCCCCTGCATCGCAGACAAGGTGGCGGCGGTGGACCCCGCCGGCCCTCCGCCAATGACCACGACATCGAAACGCTCTGGCTGCATGCTCACGCTTTCCTCCTTCTGATCAGCTGGACCAACGAACGACCAAAGACCCTCACGCCGACGGAGCCACCCCCAGCGACTGCTCGATCATCTGCAGCAGCGCCGCCCGGTGCTCGGCCAGGAAGAAGTGACCTCCCGTGAACAGCCGCGCGCCGGTGAAGCGCTCGGAATGAGGGCGCCAGGCCTCGAGGTCCTGCCGGGTGACGCTGCGGTCGGCTTCCCCGCCCACCGCGGTGATGGGCACCGTCAGCGGAGCCTCGGGCGTGTACTGGTAGCTCGCGAACAGCCGATAGTCGCTTCTCAGCACCCCGACGAGCATCTGCAGCAGCTCGGGGTGCTCGAAGACCTCGGGGGGCGTTCCGCCCATCTCTCGAATCGCCGCCACGAACTCGGGCTCGGCGAGGTCGGCGAGGTGCATGTCTGCGGGTCGGAGCTCCGGCGCCGCGTGGGCGGATACGAAGAGGTGCTCGGGCTGCCTCAGCCCGTTCGCGCGCAGCGCACGGCACAGCTCGAAGGCGACCCCACCGCCGAGGCTGTGGCCGAACACCGCGAAAGGCAGGTCCAGGTGGGGGCGCATCGCCTCCAGCAGCGAGGCCACGTACGGGACGTAGCTCTCGAAGGCCGGTTCGCGGAAGCGACTCTCGCGGCCAGGTGGCTGGGCCGCCCACACCTCGACCCGGGCACCGAAGTGCGCCTGCCACGGTCTGAAGTAGCTGGCCCCCCCGCCGCTGTGCGGCAGACAGAAGAGTCGCGCCCTCGCAGCAGCCGAGCGCTTGACGAAGGGAAACCAGACCTGGGCGGGGGTCGGCAACGCTGGAACTGTAACCTCCTCGCTGCGGGCTCGCCACGACGGCGGCGTCTGGCGACAAACTGATCGCCTAGCCGCTGGTGGGCTAAGTTCCCACAGCACTCTCGCGCGTCGCGCCCGCTCCCCGCCAGGCGCAGCAGGAAGGAAGACGTCGGCATGCCACCAGTCGTGATTCGGCCACTCGAGGAGCGTGACGTCGATGAAGGCGACGCCATCTACCGCGAGGCGTTCACCACGTTCCTGAAGTTGCCGCCCGAGAAGCTCCGCAAGGGTTCGTACGTGCGCAACCGGTTCGCGGGAAAGCAGAGCGCCTGCTTCGCCGCCGAGTCGAACGGCAAGCTCATTGGAACCGTGTTCGCCGCCAACTGGGGCAGCGTCGCCGTGCTCGGCCCCTGCACCACGCGGATGAAGGGCTTTACCGCCCAGGCCGGCGCGCAGCTGGTCGCCCGGGCCCAGGAGCAGGCGCGAACGTGGGGCGCACAGCACCTTGTTGGCTACACGTTCTGCGACAGCCCGCGGCACCTTGAATTCTTCCACACCGTCGACATGTGGCCCCGCTGCATCACGGCGGTCATGACCCAGCTCGTCCGAAAGAACCAGTCGCTGCCTGCCGGCTGGGTGCTGGTGAGCGCGGCGGGCGCAGCGCGCGCCGCGCTCCTCGAGGACTGCTCGGTGATGACCCGCTCGGTCTGGCCTGGGCTGGTGGTCACCAGCGAGATCGAAACGGTCGCGACGCAGAACATCGGCGACACCCTGGTGCACCGCGGTCCCGACGGGGCGGTGGACGCTCTCGCGGTCTGCCACCACGGTCCGGGGTCGGAAGCGAACGAGAACGCCACCTACGTGAAGGTGGGCATGGTGCGTTCAGGCGAGGGCGCTCCGGCGCGCTTCTCTGACCTGCTCGCGGCGGTGGAGGCCTTCGCGAGCCAGCGCGGGTCCACGTCGTACTCGGTGGGCATGAACACCGCGCACCACGAGGCGTACCGGCTGCTGGTGCAGAAACGCTTCATGACCACCGAGCTCGGCGTGTCGCTGCACTACAAGAACGATCGCGCCTACAAGGCGGAGGGGTGCTGGGTCATCGACGATTGGCGCTGAGGGCTCGCAGCGAGCCAGGCATCGACGCGACCCATGGAGAATTCTTGACTTCACTGCACCCCCACGTTTTGCTTCGGCCACTTTTGAAAGCGGCGCGGGGGCGCTGCCACGTACTGAAAAGGACGCTAGCCCGAAATGACTGCTCGACGCTCCACGCTCAGCCTCTGTCTATTGCTCACGCTCGGAACTTCTGCGTGCCAACTCCTCGACACCGCGAGCTCCGAGAACGTTTCGGGCCGCGGGGCGAAGGCATTTGACCCGTACGGAAGTGCGTCTGGTGCGCGGCGCCTCGTGCTGCAGCAATTCAGGGGCTGTGCCATCAACGCGTCGGGCGCCGCGGTCGGCCCGGGCACCGCGAAGATTCCGTACCCGGCCACCTGCGCCGACATCAATTATCTCCCGTTCAACCCCGACCCGACGGCCCCGTGGCCCGAAGCGCCCCCGATGGGCAAGTACGAGGTCGTCGCCGGCTCGAAGTACTTCCTCAACCAGCTGACGCTGCACGATCAGGTCGAATATGGCGACGGCGATCAGGCCCGCGTCGACGCGGCGCTCAACGACACCGCGGCTCCACTGTACTGGATGAAGACCAAGTCGAAGTTCAAGTCGCTCGACTGGAGCCTCGCCAGCGTCCAGCGCCAGCGGTGGATTCCCGACTTCTCCGACCCGCACCTCTTCTTCCGCCAGACCACCTACGACGGCGCGGCGTGGCAGAACGACCAGGAGTCGAGCTTCCTCGTCGAGGTGCTGGACTCGGACGGCACGGTCAGGACGAGCGAGACTTACCTCCGGAAGGAGTTCCTGGCGGAGAACCGCGTCAGCGGCCACGTGGCGCTCGATCACACGATCGGGTTGCTCGGGAAGCCGACGAGCCCCGCGGACCAGACGGCGCACATGCCGGTCGGCCTGGCGCTGGTGCGCACCACGGTGAAAATCGAGTTCTACGCCTCGACGAACCCGTTCAAGCAGATCGCCATGCCGGACATCGAAGGCGACGGCGCGGTGCGGGTCACCTGGAGTTCGATGCCCAACGAGCCCTTCTACTTCCCGGTGACCTTCGTGCGTCAGGCGTCGCTGCCGACCTCCTGCTACTCCTCCAAGGACGGAACCACGCCGGTGCAGTGCTCCTCGGGCATCAACCCGACGGCCGAGCTCTCGCGCCCCAAGAACGGCAAGTTCTTCGAGCCGGGGGAATCGCTGAGCGTGCGCTTCCAGCTGCGTGACGGCGACGGCAACCTGCTCCACGAGCGCGACCAGCTCAACAGCTTCTCTGACAGCTTCATGGAGAAGAACAACGGTCTGCTGGAGTTCAACTTCGGCCGCTTCTTCAACCTTCTCGAGGAAGACAACGAGGCGGTCTGGCAGATCCTCGGCCCGATCCAGGATTCGTCGCACTTCGAGCAGTTCAACACCGAGCGCCCGCCCTACACGCAGTTCCCGGAGAAGTTGTCCGGGCTCACCGGCGTCGGTCAGCTGATTCCCACCGCGGGGCAGCCGGGCACGCTGGTTGGCGGCGAGAACATCCGGTGGTCGACGGTGCAGCCGGTGGACATTCCGCCCGGAGCCAAGCCTGGCACCTACGCGCTCTACTTGAAGATCGGCCGCCACGCGCTCGGCGAGCGAATCACCAAGGGCAACGTGGTCTATTTCCAGGTCGGCCAGGCTGAGCAGACGCAGTACCCGGGCAGGGTCGGCAACTGCCAGATCTGCCACCGCGGCGTGCTCTCACTCGACAACCTTCGCCACGGCTTCTCGGTCGATCACATCGAAGGCTGCAAGGCGTGCCACAAGACGAACTACTACAACTTCTCGCGCGACGTTCACCTCATCCACATGGACTCGGTGAAGTACCCGTTCCCCAAGAACCAGTGCACCGTGTGCCACCTGGTCAAGGAAAGCGCGATCCGTTCGAACATCGAGGTGTGCTCGGCCTGCCACCCTGCGGTTCACGGGGTCGAGTTCTTCGGACAGCAGTTCGAGCTGTACGGCAGCCCGAACCGGTTCACGGAATGCGCGGGCGCGTGCCACAAGCAGACCACGCCGACGCAGCACATCCTCCCCGCCAACTAAGGACCGACCTTGAACTCCCTCAAGCGCGTAGCGGTGACGGTGGTGTCGTGTGGTCTGCTCGCCTGCGGCTCGACGACGAGCCAGCCAGACGCCTCGGTGTTCGTCGACGACATCAAGCCGGTGACGGACATCTACGGGTACTCGTGGGACCCGGAAGTGTTCCTGGCAAACCTCTTCCAGTGCGGGCCGATGTGCATGTTCCCGCCGACCAGCGACCCGTACAGTCCGCTGTTCGACTCGACGCGGCTGTCGGGCACCAAGGTCACGATGATGACCCTGGGCACCAGCTGGGAGCCGACGACGTTCAGCTCCACGTCGGACGAGATGGGCACCTGGAGCGTTCGGCAGGTCCCGCAGCACGCGGGCGCGCCCTACTACTTCCCCAAGGGCGAGGGCGGTGCGTTTGCGCTCCCGCCTGACATGGCCCCGTACGATCGCGGCCCCGACGCCGGGTACCTGCCCACGCTGCAGCTGCGGCCGGTGGCGAGCAACTACGCCGGGACGTGTGCGGCGGTCGAGTCGGCGCAGCTGTCGAACATCGGCATCCTCGAGGCGGTGGCGAAGTTCATCTCCGTCGATGGTGGCACCGCGGTGACGCCCGAGGACCTCGTCAACCCGGCGAAGTTCGGTGGCGTGGCGGTCATCTGGCTGACGGTCCCGGGTGACCCCGTCGAGCACCGGGTCGGCTTCGGCGTCGACCACACGACGCTGCAGGCGTCGCTGGGCAAGGTCATCAACATCAGCATCGCGCCTCCGGGCATGGCACCTCCGGAGCTCCAGAGCACCCGCGGCTTCGTGGTCGACCCTTCGCTCCCCGGCGTGAGCGACCTCGGCATCTCGGTGGTCGTGCTGGCGCCCGAGGAGGCCGGCAAGGAGGTGACCATCGCGGCGGTCGATACCGCGCACGACCCCATGCAGGGGCGGCCGCTCTACTTCCCCGAGTTCACGATTCCGATCCCCTCGGGGGTCATCACCTACGGCTCGTTCCCGATGCTCGGTGGTCCTCCGGGCCCGAACGACTCGCCGAGGCCGCTGCCGCAGCCCGTGGCGACGCCCGAGGAAGTGGTGTGCTGGCCGAGCGAGCGTCAGGACAAGTTCCGCGAGGGGATTCCGTACCAGGACCTCGAGAAGTACTCGTCCGCGCCCAGGCTGCGCTAGCGGTGTGATCGGGTGGGGAGCGCAGGGACTGGCGCCCCACCCGGTGTCGTGAAGTCGAGCAGGGCTGTGGCCTCCCTCGGGCCACGGCGTCGACCAGGGTGGGACGCGCTGCCAGCAGTCTGCAGGAGCGAACGCCCTGAGGCCCTGCTGCGAGGTACCGGTGGTGGGTGTGCGCTGACGTGCGCAACCGCTCCGTCGGGAGCCGGGGCTCACCGGGCAGGCTGAAGCAGCTCATGGGCGGCCAGCGCGTGCAGCGCTGTGAACTGTGGGACTCGCTTCGGCTATCGTCACCCTCCTGCCACCCGGCACCCTCGGCGCCCGCGGCCCCCCGGGGCGTGAGCGCGAGCGCATCATCGGAGAGACACCGTGAGGGACACCTCGAAACAGCCGCCGACGCCCCACGCTGAGTTCTGGACCTCCGGAGGGGGTCCTACGGACTCTGGACCACTCCAGGTGTTTCTCGGCGCGCCGGTCGACGCGCTGACGGCGAAGCCGCTCGGCGGGCTGTGGGCCGCCGCGCTGCTCGTGGTGTCGACGGCCTCCGGGCTCGAGACCGACCAGGTCGAAGCCCTGGAAGAGCTCACCCTGTCGCGCAAGCAGCGCGTCGTCGCGTCGGTGGACCTCGAACCCAGCCAGGACCAGAACCTCCGCCCCCACTTGAAGCTGCTGAAGGCAGCTGGAGTCGCAGCCGTCGAGCTCGACTTCACCGCCGCGAGCGCCTCGCTGCCCATCTCCCGCGTGCTCGCCCTGGTGCGGCACCAGGTGTTTCAGGCGCGCACCACCTTTCAGGGGCCCGTGTGGGCCAAGTTTCCCATCGGCCACGAGGTCCCTGGCATCTGGCTCGCGCAAACGGCGATCGAGAGCCACGTCGGCGCGGTGTGCTTCGCCCCCTCGGTCAGCAAGTGGGGGTCGGTGGACCTCACCTCGATGGACGTGCGCGCTCCCTGGCCGGGGCTCGACGCGCGGAGTGTTCAGCTCGTGGAGCTGAACCGTTCCATGGACGCGATGGTGCGGCTGCGATCGGAGATCTCCTGCGCCCAGGTGGTCCTCGGCTTCGACGATGTCCCCCCGGAGGCGTTCGGGGCGGCCATCGCGGCAGGGGCGTTCGCGGTCCGGCTCCCCCGCGCGCGCACCACCCCTGAACACCTCGCCGTCGTGGAAGAGGAGCTGTCCACCTCGACGCGGAAGGCGGGAGTTGCGGCGGTGGCGGAACTCCAGGACCTGGCCCAGGCGCCGCTGCGCGCGTCCATCACCAGGGTCCCGCCTCGGAAGCGGAACAGGCCGGGCATGACGGGGAGCTTCAACACACTCCCGGTGCCCCGAGCGACCGCGGTCCTGATGACGGGGTATCCGCACGGGGCGCAGTACGGGCTCGAGGCCATGAAGCTCAACAGCGTCGAGTGCAGTGGCATGGTCATCGCACAGCGCTCGTTCGGTCACCAGAACCCCGCCGGGCCACATGCGGGCTTCGAAGCTCCGCACGACGTTCCGGTCCTCCTCTCTCCGCGCCTGGGACCGGTGCGGCCCTTCATCGAAGCGATCAAGCCCGACTTCATCATCTGCTACCACTTCCCGTGGAAGTTGCCGGCCGAGGTGCTCAACCTCGCCCGGCTCGGCGGCATCAACATTCACCCGTCGTTGCTGCCCGACTACCCAGGCGGACAGGGCGGCTCGTCCATCGGCTGGGGGCTCCGCAACGGTGACGAGCAACTCGGCGTCACCGTGCACCGGATGACGTCCGACTACGATCGCGGCGCGATTCTCCATCAGGAAGCGTTCGCGAACGACGAGACCATGCGGGTGTGGGACGCGTCGCTCGCCGGAGAGCGCGTGGGCATCACCGCGATGACCAAGGCCATCGCGGCGCTCCTCGCCGGCGAACCGGGCCGGCCCCAGGTCGGTGAAGGGCGCCCTGCCCCGCCATTCGAGCCGGAGTTCGAGCGGCTCGACTGGGCCAAGCCGGCCGCCGACCTGGACCGTCAGGTCCGGGCGTGCTCCCAAGGCGCCAAGGCACAGGTGGCCGGCGCTTCGCTCAACGTCATCCGGACTCGGGTGAAGTCACGGACCGGTGCAGCCAGCCCACCGGGGACGGTGCTCGCCCGGCTCCCGACCAGGCTCACCGTGCAGTGCGGAAGCGGGGAGCTCGAGCTGCTCGACTTCGACGTGGTCGGCTAGCCGCCGCGAGTACCTCGCGGCGGCCGGCGCTCCCACGCCAGCCCGGGAACCTCAGCCGTCGAGCAGCTGCTCGATGCTCGCGTGGTAGCGGCGCAGCAGCACCTCGATGGTGGCCGTCGAGTACGCACCTGCGCTGAAGCTGAAGCTGGTGCGCAGGACGCCCTTGGCGACGCCGGCGTTCACCTCGAGCAGCAGGTCCTTGCGGGTGCGGGCGGCGTCCACGGGGCCTTCGACGCCAGGAGCCATGGTGAAGAGCGTCGACTCGGCGAGCGCATGGTCGAGGACCCCCATGTAGTTGAAGCAGACGGCAGAGGGCGGGAGCTTCGCCATCGCCGAGCGCACGCTCGGTTCGGCCAGGTACTTGAGCACAATGTACCCGAGCCCGTTCCTCGGCACCGCGCGGTTGGCGCGCCGAACCTCGGCCAGGCGCTCGGCCCAGCTGGAAGCGCCGACGTCGAGGAGCACGGGGGCGTACGCGGTGAACCACCCCACCGTGCGCGAGAGATCGAGCCCTGGGACCACGTCTTCGCGACCGTGGTGCTCGACGTCGAGCTGCAGCACCTGTCCGCCTGCCCACCCCGTGCACGCGGCGGCCAGCGCGGTCATCAGCAGCTCATGGGGCCGGGCCTGTGCGGACCTGAGCAGCGCGCGGGTGTGCCCCTCGTCGAGGGTTGCGTGGACCGTGCGCATCGAGTCCTTGGTCATCGGCCCGGTGAGTTCCTTGGGGAGCGTCACCGCACGCGACCATGGTTGCTGGGTCCAGTACGGCAATTCCTCGAGGAGCGCGGGGGACCGGGCGAACTCGGCCAGGCCGGTGGCCCAGCGCGAGAGGTCGGAGGTGGTCGCGCCAACGGGCGCCTCCTGCGCCTGCCCCTGGGACGCATAGGCGGCCTCCAGGTCTTCGACGATGACCCGCCAGGAGACCACGTCGACGACCAGGTGGTGAACGACCAGGAGCACCCAGCCTGGCGCAGCGCTCCCCCGGTTCACCGCGACGGCCTTCACCAGGGGTCCCTGCTGGAGATCGAAGTCGTGCACATCGGCGGTCTGCTCGGCGAGGCGCCGCTGCTGGGCCTCGACCCCCTCGACACCGCTGACGTCAACCACCGCCACCACGGGAGGCCGCAGCCTGGCTCCCAGTTCCTGGCTGGCCGATTCTTCCCCCAGGCCGTGAATCCGGGTGGCGAGTGCACGGTGCCGCGCCACGACGGTGCCCAGGGAACGGGTCAGGCGCTCGACGTCGACCTGACCTTTGAACTCGAGGAGGAGCGACTGCGAGTACCTCGGCACATCCGAGAGGGGGTGCTCGGTGAAGAACCACCGCTGGATCGGGGTGAGTGGCACTCTCGAGTCGAGCACCTGGGCGGAAGCGCTGGCTGTGGTCACCTTGGCTGCGGCGGCGATGCCGCTGATGGTCTGACGCGACAGCACGTCGGCGACCGAGAGCGACAGGCCATGGCGGGCGACCTTGGCGACGAGCTGGAGACTCAACAGCGAGTCGCCCCCCAGCTCGAAGAAGTTGCTCTGGCCAGAGACCGACGACGCTCCCACCAGGCTGGCCACCGCCTCGGCGACCACGCGCTCGGCGTTGGTGGTGAGCCCACTGGCGCCCCCTTCGCTGGGCGCATCATTGGTCGGAACGGGGAGCGCGTTGCGATCGACCTTCCCGGTGTGGGTCCGAGGCAAGCGGTCGAGCTGCATCAGGATCGCCGGCACCATGTGCGCTGGCAACGAGGTCCGCAGCTGCGCCCGCAGCGCGTCGAGCGTCACTTGCGCCCCGGGCTTCCCCGTGAAGTAAGCGACCAGCTGGGCCTGGCCTTGCGCGAGCGTCTTGACGGCGACCACCGCATCCTCGACGCCGTCCGTTCGCCGCAGAACGTCTTCAATCTCTCCTGGCTCGATGCGCAGCCCGCGCAGCTTGATCTGCTCGTCGGCGCGCCCCTGGAAGAACAGAGTGCCATCGCTGCGCTGTCGAACGAGGTCTCCGGTCCGGTAGAGGCGCGCCCCGGGCGGTGCTCCTGGAAACGGGTCGGGGACGAACCGCTCTGCCGTGAGTGCCGCCTGTCCGCGGTAGCCGCGGGCGACGCCAGCCCCCCCCACCACGAGTTCACCGACCGCGCCCAGCGGCACCGGGCGGAGGTCAGGCCCCACCACGGCCACCATTGCTCCGGCGATGGGCTGACCGATCGGGACCACCCCATGGCCAAGCTCGCAGGCACCCACCGTGCATTCCACGGAGGTCTCGGTGGGCCCGTACCGGTTGAAGAACGTCGCCTGGGGTCGCCACCGGTTGACCAGCGCCGGGGTGCACGCCTCGCCTCCGCTGCTGACCACCACGACCTTCGGCAGCTGCTCAGGGCGGAGCGTGGCGAGCACACTCGCCGGAAGATTGAGGTGCTCGACCCCATGCTTGATCGCGAACGCCTCGAGTTCCACGCCACCGGGACACTTCGGCGGCGCGATGCAGAGCGTGCGCCCCCCCGCGAGCGCCCAGAACAGGTCGTTCATCGACGCGTCGAACGCCGGAGAGATGAACTGCAGCGCACGCTGCCCACCGAGCCCCTGGAACTGATCGAGGGCCGCGGCAATGGTGTTCGCCACGCCTCGGTGGAGCACTTCCACGCCCTTGGGTGCCCCGGTGGAGCCCGACGTGTAGATGAGGTAGGCGACCTGGTCGGGGCTCACGGGCCGGGGCTCGAACCCCACGGTCCAGGACACCTGCTCCAGGCGAACCGCGCGCTCGTCGAAGGGCTCGGGGATCTTGTCCCAGAGGGCCCCTCGGGTGATGACCAGCTGGGTCCCCGAATCTCGAAGAACCAGCGCGAGCCGCTCGGCGGGGAAGTCCGGGACCAGCGGCACGTAGATGGCGCCCGCCTGGAGCGTCGCCACCACGGACACCACCCAATCGACGCCGCGCTCGAGGAAGACGCCCACCGGGACCCCTGGGCCCGCGCCGCGCTTCACCAGCGCGGCGGAGAGCGCGTCGGCCCGCTCAATCAAGTCGCCGTAACTGAGCTCCTGGTCGCTGGTGACCACAGCGACCTGGTCGGGCGCCCGCATCGCCTGGGCCCGAACTGCTTCGTGGAGCAAGGTCCTGGCTCGCGGGCTCGGGGCCCGGACCCGGGCGAGCGCCGCGAGCTCGGCGCGTTCCTCGGCACTGGCCAGCTCGAGGTGCGAGAGCCGAATCCGAGGCTCGCGCACCACCGCCTCGAGGAGCACGCGCAGGCGAGCCCACAGCCGCAGGACTTCGGCCTCGCTGAAGAGATCGGTGCGCAGATGAAGCCGGGCACCGAGCTCGCCGGTGGCCCTGAGCTCGAACACCCGAACCGCGAGATCGAACTTCGAGCGGCCGACCATGACCGGCTCGAGCCGCGCCGAAAGTCCGGCGAAGGGCACGGCATCGGGAATCTCTTCTTCGTAGTTGTAGATGATCGAGGTGGGGAAGCCGCGCCCGGCGTCCCGCTCGCCGCGCATGGCCGAGACGACGCGGTCGATGCCGGTCTCTCGGTGGGTGATGGCCTCCAGACAGCGGGTGCGAACCTGCGCCAGCACCTCCTGGAAGGTGGGGTCCCCGGTCCACACGGTTCGCAGCAGGAGCGTGTTCTCGAAGCACCCCACCACGTCCCTGAGGTCCGGGTGGGTCCGGGTGTCGACGGAGGTGCCGATGAGCACGTCGGAGGTGCGGCACAGCTTGCCCACCAGCACCGCCAGCGCCGCCTCGAGGAAGGCGAAGGGGGTCGTCTTCTCTGCCCGACACGCCGCCTTCACCGCCGCGAGCAGCGCGGCCGGCATGGGCGGCGGCATCAGCATGCGACCTTCGAAGGTCTCCGTGCCGGGCGCCGGGCGTGTCAGCGCGAGGTCGGGGGCCGCGGGTGGCGCCGCCAGGACCCGCTTGAAATACTCCAGCCCCGCGTCGCCGCGGGTGGCGGCCGATTCGCGTTCCCAGGCGGCGTAGTCGGCGTACTGGAGTTTCCCGGGCGCGGCCGACGGCTGCCCCGCGAGCTCTCGCGCGTAGTGGTCGGCGAGTTCGAGGACCAGCAGGCGAAGGCTCCAGGCATCTTGCAGGGCGCCGTGGAGCGAGAAGAGCAGCGCATGCCGCTCGGGGGAGAACGCATACAGCCGCGCGCGCACCAGGGGACCGACGCGCACGTCGGCCCCGGTCCCCACCACCGAGAGCACCTTCGCGTGCAGCTGTTCGAGCGTGGCGGGCCGGAGCTGCTCGATCTCGAGCGGCGCCGCCGCGGGGCTCACGCGCTGAACGAAGCGTTCCTGGATCTCGGGGAAGGTCGTGCGGAGGGGCTCGTGTCGTGCGGTGAGGGCCGCGTAGGCCCGCTGGAGCGCCTGTCGATCGAGGGTGCCCTCCAGATGCACGAGGATGGTGACCCACCAGCTCGGCCCCAGCGGCTCCAGCTGCTCCAGGTAGAGCAGCCGCTCCTGCGCGGTCGAGATGGGAAGGTCGCCGCGCCTCTCGATGGGTCTGGGACCCGCGGGCCTCTCGCCCGCCTGCCGGTTGCGAAGCGCCTTTTCGAGAATCGCCCTCTTGCTCTCGGACACGTTGTTCGAAATCTACGGCCCGCCTCCCCGCCCCACAAGGTTCGCAATCTGGAGTGTGCGATCGGGCGTGCTACTGTGCGAGGCCCGCTGAGAGGGGGGCCGTCTGACCAAGCCGCTCATCATCATCGCCGTGCTCGCAGCCGTGGTCCTCGCCGTGTACTTCGGCACGCGCAAGCCGCCGGACGGGGGGACTCCGCCCACGGTGCGCACTGCCGAGGGAGCGAAGCCGGAGGTGCTCGCGCGGGGCAAGTACCTCTTCGAGCACGGGTCGGCGTGCATCTACTGCCACTCGGAGCACGACACCGCGCTCTGGGGCTGGCCCGTCAAGCCGGAGACTGCAGGCGCCGGCCAGTGCTTCGACAGCAAGACCTTCGGGCTGCCGGCGACGGTGTGCGCCCCCAACCTCACCAACACGCCGGAAGGGCTTGGGCGCTGGACCGACGAGCAGATCATCACCGCGATCCGTGAAGGGCTCGACTGGAAGGGCCGCCCGCTCGACCCGATGATGCCGTACGAAGAGTTCCGCAACATGAGTGACGAGGACGTGCGCGCGGTGGTGGCCTACCTGCGCACGCTGCCGCCGTCCTCGAAGACGTACCCGGTGCCGACAGCCGATCACCTGCCACCGGCGCCAATCGTGCCGCGGCTCACTGGGCCGGTGGCCGCAGTGCATCGAGACGACCCGGGGTACGGCGAGTACATGGCCCACATCGCACTGTGTGGTCATTGCCACCACTCGCAGGAAGAGCACCCGCGCCCCTTCGGCGGGGGGGGCGAGTTCGACGGGCCTGCCGGCCGGGAGATCGCGGCCAACCTGACCTCGCACCCTACGGGGGTCACGGGCCGACTGACGAAGGAGCAGTTCGTGGGCATGTTCGAGTCATGGGGCACGATCGAGCCGACCCCGAGCCCCACGGGCCCGCAGAAGGCGATCATGCCGCGACTGGTCTTCGGAGGCCTGACGGCAGACGACGTGAGGGCGATCTACGACTACATCCACGCCCAGCCGCCGGTCGACTCGACGCCGGCGGTCGCTGCGCCCGGCCAGAAGGGTGACCAGCCAATGGGCGACAAGTGACGACGCCCTCGACGCCAGTCGTCGAGATGATTGACGTTCACAAGTGGTTCGGCACCGTTCACGCGGTGCAGGGCCTGACGATGTCCGTGCAGCCAGGCGAGTGCGTGGGGTTCCTCGGCCCGAACGGCGCCGGAAAGACGACCAGCCTGGAGATGATCGAGGGCTTGCAGCAGCCGACGTCGGGCACCATCCGTCTGCTGGGCAAGGCCTGGGACCAGGACGCGCCCTGGCTGCGGCAGCAGATCGGCCTGGCGCTCCAGGAGACCCGCTTCGAAGGCCTGGTGACCATCGAGGAGACGGTGGACCTCTTCCGCTCGTTCTACGATTCGCCGCTGAGCACGGCCGAGGTGCTGGAGACGGTCCGGCTCTCGAGCGTCCGCAAGCTCCGGGTGAATGGCCTCTCCGGCGGGCAGCGGCAGCGGCTCGCGCTCGCGGTCGGCCTGGTCGGCAGGCCACAGATCCTGTTCCTCGACGAGCCGACCAGCGGGCTGGACCCCCAGTCGCGCAAGGCACTCTGGGGCATCCTGGCCGAGTTCCGCGCGGCGGGGCGCACCATCGTGCTGACCACGCACTACATGGACGAGGTGGAGCAGCTTTGCTCGCGCATCCTGGTCGTGAACCACGGCAAGGTGATCGCCAACGGCACTGCCAGCGAGCTGCGCGCCCAGCTCGGCGGCCGCCAGCTGATCGAGGTCGGCACCAGCCCTGGACTCACGCAGGAACAGGCCAAGGCGTTTCCAGGGGTGGTCGGCGTGAGCCGGCAGGACGACCGCTTCCAGTTGATGGTCGATGATGCGCGCCCCACCCTGGCAGCCATCGTCGCCTGGGCATCGAGGCCAGGACAGCACCTGCTGCACCTCGCGGTGCGCGAGACGTCGCTCGACGACGTCTTCATCGGGTTGACCCGGAGCGGCGGGGAGAAGCCCACGACATGACGCGCACCAGCCGGTCGCAGTTCGTGGAGCTGTTCCTCTTTCGAGCCCGGACACTCAGTCGCGACGTCGGCACGCTGGTGTGGTCGTTCCTGGTGCCTGCGGTGCTGACTGGCGTGCTCGCGTTCGCGTTCCGCCCGACCAGCCCGGTGCCCACAGCGGTGGGGGTGCTCGCCGGGGAAGGCGCCGAGGCGCTCGTGAAGAAGCTGAACACGGTGCCGGAGCTGACCGCGGTGGTGATCAGCGAGCCGGAAGGCCGGCGACTGCTGTCCCGCGGCAGGCTGTCGGCCCTGGTGGGGCCCGGCTCCCCGCACCGGCTGATCTTCGACCCGACCCAGGAGAGAGCCAGGGCAGCGCGCTTCCAGGTGCTGCTCGGCCTGGAAGAGGAAGACCACGGGTCGGTCGGCCCGCGCGCGACCGACGAGACCATCGACCTTCCGGGGGCCCGGTACGTCGACTTTCTGCTGCCGGGCATCATCGGCATGCAGCTGATGATGACCACCAGCTTCATGGTCGGCGGGCACCTGGCGACGATGCGCACCACCATGCTCCTGAAGCGACTGGCCGCCAGCCCCGTCTCGCCGCCGCTCTATTACCTGGCGCTCGGAGCGGTGCGGTTGGTGTTCTCGTTCCTGGAGACCATCTATTTCACCGCCATCGGCGTGGTGGCGTTCGGGCTGCCGATGCCGACGCACCCGATGTCGTTGCTGGCGTTCGGCGCGATCTCGAGCCTGTCCTGGACGATGGTGTTCGTCGTGCTGGGCCTGCGAGCGCGCAGCCCGGAAGGCTACAACGGCATCTCGAGCCTGATCACCACCATCATGATCTTCGCATCGGGGGTGTTCTTCCCTGCAGAGCGGTTCCCCGAGATGCTGCAGCCGTTCCTGGGGTTGCTGCCCCTGACGGCACTCAACTCCGGGCTGCGAATGCTGATGCTCGATGGCGCGTCGCTGCTCGAGCTGGGGCCCCAGATCCTGGTGCTCCTGGCGTGGACCGTCATCCCCCTGCTCTTGCCGCGCCGCGCGATGGCGTGGACGTAGGCCGCGGGTGCGCGAAATGTAGGCCTGGCGTGATCGACAAATCACATTTCTCGCTGGCGTCATGTTCCCAGGCAAAGAAGAATCCAGGGAACTGTGGGGCACTCACAATCTGAGAAGGTCGCGATCCTTGGCGCTGGGCCTGTGGGTGTTGCCCAGGCCATGCTCCTTTCAAAGCTGAAGCTGAAGCCGCAGATCTTCGAGGGGAGAACCGACCTTCGAGGGCGGCAGTCGGCGGGCGGTCGGTCGATCAACCTGACCCTGGCGCACCGGGCCTTCGCGACGTTCGACGCGCTGGGGATCACGGACGAGGTGCGGTCGATCTGCGTGAAGTGCCGCGGCCGCTACTTCCACGGCACCGATGGCTCGGTTCGCTACCACCCCTACGGGCCACGCGACGAGGACGCCCTGTACGCGGTCTCCCGCATGGGGTTGCTGCGAAAGCTGCTCGAGATCGCCGACCGGGACCCCGGACTCCAGTTCGCGTTCACCCACCGCGCCGTGTCCATCGACCTGAGCGGCTCGCCGCGGCTGAGCATCGATCGACCCGAGGGCGGCGACCCCTACCAGCTGCAGGTCGACCGGATCATCGGTGCCGACGGCCAGTCGTCGGTCGCGCGCTCGGTGCTGCTGCAGGACCCGTCCTACGACCTCCACGTGCGCTACGCGCCGGTGCTGTACCGGGAAGTGAGCCTGCCGCTCGCCAAGCGGGGGGAGACGCCGCTGCCGGCCGACGGGCTCCACATCTGGCCCCGCGGCGAGGTGATCCTGGTGGCGATTCCCAACCTGGACGGCGGCCACACCGGCTCGCTCTTTCTCCCCATCGAAGGGCCGCACGGCTTCAACGCCGCGCGCGATCGCGCGGGCCTGCGGCGGCTGTTCCGCGAGCTCTTTCCGGACATCGAGAACCGGGTCCCGTCGCTGGAGTTCGATTTCTTCCATCGGCCAGCGTCAGTGCTGTGCTCGGTCGTGATCAACCGGGTCCACCGCGGGGGCGAGGTGGTGCTGGTGGGAGACGCGGCGCGCTCGGTGGTGCCTTACCTGGGACAGGGGCTCAATGCAGGCCTCGAGGACGCGCTCCAGCTGTTCCGGGCGCTGGAGCGAAACGACCTCGCCTTCGGCAAGGCGTTCGCGGAGTACAACGAGGCCCGGGTGCCGGACAACTACGCGCTCCAGGAGCTGGCCTTCGCGCACTACGAGGAGCTGGCCGTCAAGGGGGCGCAGCAGGACTACATCGTTCGCAAGCAGCTGGAGCGAACGGTGCAGGAGCTGATGCCCAAGGAGTTCGAGTCGCTGTACTCGATGGTTTCCTTCTCTGCTCGCCCCTACGCGGAATGCGCCCGGCTCGCAGCCAAGCAGGAACGGGTGCTGACGCGGCTCCTCTCCAGGCCAGGAATCGTCGAGCGCATGGGCACTCCGGGGTTCAAGCAAGAAGCGCTCGAGGTGCTGCAGACGGTGCAGTGAATCACTCCAGCGGCCCTCGATCGGTGAACGACCGCGAGAGCTCCGCTTGGGCTTCTTCGACGAAAGGCTGACTTCAGGTGCTTGACGAGAACACTGCCACTGCGGTCGCGCCGGGGACGTGCGGAGAACTCATGCAGGGTGTCATCGGGGGGCGCGACTTCCTGGTGACGAGCCCGATCGACTTCTTCTCCACGGTGACGGTGACGCTGCGCCCAGGCGAGGAGATCGTCGTCGAAGGCCTCAAGGACTTCTCGAAGGTCATCACCGCGGTGCGGCTGACCCTCAAGGAGCTCGGCGTCAGCGGCATGGGCGGGAAGGTGCAGGTGCAGTCGAGCATCCCTCGGTCCAAAGGCATGGCCTCGAGCAGCTCGGACATCACGGCGGCGGTGCTCGCGACCGCGGAGGCCGCGGGCAAGGCGGTGCCTCCCTACACCATCGCGCGCACGGCCGTGGAGATCGAGCCGTCGGACGCCGTGTTCTTTCGTGACGTGGTGATCTTCGACCACATCCGCGGCGAGCTCTTCGAGCTGCTGGGGCCGCCCCCCAGTTTGAACTTCGTCATCGTCGACACCGGAGGGGAGATCGACACCCTGGAGTTCGACCGAGAGAGCGCGCGGGCGAATGCACGCAAGCACGAGAGCGAGCTGGCGCGCGGGCTCGATCTGGTCCGGCGCGGGTTCCGACAGCGCCGCCCTGATCTGGTCGCGGAAGGGGCGACGCTGAGCGCGGTCTGCCACCAGAAGGTGCTGGTGAAGCCCAAGTTCGACGACCTGCTGAAGAGCACCGCGGAGGTCGGCGCGCTGGGCGTCAACTGTGCCCACAGTGGAACGGTCCTCGGCGTGATGTTCGACCCCACGACCACCCCCGCGGAGCCGATTCTGGAGCGAACCGCGAAGCTGTTCGGCGAGCGGGCGATCATCGGCAATTTCCGCTTGATCTCCGGAGGCTCGCGGCTCGTTCATTCGTCGAAGGCCAACCTCACGCCCGCACAGCTGACGCAGATGAAGACACTCGGCACGCCGGCGCAGCGGCACCGTGTGGGCGAGATGATGGTACTGGAGTTCGAGTCGGAGAACGATCGCGCGCACCGGACCTTCGTCATGCCCGACGGGAGCACGCGCGCATCGAGCCCCGACCCCACCGAGGGCTACTGGAACAACCCCGCGGTGGTTCGCCCAGCCGAAGGCGAGCTGTGGGAAATGCAGGTGCGCGCTGACGTGACCGGGCCGGTGGTCTGGTACGAGCCCGCGGGAGGCAACCGCTCGGTGGTGCCCACGGTTCGCCTGCTCGACCGGGCGAGCTTCGAGGCGGGGTTCGTGAAGACCGGTGACGTGTGGACCCGGCAGGTGCGCGTCACGGGGGTCCAGGACGGTGCGGTCTCCCACGTCGGTGTGCACGACCAGAGCAGACGAGACCGCCTTCCGCTCCCCGTCTTTCTGGCGACCTTCTCGCGCTGCAAGACCGAGGCGCCCGGCAGCGACCTGCTGCGCCGGTTCCTCAAGGCGAACGCGGTGCGCGGCGAGCTGGTGTCGACGGGGCGGCACATGCCGACGGTGCCCGACGCAGCGGCCGCGCTGAACGTGACCCCAGGACAGATCGTGAAGTCGATTCTGTTCGAGGCCAAGAAGAAGGACGTGGTCGGCATGGCGATCGTGCCGGGCGACGTCCGGGTCTCGATGCGAAAGGTGGCCGACGCGCTCGGGCTGCCCTCGCTGCGACTGGCGAAGGCCGAGACCGTGCTCCAGCGCACCGGCTATGCGGTGGGTGGCGTTCCACCGGTCGGGTACATCACCTCGGTGCCCGTGGTGGTGGACAGTGGGGTGATGAAGCACGCCTCGGTGTACGGCGGCGGCGGTGACGAGCTGCACATGCTCAAGATCTCCCCGGAGGAGATCGTTCGCCTCACGGGCGCGCGCACCAGCGACGTGGTGGAAGGGCCAGCCGACCGAGGCCCCGAACCATGAGCGTCGGAGCGGGCGTGGGGCGCCTGGCGAGCGGGCCCCACCCGACGCTCTTCCGGCTCCTATACGAGCCAGCCCTGGAGCACGACCTGGAGGTCGTGCTCCCCCAGCTCCTCGACGTCGACGCCGCGCACGTGGTGATGGCGGTCACGCGCGGGCTGTTGCCGGCGGAGGTGGGGGCATCGCTGCTCTCGGTGAACCGGGAGCTCGCCCAGGCGATCGCCGCGGGCAAACAGCCGCTGGCGGTGCCCGACATCCACCGCGGCATGTATTTCCTGTACGAAGGCGAATACATCCGCCGGCTGGGGCCGCAGGTCGGCGGCAGCGCGCACGTCGCACGCAGCCGCAACGACATCAACGCCACGATCTTCCGCATGCGCGCACGCTCCGCGGTGATCGAGCTCCTCGAGCGTCTGCACGGGTTCACCGCCGCGCTGTCAGCGTTCGCGCGGCGACATGCGGGAACGCTGGTCTGCGGCTTCACACACCTACAACCTGCCCAGCCCACGACCGTGGGCCACGTCTTCTCCGGGGTGCTGGGCGAGCTGACGCGAACCGCCGACTGGCTGGCGCAGGCCTATCCTCCCCTCAACCGGTCGCCGATGGGCGCGGCTGCAGGGCTGGGAACCTCGTTCCCCATCGACCCGCACCAGGTGGCGAGCCTCCTGGGGTTCGACGCTCCCATCGACAACTCGATCGACGCGGTCGGCAGCCGGGACTCGTCGGTCCACGTCCTGGCCCCGCTGGCGCTTCTGGGCACGACCCTGAGCCGGTGGGCGCTCGACGTGCAGCTGTGGGCGAGCGCGGCCTACGGCTTCCTCGACTTCGGTGACGACCTGGTGAGCACGAGTTCCATCATGCCGCAGAAGCGCAACGCCTTCGTGCTCGAGAACATCCGGGGCCAGGCCGTGCGCGCCACCGGGGCGCTGATGACCACCCTGATGGGGCTCAAGAACACCCCTTTCACCAACAGCGTCGAGGTCAGCGGGGAAGCGGCCTCGCACCTGTGGGCGGGTGCCGCGGCGAGCGTTCAGGCGCTGGAGCTGGCGACGCTGCTGGCGTCGCAGCTGATCATGCGTCCTCAGGAGGCCACCAGGTTCCTCGAAGGAAAGGACACCACGATGACGGCCCTGGCGGACGCGCTGGTCTCACAGTTGGGCCTCAGCTTTCGGACCGCGCACGAGGTGGTCGGGACGCTCGTCGCGCGCGCCCCCCGGGGAGGGGTCGGTGAAGAGGCGCTGCGCTCGATCTTGCCGTCGCTGCTCTCGGTCCCGCTGACGGGGGCCCAGCTCGACCGGCTGGTGCCGGTGCTCTCGCCCGCCGGCGCGGTGCAGGCCGCCGCGTGGGGAGGCGGGCCGTCGCCCGCCGCGGTCGAAGGACAGCTCGACCGGCTCGATGCACGTCGGCGCGCTCGTCAAGAAATGGTCGATGGCTGGAAGGCCTCGCTCGCACGCGCGCGCGAGCGACTGAGTGGAGCGGTCTCGGAGACGATGGCAGGCTCGGCACCCCGAGGCGAAAACAGGGAGACGACACGATGAAAGTTGGTTCGGTGCTGGAGCTGATCGGGAAGACGCCGCTCGTCAAGTTGCGAGGGCGTGAGCAGTCGAAGCCGCGCGCCAGCCTGTGGGCCAAGCTCGAGCTGGCCAATCCCGGCCAGATGAAGGACCGGGTGGCGATGCAGATGGTCCTCGATGCCGAGCGCACCGGGGTGCTCAAGCCAGGCGGGATGATCGTCGAGAGCAGCTCGGGGACCATGGCCGAAGGCCTGGCGCGCGTGGGCACCCTCAAGGGCTACCCGGTGATCATCGTCACCGACCCGCGCATCGACAAGAGCACCGAGGCCAAGTTGCGGGCGCTGGGGGCGCAGCTCGAGATCGTCAGCGAGTACCACCCGACCGGGGGCTGGCAGGTCTCCCGGCTCGCCCGGTTGAAGGAAGTGATGGCCCGCAACCCCGGGGCCTTCTGGCCGAGGCAGTACGACACGCCGAGCAACCCCGGCGCGTACGAAGCGACGCTGTCGCAGGAGCTGGTCGCCGACCTCGGGACCAAGATCGGGGCGCTGGTGGCGACCGTGGGCAGCGGCGGGTCGCTCAGCGGCAACGCGCGGGCGCTGCGCAAGCTCTGCCCCGGACTGAGGGTGGTCGCGGTCGATGCGGTGGGGTCGGTTCAGTTCAACCAACCCAACAAGAGCCGCCTGCAGTCGGGTCACGGCAACAGCATCATCGCGGGCAACATCGACTACTCGGTGATCGACGAAGCGCACTGGATCCACGACGGCGAGTGCTTCAACGCCTGTCGCGAGCTGGCCCGACGCGAAGGCATCTACGGTGGAGGGTCTTCCGGTGCGGTGTACGTGGTGGCGAGCTGGGTGGCGCAGCAGCTCCCTGAAGATCAGCACGTGGTGATGATCTGCTGCGACAGAGGTGACCGGTACGGTGAGAACATCTACAGCGACGAGTACTTCCAGAAGCACGGCCTGACCGGGGTGGTGGCGGCCGGTGAGCCGAAGCGCATCAGGTACGGCGTCGACGTGGCCGAGCGCTGGAGCTGGGCGCCACTGCCTCACGACGGCAGCGTCCCGTACTACGCGGCGGACATCACCAAGAGCGGTGACCTCACCCGGTCCCTGGGGCTGGGGTGAAGCACTACGTCTTCATCGAGAGCAACACCACGGGCACTGGCAGGCTCGCGGTGGAGCGGCTCGTTCGCGAGGGACACCAGGTGACGTTCGTCACCCGCACTCCGGCGAAGTACCCCTTCCTCAGCACGCCGCCTGCCAACCTGCGCGTGGTCGAAGCCGAGACCAACGACCAGGCGCAGCTGGAAGCCGTGCTCGACCGGCTGGCCGCGGAAGGGCCGCCCACCGCGGTGCTCAGCTTCTCGACGTACTACATCGAGTCGGCGGCGCGCCTCGCCCGCCGGCTCGGGCTCCGAAGCATCGACCCCGAAGCGGCCAGGCAGTGCCACCACAAGTTCCTCGGCCGCCAGGCGCTGCGGCGCGCGGGCGCGCCCACGCCGCCCTTCTGGTTGGTAGGGACTCAGGAGGAGGTCGACGCGCTCAAGGGGAGCGTCACCTTCCCCTGCGTGGTGAAGCCCCCGTCGGACAGCGGGAGCATCGGTGTCCGACGCGTCGACTCCTTCGAGGCGCTCCGGGACCAGGTGGCCGCGCTCGCGCAGCGGGCCACGAACGACCGTGGGCAGGCGCTCGACGGGCGGGTGCTCGTCGAGGGTTACCTGCGGGGGCCCGAGTTCTCGGTGGAGGTCTTCACGCTCGCGCGTGGGCAGCACCACGTCTTCGGCGTGACGCAGAAGCACCTCTCGCCGGAACCTCACTTCGTGGAGGTGGGCCACGACTTCCCGGCGCCGCTGCCGGAAGCGCAACGTCGAGCGCTGGTGACGGCGACGACCCAGGGCCTGGACGCGGTCGGCCTGGACTTCGGCTTCTCGCACACCGAGGCCCGGCTGACGGACGCGGGAGCGGTGATCATCGAGATCAACCCCCGGCTCGCCGGAGGCATGATCCCCGAGCTGGTCGGCTACTCGACGGGGCTCGACGTGCTCGGCCTGATGTTCGCCGGGCTCGAAGGCACGCCGGCCCAGCTCGAACCGCTGCGCTCGGATGTGGCCTCGATACGCTTTCTCCTCGCCGAGCAACGAGGGACGTTGCAGGGGGTCGACGGCCTGGAGGCCGCCCGCGCCGTGCCAGGCATCAAGCTCATCGAGGTGGACAAGAAGCTGGGGAGCTCCGTTCGGCCCCCCGAGTCGTCGTCGGACCGCATCGGCTACGTCATCGCCGCAGGGCGCGAGCGCGCCGACGTCGAGCGGGCGCTGGCCGAGGCTCGCCGCCAGCTGAGGCTTCGCATCGCCCCCTGAGCGGGCACCTACCCTTCCCCTCAGACGCCGCAGCTCTCACCCCTGCCCGATCGCAGTGCACGTGGACTCGACACAGGAACCCAAGCACGAACGCACGCAGTGATACAATGCGGCGCCGCTCATCGGCGGCTCGCGCGCCACGCCACCTCAGTCCCGCGTCACCACGCATCCACTGACGACACCCACCAGGGGCCGAACACCCCTCAAGGAGCAATCGATGTCATTCGATTACGAGGCTGCAGTTCTCTACGACCTGATGAACCCGCCGCAGTTCGAGCCCGATCAGATCGACTTCCATCTGCACCACGCGATTCGGGCACGCAACGTGCTCGACTTCGGTGCCGGCACGGGCCGTGTCGCGATCCCGCTCGCCGAGCACCGGGTGAACGTCACCTGCTTCGACAAGTTCGCCGGCATGCTGGCGGCGCTCGTCATCAAGGTCGCCGGCCGGACCGAGCTCCACCCCTTCGTGACGCCGGTGTCGGGCGACCCGTTGACCATCGATCTCAAGAAGCAGTTCACCTACGCCTACATGTCCCGGGTGTTGTTCTACCTGCCGACAGACGAGGAGCGGGTGGCGCTGTTCCGAAACGTCGCCAAGCACATCGAACCCAACGGCGTGTTCTGCGTCGACGCTCCGATGGGCAGTCGCCTGTCTCAGCCCAAGACGCAGACGCACAAGATTCGCCTCGGCCGCTACCAGTACACGGTGGCGATCGGGTACGAGCGCCAGGGTGGCACGCAGTACAAGGGCGTCTACACGTTCACCGAGCACTACAACGGCGAGCTGATGAAGACCCGTGACAGCCACTTCGACGCCGCCGACATCCCCGGAAAGAACTACATGATCGACCTCTTCAATGAGGCGGGGCTCACCGTCGAGGAGATCTACGCCGACCACAAGTTCAAGCCGTACCCGTCGACGGGAGAGGCCGACTACGGCATCTTCCTCGCACGCAAGAAGTGAGTCACTCGGGGGACCAACCATGACTCAGGGCAGCGGGCTCATCACGGAACTCAAGCGGGCGCTCGGGCGCGCAGACCTCGACCCTGCGCGGCCACTCGCCGAGCAAGGCGTCGACGAGCACGCCATCGCCGACGCCTTGGCGCTGGTGGGGCTCGCCGCCGGCGCGCCGCGGGAGCTGTCGCCGATCGTCACGCTCGCCTCGCTGTCGACGCCATCGACGAGCGAGGTGACCCCGCCAAGGTCCCAGAGCTCGGCGCCCGCGACATTCGCGCAGCGGTTCGGGCAAGACCTCTCCGAGCTCGCCCCGGACCTTCCGCTGACGACCGCCGTGGTCGGCGTTCGCCTCAAGGGCCCCCTCGACGAAGCGGTGCTGCAGCGCGCCTTCGCGACGGTGGTGGAACGGCACCCCGGGCTGAGGACGATGGTCCAGGGCAGCAACGACGCCCTGGTCCAGGTGAAGGCGGAGCCATGGCCCACGATGACCCGGCGGGACGCGGCGCTCGCGCCTGGCGAAGGCCGCGAGGAAGCGGCCGCGGCGGCGCTGCGGCGGGAGACCCGCCAGCCGTTCGACGCGCGTCGGGCGGCGCCGGTGCGCGTGTCGCTGACCCGCTTCGCGCCCGACGACCACCTGCTGATCCTGGCGGCGAACGACGCGTTCGTGGATTCGGACTCGACGTGGCAGGTGCTCTCGGAGCTCGCCGCGAGCTACTCCGAGCGCTCGCTGGCGCCCCCCGTCGCCTCGGGGCCGCGCCTGCTCGGGAGCTGGCAGCACGAGACGCGGGTGCCGCCGGCCGGTGAAGTGCGAGACATCGTCAGCGCTGCACTTTCCGAGGCGCCGTGGACTCCGACGTTGCCGACCGATTTCAGTCGCCCCCCACACCGCAGTTACCTGGCCAAGCGGGTGTCGTTTCGACTGTCCGAGGTGGTCTCGGCGCGCGTGAACGCGTTGGCGGCGTCTCTGCACGAAGCACCATCGGCGGTCTTGTTCGCCGCGCTCGCGGTGCAGCTCTCGCGCAGTGCAGGGCGCTCCGACGTGGCCCTCGTCTACGAGCCCCGGGGCCGCGACCGCGTCGGGTTGCTCGGCGTGGTGACGAGCATGCGCCAGCCGGTGCAGGTGCGCCTGTCGGTCAACCCCAGCGCGCCGTTCAGCGACGTGATCCGTGAATCGGCGAAGGTGCTCCGACGGAGCCGAGAAGAGCAGGCCGGCGACCGCTGGCTGAGTGAGGCCGACGCCCACCCGCTGATGGCCAGGCTCAGCGGAGAGAGCTCGGACTACCCCCTGGTGGGGAGCTTCGCGATGGTGCCGGCGCCCCCTCCGCTCGAGTTCAAGGGACTGACGGCCACCGTGGAGGTGGAGCCGCGAGCGGTCACGCTCTGGCCCGTCGCGCTCACGTTGTCGGCGAGCCGACAGGGGTACACGGGCGCGCTGACCTACAGCCAGGAGCAGTTCTCGGAGCAGACGGCACAGCGCATGGTCGGCCACTTCGAGACGGCGCTCGCTGGCCTGACGGCGTCCCCGCAGCAGCCGGTCTTCCGCACGGGGCTGCTGACGGCGGCGGAGGCCGAACAAGTGCTGCGGACCTGGAACGCGACCACGGAGCGCTTCGCGACCGACGTGGGGGTTCACGGACTCTTCGAGCGGCAGGTGGACCGCACGCCGGACGCGGTGGCGGTCCGGATGGGGAGCCGAACGCTCACCTACCGGCAGCTCGACGAGCGGGCCAACCAGGTGGCGCACTGGCTCAGGGGGGCCGGGGTGGGCCCCGAGGACAGGGTCGCCATGGCGCTGGCTTCTGGCCCCGAGGCGATCGCGGCCCTGTACGGTGTGCTCAAGGCAGGGGGGGCCTACGTCCCGCTCGACCCCGAGACTCCGGTGGATCGGCTGCAGGCGATCCTCCGTGACGCCGCCGTCAAGGCGGTGATCGCCGAGCCGGGAACGCTGGCCGCGGTGGGCGCCGGTCTCGGCCGCCCGCTTCCATTGGCGGACTTCACGTCGGTCGACGGACAGCCCAAGGGGAGGCTGGGCGGGGCCGTGCTGCCGAACCAGCTCGCGTACGTGGTCTACACCTCGGGCTCCACCGGGGTGCCCAAGGGCGTGCTCGTGGAGCACCGCTCGGTGGTCAACCACAACCAGGCGATCGCGAGGGTGCTGGAGCTGAGGCCCGAGGACCGGGTGCTCCAGTTCACGCCCCTGAACTTCGATGCCGCAGGCGAGGAGATCTACCCGCCGCTCTGTGTCGGAGCGTCCACCGTGGTGCGCCGCGAGCTGATCGCCGCGACCGAGCTCAGCGCGGTGATCGAAGCGGAAGGACTGTCGGTGCTGAGTCTGCCCCCGGCGTACATGCACCAGTGGGTGCAGCACCTGTTCGTCACTGCGCAGCCGCCGCCAGCAGCGCTGCGCCTCATCATGCTCGGCGGGGAGCGCATTCTCCCCGAGACGCTGGCGCTGTGGCAGCAGGTCGGCGGCGAGCGCATTCCGTGGGTCAACGTGTATGGCCCCACAGAGGCAACCATCACCTCGGCGTCGAGCACGCTGCGGGCCGAGGTCGCGCTCCTCGACGCCCAGCTCCCCATCGGAAAGCCGGTGGCCAACGCACGGCTCTATCTCCTGGGCCCAGGCCTGATCCCTGTCCCGCAAGGGCACGTCGGCGAGATCTACATTGGCGGGGCTGGCCTCGCCCGTGGCTATCTGGGTCGACCGGAGCAGACAGCCGAGCGCTTCGTTCCCGACCCGTTCTCGGGGGAGGCCGGCGGCCGCCTCTACCGCACCGGCGACCTCGGCCGGGCGATGCCCGATGGCCGCATGGTGTTCGTCGGCCGGGCGGAATCGATGGTGAAGATCCGCGGCTTCCGGGTCGAGCTCGGAGACGTGGAGGCCAACCTCCGGCGCCACCCGTCGGTCGATGGCGCGGTGGTGGTGCCAGTCGAGGACGGAGCCAGCGGGGCCAAGCTCTGGGCCTACGTGACGGCCAAGCCGACGCTGACGGTCACCTGGCCGGAGGTCCGGAACTGGCTCAAGTCGGTGGTGCCCGACTACATGATCCCAGCGGCGCTCGCGGTGCTGCCCACGTTCCCGCTGACCACCAACGGCAAGATCGACGTGAAGGCCTTGCCGTCGCTGAGCGACGCCAGCCAGCAGGGAGCCGGGAACTACGCGGGACCCCGCAACCCCACCGAGGAGAAGCTGGCGGCCATCTGGGCGGAGGTCCTCGGCGTCGCCAAGGTCGGCATTCACGACGACTTCTTCGACCTCGGCGGCCAGTCGCTCACCGCGATGAAGCTGGTGTCGGACTGCCAGCAGCTCGCGGGCATCTGGATGGAGCTGCAAGACGTCTTCGAGGCCCCGACCATCGCCAAGCTCACCGAGCGGCTGGGGCTCGGAGCCGAGCCCGCGGTCAACGTGGACAATCTGACCGACGAGCAGGTCGAGGAAGAGCTCAGGAAGTTGAACGCTGGAGGCGGGAGCTAGGTCGCCCCGCCGAGGAGAGGAATGCAATGGCACAAGAAACGGCTCCGGAGATCGAGGCGGCCATCACACAGTTCGTGGCGACGCAGCTGCTGGCAGGCGACGCGCGCGGTCTGTCGCGCACCACCGAGCTCCTCGACATGGGCGTCCTCAATTCGTTGAACATCATGCTGCTGCTCGCCTTCCTGGAAGAGCGCTTCGGAATGAAGGTTCAGCCGGAAGACGTGAACCCCGACAACATCCAGAGCATCGAGCAGCTCACCCGGTGGGTCTCTCAGAGCCGCACCTAGGCGCGAGCCGAAGGGACGTCGATGGACTTCAGCTGGAGCACGGACCAAGAGGCGCTGTACGAACGCGGCCTGGCGTTCGCGCGCAACGAGCTGGGCGGCGGCCCCGGGAAGGATGGGGGCCTCCAGCGCGCGACCTGGTCCAAGCTGGGGGGCTTCGGGTACCTCGGGCTCTCGGTCCCCACAGCCCACGGAGGATTGGGGCTCGACGCACTCACGACGGTGCGCATGGTGGAGGCGCTCGGCAAGGGCTGCGCCGATACGGGCCTGGTCTTCTCGGCGTGCGCCCACCTCTTCGCCTGCGTGATGCCGATCGTCGAGAGCGGCACCGAGACCCAACAGCGAGAGCTGTTGCCGAGGCTCTGCTCGGGAGAGCTGATCGCGGCCAATGCGATCTCCGAGTCGGGGGCGGGGTCGGACGTCTTCTCGCTGAAGACGAGGGCCAGCCGGGACGGCCGCGACTACGTCCTCGATGGCGAGAAGGGCTGGGTCACCAACGGCCCGACCGCCGACGTCTACCTCGTCTATGCCGTCACCAAGCCGGGGGCCGGCTTCCTGGGAATCTCGGCCTTCCTGGTGTCGCGCGACACGCCGGGCCTCACCGTGGGGTCCCCCTTCAAGAAGATGGGCCTGACGGGGTCGCCGATCTCCCCCATCTACCTCGAAGGGTGCCGGGTTCCCGAGAGCCGCCGCCTCGGAAAGGAAGGTCAGGGGTCAGCGGTCTTCCGCCGCTCGATGCAGTGGGAACGCGCCTGCCTGTTCGGCTCCTACGTGGGCCTGATGGAGCGCACGCTCGAGAAGTGCATCACGTTCGCGAGCCAGCGGGTCCAGGGCGGCAAGCCCATCGGGAAGTACCAGGCGATCTCGCACCGGATCGCGGACATGAAGCAGCGGCTGGAAGCAGCGCGGCTGCTCCTCTACCGGGCGTGCTGGAAGCTGGACCGAAAGGAAGACGCCATGCTGGAGGTTGCGCTCGCCAAGGTGGCGGTGAGCGAGGCCGCGATCCAGAGCGGGCTGGACGCGGTGCAGATTCACGGCGGCTCGGGGTACGTGGAGGAAGGCGGTGTCGAGCAGTTGCTGCGCGACGCGGTCCCTTCGACCATCTTTTCGGGGACGTCGGAGATCCAGCGGGACATCATCGCCTCCAGGTTGGGCCTGTGACGCTGGACCAGCTGCTGGCGGGCACGGCCGCGCGACTGCCCGACGCCCTGGCCATCGACGCCGCTGATCGGGTGCTCACCTACCGGGAGCTGGACCAGGAGGCGAACCGGCTGGCCCACGCGCTGAAGCGGCTGGGCGTGGGCCCGGGCGATCGCGTCGGCTTCTGGGTCGACAAGGGGGCGTTCGGGGCCGCGATGATGCAGGCGACGCTGCGGCTGGGGGCGGCCTACGTGCCGCTCGACCCCCACAGCCCGCTCGCGCGGGTGCGAGGCATCGTCCGCGACTGCGCGCTGAAGGCGGTGGCGGTCAACGAGGCCAGGGCGGCGGAGCTGCGCGCCGCCGGAGAGACGGTGCCGCTCCTCGAGGGCTGGCCGTCACAGGAGGCCGACGCGTCCCCGCTCCCGCCGAGCGACCGCCGCCCCGACGACCTGGCCTACATTCTCTACACCTCGGGGTCGACGGGGGCGCCCAAGGGCGTCTGCATCAGCCACCGCAACGCGAGGGCGTTCATCGACTGGGCGGTGGACAACGCCCAGGTGAAGCAAGGCGATCGGCTGGGCAACCACGCGCCGTTCCACTTCGACCTCTCGGTCTTCGACCTCTATGCCGCGTTCTCGGTGGGAGCGAGCGTGCACGTGGTGCCCGAAGCGCTCGCCTACGCGCCGCGGCAGCTGGTGCGCTTCATCGAGTCGAAGGGCCTCACCGTCTGGTACTCGGTGCCGTCCGCGCTGGTGCTGATGATGACCCAGGGCGGCCTGCTGGAGGTGGCGCCCCGCCTGCGCACCATCATCTTCGCGGGTGAGCCGTTTCCGGTTCAGCACCTCAGGACGCTCCGCGGTGGCTTCCCGGGGGCGCGGCTCCTGAACTGGTACGGGCCGACGGAGACCAACGTCTGCACGTGGTTCGAGGTCTCGACCATCGACGACGGGCAGAGCCCGGTGCCCATCGGCGTGGCGGCTTGCGGCGACACGGTCGAGCTCGACACGGGCCCAGAGTCGGCGGCGTTCGCGCCGGAGGGCGTCACCGGGGCCGGAGAGCTGGTGGTGACCGGGCCCACCGTGATGCTGGGGTACTGGGGACAGCCCCCTCAGCAGGGGCCCTACCGCACCGGCGACATCTGCACCCGGCGGCCCGACGGGAACTTCGTGTACGTCGGCCGTCGCGACAACATGGTGAAGGTGCGGGGGCGGCGAATCGAGCTCGGCGAGGTCGAGGCCGCCTTGATGGGGCACCCCGAGGTTCAGGACGTCGCGGTGGTGGCCGTGGGCGAAGGCCATGAAGGCCAGTTGGTGGCGTTCGTGGTGCCGAAGCCCGGGAAGGACCCGAGCCTGATGTCGCTCAAGGCCGCCTGCGCCGAGCGGGTGCCCCGGTACATGATCGTTGACGTCGTCCACATGCTGGAGGCGCTCCCGAGGACCCGCAACGGGAAGACCGACCGGCTCGCGCTCAAGGCACGCGCCCGCTCACCGCGCTGACCTTGCCGTCAGGTGGCGGCGAGCGCGGCCAGGAGTGCCTTGCGGTCGACCTTGCCGTTGACCGTGCTGGGCAACGCCTGGAAGTGCTGCACCTTGTCGATCACCATGTACTTGGGCAACCGCTCGGAGCAGTACACCTTGAGCGCGAGCAGCTTGGGGGGCGTTCCCCGGGGCACCACCGCGGCCACCAGCTTGCTGTCGGCGCCGGTCCCCTGAACCAGGACCACCACCTCTGCGACCTGGGGGTGCTTGCCGAGCACAGCCTCGATCTCGCCCAGCTCGACCCGGTGGCCACGCACCTTCACCTGCTCGTCGAGGCGCCCGAGGAATTCCAGGTTGCCGTCGGGGAGCTGACGGACGCGATCACCGGTGCGGTACATGCGCTGCGGCCCCGGTGACTCGAAGGGGTTGGTGACGAAGCGAGCGGCGGTCAGCTCCGGCCGGTTGAGGTACCCGCGGGCGACGCCGAGGCCTCCGATGTAGAGCTCGCCTTCTTCCCCGCTGGCGACGGGCTGATGGGCAGCGTCGAGAACGTAGAGCTGCATGTTCTGAATGGGCAGGCCAATGGGAATGGCGTGGCCGTACGTCGTCTTCGGGTCGACGACGTACACGCAGCACCCGACCACGGTCTCGGTGGGGCCGTACTCGTTGATGAGCCGGGTACCGGGCGCGTTGCGCAGCCAGAAGTCGAGGTCGCGAGAGAGGAGGTTCTCGCCGCCGATGACGAAGCACCGGGTCCAGCGATCGACCTTCTCGGGAGCGACCTGCTGTCGCAGCTGGTCGAGGTGCAGCGGGGTCAGCTTGATGAGGCTGTAGTCGCGCCCCGCAGCAGCCGTGTCGAGCAGGCTGGCGATGCCCAGCGCAGGGGGCAACAGCTCGGTGGTCCGGCCGGCGACCAGGGGAGCCAAAAGGCTGGTGACGGTGAGGTCGAACGACAGCGAGCTGTGCACGGGCGCGCCGCCCCCCTCGCCGACCGAGTAGTTGGCGAGGCACCAGCCGAGGTAGTTCACCACGCCTTCGTGCTCGATCAGGGTGCCCTTGGGCATGCCGGTCGACCCCGAGGTGTAGATGACGTACGCGAGGTTCTTCGGGGTGACCTCGACGGTCGGGCGCGCGGCGCTCGAGCGCTCGATGCCGTTCCACTCGGTGTCGACGCTGAGCGTGGGCGCGCCGAAGGGCGCGATGGCGTCCTTGAGCCGGCCCAGCGTCAGCACGACGCGAACCCGCGAGTCCGAGATCATGTACTCGAGGCGCTGTGCCGGGTACTGGGGGTCCAGCGGCACGTAGGCGGCGCCCGCCTTGAGGGTTGCAAGCACCGAGACCGCGACCTCGAGCGAGGACTCGAAGAACAGACCGACCAGCGACTCCAGCCCGACGCCGAGGCGGCCGAGGTGATTCGCGAGCTGGTTGGCGCGGCGATCGAGCTCGGCGTACGTCAGCTGCTGGGCGCCGCAGCGGACCGCGATCGCCCCAGGGGTCTTCTCGACCTGCCGCTCGAAGGCCCGGTGGAGAACTCGCTCGCCGTGAACCCGGGGGTCGACGACGGGGCCACGGAGGATTGACGCAGGGTGCACTGGGAGACCTCCTGCTGCGGGTGTGGTCATCGCGATCTGCTGCGCGTTTCGCGGAACCCGTACGGTCGATCGGCGCAACGCTAACTCGGCAGGGCCGGTCGAGTCGACAAACACGCACCTGCGGAGACGAGTGATCGTCGCCTGGACAGGGCGGGAGGTGCGCGATAGCGTTTTCGAAGTGGCCGCGTTCGAGTTCCGTGCTCCCGTCGATTCCGACGCCACCCGGCTCGCGGAGCTGAGCGCGGTCAAGGTGGCCGAGTCGGGGGTCCACGAGGATCTCGAGACGGCCGCGCACGTGCGAGCGCGCTGGGAGATGCCGGGGTTCGACCGCGCGAAGCACGAGGTGCTGCTGGACCTCGACGGGAAGCTCGCGGCGTCGATGTACCTCCGCTTCGACCAGGGCATGGCCGACGGGTGGGCGTACGTGCGGCCCGAGTTCCGCGGCCGCGGCATCGGCACCGCGTTGATGGACTGGCTGGTGAAGACGGCGCGGGCGCACGGAGAAGTGCGCGAGCTGTATGCGTACGGCACCACGGGCATGCCGGGCTCGACCGAGCTGGTGAGCCGGTACCCGGGAGCGAAGCGCGCGAACAACTTCCTGAGGCTGCGGCACGTCTCGCCGGGCACCGCCGCCAAGCCGGAGTGGCCGGAAGGCGTGCGGCTGGTGCCGATGGCTGTGGAGGCGCTGGTCGACGTGGTGGCGCAGATTCACGACGAGGCGTTCCGCACCAACTGGGGCTTTCGCCCGGCGCAACGGGACCGGCTGCTCCACGAAGCGAAGCATGACGACCCTTCGATGTGGCTGGTGGCCCGAGACGCCGACGGGCCGGTCGGCTTCTTCCAGAGCCGTGTGCGACAGACGCCAGGTCTGACGTACGGCGAGGGGTACGGCATCGGGGTGGTGGACCGGTACCGGGGGTCGACGCTGCCATCGGCGCTGCTGCGCGAAGGGCTCCACCGGATGGCGGAGCGCGGCGCCCAGGAGGTCGTCTCGGGCGTCGACGGCCGGCTGTGGAGTGCGGTGTTCCTCTACACGTCGAACGGCTATGTCTGTACCCACGAGGGCTGTGCCTACGCGATTCCGTTCTAGGATCGCCATCGACCAGGCGTGCGAAACGATGGCCAGCTTCTCGACGACGGGGGAGTCTTGATGACGCTGTCCATCTCGGAGATCGAAGGCGCCGTCACCCGCTTCATTGCCGGCCAGTTTCTCGACGGCGACGCGTCCGAGCTGGACCGCACCACGCCGCTCTTGCAGGCACAGGTGCTCACGTCGCTGAACATCGTGACGCTGATCACCTTCCTCGAGACCGAGTTCAAGGTGACGGTGCCGGGCATCGCCTTCAAGCCGGAGCACTTGGCGACCATCGAGGCCATCGCGCGCTGGGTGACGACGCTTCCTCCGGCGTGAGCAGGACGAGACAACGCGATGCCAATGGGCCCGCGAGGGTCTGGCACGAGCACTGGGAGCGACATGGACAAGTCGAGCGGGCCTGCGCAGGTCTTCGGGGCACGAGAGTCGCTGAAGAGCAGTTCGCCATCGGTCACCTGGGAGCTGGCGTCGGCGGCGCCGGAGCTCTCGGAAGCGGTGCACCGGCTGAACCCCGCCCTGGGTGAGGTCTGCGCGGCGCTGCGGAGCGCAGTCCCTCACCCGAAGACGCGGGCCGCCATGGAAGACGGGCCGTTCATTCGCCCGCTCGGTCACGGGCGGTGCTTCTATGTGAACCTGGAGTCGCTCCCGGTGACGTCTCGGGCGCCCGGATTCGTGGCGATCAAGGGGACGGAGGCGGTCGCCGACGACTACGCGGACTGGATGCGCCAGCTCCGCTCGCGCAGCCGGTACTGGACCTTGCGGGTCGGCATCGGCGCGTCGCTCTCGTTCCCCATGGACTCCGAGGTGAACGAGCTCGACCGCTGGCCAGTGCTCGAACGCAAGATTCCAGGCTGCATCGGGCTGTCGGAGGCGATGGGAGAGGCGCGGGTGGCGCTCGACTTCCAGCGTGCGTTCTTCAAGCGATACGGAGAATTCGCGCGCGCGCCGCTGCCGCTGATGGTGCTCCAGTGGCCACAGGAGGTGGTGGACCGGGTGGCCCGCGACCTTCGCCCGCTGCTGTCGAAGCGGGCGATCGACGTGGTGGAGCGGGCCCTGGAACCGGGGCTGGGCGTCTACGTGTACCACTACCCGTCCCTGCCGATTCGGCTCCTGGACTGGTCCGTCGAGGCGCACGAGGGCACGGGGCTGCTGGTCGACAAGCTGGACTACTCGGGGCGCCTGAAGCGGCTCGAGAAGGGCGGGCTCAGCGTCAAGGCGACGGTGGAGAAGTGGACCGAGCTGTTCGTGAAGATGCTCGCCGCGGGCTTCCTGCCGAAGGAATCGGGGAGCTTGCTGACGGCCGACCTGCTCCAGCCCTGGAACGTCGCGCTGGATGGCGGCTTCCTGGACCTCGACAGCTTGGTGCCGAGCGAGCAGCTCGACGACAAGCAATTCAGCGACACCCTGCGCCGGAGCCTGCGCGGGCTGATGTTCGACATCGCCTACTTGATGATGGGCAAGGTGGTGATGGCGATCGAGTTCCGCGACCGGTACCCGGAGCTGATGTGGATCGTCCTCAACGACGTGAAGCGGCGACTGGACGAGGAAGACCGTGTTCGACCCATCGAGAAACGACTGAAGGAGGCGCTCTCGACCGCGGCCCTGTTCCAGGACCTCGACCGGCTCTTTCGGCAGATCGCCTGAGGTCGCGCCGCAGCGGCCGCGCCCCTCGAGACGCCGGGGAAAAAGAAGGCCCGCAGTTCCTCGAGGTCTCGGAGGAACTGCGGGCCATCACCGTGTCGGGGAGACAGGATTTGACGGATACGAAGGCATCTCAGTGAACCAAGCGGGACGCGACCTTGGACCGCAACCCCGCTGAACGCTTCGAACCTTCGTTCCGTTGAGACCCGTCTGGTGGAGTTGAGATCCGTCGAGAACCGCACCCGCACGGCAACCTGACGGCAACGGGAAATCACGCAACCGCGCAGCCAGCCAGCTCGACCGAGCTTACCGAAATGCCTCGCGGGCCTTCTTGATGGGCCTGCCGAGCACTCGCTTCGGAGAAGTCGCTGGCCGGAAGAGGCTGACAGGCGGCACACCGAGGGCGTCCGCCAAGCGCACGACAGTGGAGATCGGCATGTCCACCTTCCCCGCCTCTATCCTCTGGATGTACCTCGGCACGAAGTCGCACTGCTCCGCAAGTTTCTCTTGGGTGAGACCCACCCGCAGCCGATGGCGCCGAACCTGCGCTCCCGCGTACTCGATGAAGGTCTTCGCCCGCGTCGGCTTCGCCACGAGCACCGCTGACTATCGCCCGCATACTTGCTAGCCCACGCACGCTCCGTTCGTGTTTCGTGTTTTGATGCGCCTCCTTGGGTCGTTGACGATCTGATGCTCGACGCGGAGGTGGTGATGAAGCGGATCTTGAAGCTCGTGCTCGGCACCCTCGGTGGGCTGGTCGCCTTGTGCTTGGTCAGCTCAGTCGTCTGCGGCCGGAACAAGGAAGAGCAGTTGGCGGCGGCGCGGGCTGCCGCAGAACGAAAGGCGGCAGACGACAAGGCCAAGCTGGACAAGGCGAAGGCTGCTCTCCGCCCCGAAGTGACGGGCGACGCGCTGGTCTCGGCATGTATGGACGCTGTGAAAGCAGGAAGCCTCCCAGCCGAGCATGAGGGCCGGTGTGGCGAGGCTCTTCTCACGGCCGGTCAAGCTGCGCTTGCCGCCAAACGCCCGGCGGAGGCGGTTCCGATGCTGGAAGTGGCCGCGAAGACCAGCTCGAAGAAGGACGACGCACTGGCCGGGCTCAAGGAGGCCAAGGTCACGATCGCCACGGAGACCGCGATCGCCGAACTCAAACGCGCCGAGGAGGCGTGGGCCGCGCGGGAGTTCAAAAAGGCCCTCGCGGCGGCGAAGGTCGCCAAGCAAGCGACGGTCGATGGGCTGAGGGAGAAGGCAGACGACACGACCCTCAAGGCGCTGGGCGCCAAGATCGAGCCGGTGTTTCAACGCGCGGACGAACGCGCCACCATCGAAGCGCTGGTCGGTGAGGAGAAGTTCGAGTTCTCAGGCGGAACGCTCGTCGTGACGCACGAGACCAACGTCGCCCCGCTTGAGCTGTCGAGGGTCATCGTCGATGGGCATCAGACGTTGATGACGTTGGCGGGGAGCGGATTCGAGAAGGTTCCGAGCCTCCAGAGCATCACCGTCGTTGAGTTCGCCACGTACAACGATGTGCGCGGCAACGAGAAGCGCAGCAAGGTCGGCGAGTACATGGTCACGCGGAAGAAGGCGAAGACCATCAACTGGCAGAACGTCACCGGCAGGAACGCCCTCAAGGTCATCGACAAGGCGTGGACGGCGCCGGGCATCGACGGCTTCTTGGAGTAGCGACCCGGCTTCCACCGAAGGCTGCCAGAGACCGACAGCGCGGCGCTGGAGGCGAACATCGGCTTAGGGCAGCGGATTACAGGGCGAGCGCGGTCCTCCGAAGCTGTGCCGCTTCCCTTCTGATGCGCCGTGCCCTGCGTTCCGAAAGGCCGTGTCGTTCCGAAACGTGGCGTCGGCAGCGTCCATGGGCCGGGAGAGCTGCCACTCGCGTTTCTGAAGCCCCCCGTGGGCGCCCCTTGCGGGAAGGAGAGTCAGCGGGCTCAGCTTCCGAACGATGCGCCAAGGCCCCTCGTTACGGGCTCTCTGGCGGAAGTAGCTGGGACCATATGGTCCCAGTAGGAGGGATCCACAACCCCACCGGGGTAGCCGTCCGGCTGAAGCCGGTGACTAGGCGCTGGGCGGGGTATGAACCGTCGCCGTCGCACCATTCCCCGCTGCCGACGATGACGACGGCTCCGAACTCGACCGGGACTCCGAGACCGGAGCTGGCGGGGGTGCCGTGGACGGCTCGGGCGGGGCGAACAGGGCGCTGGCCTCTTTCACCAGCGAGTCCCCACGCGCATCGTTGACCTTCGTGACGATCGCCTCCAGCTCCTCGTAGAGGTGTTCTGGGTCGCCTGCGATGACCCTGATGGTCTTGTCGCGCAACGACGGCTCCTCCTGCTTCACCACCTCGACCATCTGCTTTGCGAGGGCCTCAACCACGTTGGTCACGAAGAAGACCTCGGTGCATCCCCGCGCAAAGTACTCGGGGAGCTGCTTCTTCAGGTCGTGGCAGATCGGCTTCAGGTTCTCGCCCGTCTTGGCCGACGACGCCTGCACGAGCTTCACCTCAAAGCCCACGGCCACCTCGGGCACCACCGCGTCCAAGTCCGGGTCGCTCATCTCGCCGTAGCGCGCGCAGGCGTAGGCCGCGTCCCCGCCGATGCTGCCGTTGTTCACGAACTCAGCGATGAACATCGAGAGGGCCTTGTCCTGCCCGAGCCTGTTCGCGGCGATCGAAGGGCTGAGCCGGAGCATTTCGATCGAGCTGACGCCGACTCCCGCGACGGTCGCCGAGTGGCCACTGACTGAACCCAGCGACAACTCCGGGAACGGTGACGACGCCGGTAGGGCGACCCGGAGCAACGCCTGCACCAGCCGCAGCTCGCGAAGCGCCTGCACCATGGCGCTGTAGCGCTCCCTCGTCATTCCGGTCGCATTCAACTGCCGGGCTCGGTGCTCAATCGCAGCCAGAGCCAGCCGCGCTCCGGCCCAACTGACGACAAGGGGGACCGCGTTCGCGATGATCGGCAGGAACTTGTCGGTCAACCGTTGGTTGTTCTCGATGCTTTTGTGGATCACGGCCCCCATGAAGGAGGCGATGCGCTCAGGCGCAGGCCCGTCCTTCGCCTCTTTGGTGACCTTGGCGATGACGCCCACCAGTAGCTCGCGAAGATGGGGCCAGTACGAATTGAGCTGCCGCTTGAACTCAAAGTCGCCAACACCGGCCGCAACCTGAAGGCGCTCCGGCAGCTTCTCGTCGAACGGCGCGTCGATGACGAACAGCCCGAAGTGCTTCTCTTCCCATGTCAGGTCGATCGGGGACACGAACAGCAAGTCGCAGGCGGGTGCGAGATGCTCGGTTCGTGCGGCAATGACGAAGGGCGACAGCGCGCCAAGCGGCGCAGACTGCTTCGGGCGGTGCATCCTCGGTTCAGCCATTGTCTATCCCTCCCTTTCACCTCCAGCCTCGGCGGGCGGCGAAACTGCCAACCGACGCGAAACGCGCGCTTCTATTCACGGGCCACTCACGGCTGCGCCGTCGATGGCGGGCGCCACAGTGACGTGACCGACTTCAGGACGGAGGCGACTGCCGACCGAAGCGACCAACGCGGCCCCGGCCGCATCTCCTCGGCCTCGGGACGATCAGTGAACCGTGGATCAACGCCGACAGGCAGTCGAACGAGATCACCACGCGCCTCCTCAGCGACCACCGCGCACCCATCGCGGCAGCGCAGGAGCTTCAACGCCACGTCGCCGCCCCGGAAGTCGTAGCGCTGCTGGGGCTGGAGCTGGCCCAAGATCCCGAGTGACAGCTCCATGAACTGAAGCATGGCAAAGCCGCTTGCGACGGTATTGAGCGGAATGACGCTCGGCTCCCCGACCACCTTTCCTGCCTCGCCCGCGTAGTGGGGGGCCTGCACGTTACTCATCTCCTCGGCGACGTTCTCGGGCAGGAAAGCCTTGGAGCATTCGAGGCAGCCGCGCGTAGGGGACACCACCTGCACTCGGCACGACGCGGTCTGGAAGGTGCCGTCAGCCGTCGCCGCAATCTTCGAACCCGCGTCCACAACGGGGATCAGGTGCGCGTAGGCGAGTGTGTTGAGCACCTGCCTGCTCCAGTGGCTATCGGCGCAGGAGAAGACCACGTCGCAGTCGAGCAGCAGCCGGAGCCCCTCCGGCTCAAGAACGCTGGCGACATGGCCCTTGCATCGAAACTGAGGTGCGGTTGCCGCCCTGTGGGCGTGCCGCTCGGCAGCGCGGGCCTTTCTCTCCCGGCGCTCGGCATCCGGCCGGAAGTAGCCGTACTGTCGGTTCAGGTTTCGGAACTCGATGCGGTCGTAGTCGATGATGACCAGCTCGCCGATACCGATGCGGGCGAGCTGCTCGATGATGCACATGCCGATGCTTCCAGCGCCGACGACGCCGACGCGCAGCCGGTGGAGGGTGGCCTGCCCAGCCCTACCCCACAGGCCAACGTGCGAGGCGTGAACGTCGGCCATCGTAACGCCACCGTCGATCACGCCTTGCTGCCGCAGGTGCTGGCCGACGACGTGGGCGCCGGAGAGATCGTAGACCTCAGGCAAGCTGCCCGGCCGAGGGAAGACGTACTCGCGGCCCGACACGGTGCCATCACCCGCGACGATCATTCCCGCTACCGGCATTCCTCTGAGCGCGTGGAAGGCGGTCTCCAAAGTCCGAGCTTCGGCGACGCGGTCGGGACCACTCGGCCACTGCGCCCCGGTGCCCATCGGGTGGCTGTGAATGAGCGCCAGCCCGGCGCCCTCGTCGATGGCACGGTCGATCGCCCGGTTGGTGAAGGGCGCGCTGAACGAGGCGTTGCCGTGGACCATACGCTCGCCCGGCATCGGCTCGATGAGCTTGCGCAGCAGCAGGGATCGGCGCCGGGGGCCGGTGCTCGGGTAGACCAGCCCGAAGCAGACCTCCTCTGCGGGCTGGTTCCTGAGCATCAGCTTCACGAGCGCGTCGTGAGCTGGCTCCGCGATGGCAATTCGCCGTTCTTCAACCACCGCGCACCCACCTGTTGACGTAGGCCAGCAGCGTGAACACGTCGTGCTTCGTGGAGTTCCACCCGTCGCACTTCCGCGAGAAGAAGGTCGCGTTGCGGTACGGGTCGGCGGCGGAGACGTTGCGGTAGGTGCCGGTCACGAGCGTGATGGGCGTCACCGCGAAGAACCCGTACGGCGGCGTGGTGGGAAACGTCACGGGCAACGGCAGGATGATCGTGGCCGTCTGCTCGTTGCACCGCTCTTCAGGGAGCTGGATGCCCTCCACACGCACGTCGATGATGTTGGGACGCCGCTGATGAATCGCCGCGACGTACCCCGCCTCCACGAGCTGCTGGACCACGGCGTCCATTACGCGACGACCTCGGGGCCGCAGAAGGTCGCCCGGAAGTGGTGGTACTTCCGCAGGTCCACCTGCTCGTGCTCCGCGAACTCGCGCTCGATCTTGCCGCTCTCGCCGTGCGTCGCCGCGAGACAGAACGTGCCGGTGAAGCCAGCGCGGTCGAGGATGACGCGCGCCTCTTCGAGCTGGTTGTGGAACTCCAACTTCCGCCCGTTGACGAAGATGATGAACGTCTGCTGGGGCTGCGCCTCGTGCTTCTCGGGGGTCTGGGTCTGCATGGTCGTCGCCTTTCTTGATTCTCGTTCACTGAAACGGATGAACCTATGGACAAAAAAAGAGGGGCTTCACGTCTCGGTGCTGCGCCTACCGAAGGGCCATGTACGAGAACTCCTTCCCGCCAGATTCAGCGGCACCTTCGAGACGCGCCACCAGCCCGGCGTCTGACAAATCCTTCAAACGGTTGTTGCAGGCCGTCAGCGCCAGTCCCTTGATCGCCGCGCACACCGCGCGCGAGGTGGCCTCGCCCTTCGCTTCGATCACCTCCAGCGTCTCCACGAGGTGATCCTTCAACGCCAAGCCGAGCACTTCGTAGCTGCCGTCGGCGCGGCGGGCGATGATCGACATCTCGCTCTTGTGGAGCGCCATGTCGATGTTCTCTTGCACGGTCTGGTTGGCGAGGTGCGAGAGGAAGAACCACTTCTTACCCCGGAAGCGCTCGATGAGATTTGCCAGCGCCTCTCGCGAGCACGAGGCGTCGAGCCGCTCCACGCCCTTCATGTCCAGCTCGATGATGGCCTCATTCTGAGTGGCGAGCATCGGCGCGAGCTTGGTGAAGGCGGCGTGCCCTTGCTGGCCGCTCCACGCTTGCTTGGTGAGGAACTCCACCATCGTGACTCTGAAGCGCTTGGTCGTCATCTCGTTCACCGACTCCAGTGAACACTACCCATGACCGGCGAGCCGGTCAAGGTAGAGTTCCAGCGTGATTTGGGTGCCCACCACCGGGGCTACCTCGTCATTGAAGATGCCGATGGAAATCCCGGTCTTGGCGGACTTCGTGACGAGCATCGCCCACATCTCCCCGGAGCGAACGGTGAGGTTCGCCCCATAGCGCGCCGCGACCTGAGCGCACAGCACCAAGCCGCAGCCACGCCCCCGGTCCTTCTTCCGGGAAAGGCCCTCTCGAAAGGCGGCCAGCAGCAGCTCTCGGTCGGGCAGCGATGCAGCCTGCGGGTTGCCGTCACGCAGCGTGCTCAGTACGCCCAGCCCTGCGTCGGCGATGACCAGTTGCAGGCGGCTTCCGCGCGTCGGCGACTCGTACCGTTGCGCAGCGACCACCCCCGCCCGCCTTGCGTCGGCGTGCTCG
The DNA here is from genome assembly GCA_019694595.1 of Myxococcaceae bacterium. GTDB lineage: Bacteria > Myxococcota > Myxococcia > Myxococcales > Myxococcaceae > JAIBBQ01. Next base: position 78,315 of record JAIBBQ010000003.1, read on the forward strand.
AAGATGTTGTCGAGCGCTTCGCTCGCGAAGGTCCAGATGTCGGCGATCACCTTGTCGCTGGCAGCGCCATCGAGGTTGGCAGCGAGACTGTCATTCAGGCTGGTCAGCGCGTCGCCTGCCGCCTGCCGATCATCGCCCGGGGGCAGCGCCGTCATTTCGAGAATCTGCTGGTTGTTGCTCCGATACCGCCGGTAGAGCCGCCCCGCCGGGCGGTCAGGGATCACGGTCACCTCTTCGGCAAGGTGCTCGAAGAAGCCGATCCGGTCCGCGTACGTGCGCACCTTCGTCTCGGCCCACTGAAGTGTCACCGCGTTTCCCTCAGCGCAAAGCTCGTTGCAGACGAAGAGAAGGGAAACGAGCACGTCGAGCTGGGCGAAGGTGGTTCCGTCGAGGTCGAAAGTGAAGCGCCCCCGGCTGCGGCGTGCGCCGCGAATCTCCGCGAGCGTCTTCTCAAAGTCGCCCGAGTTCAGGGCGCCGCTGAAATCAACACGACACTCTTGAGCCCTTCGGGTTGCCATCGTGGTCTACGCCGAGCAGAAGCACGCGGCTCTACTCCTTGCGCTTCTTCGTCTTGGAGTTGCGGCCCGGCGACGCTTTTGTCGGCGTGGCTCCAGCCGCCATGTACTCCGCCTGCGGCTCGGCTGCCATTGGGAGACGCTCGGGTTCCACAGACGGCACCGGGAGCACGGGAGCCGAAAGAACCCCCTCCTCCGCCCACGTCTCACAAAGGCGCTCGGCTTGCTCCATCACAGTGTTCGTCGCCTGCTCCTGCTTGTCGGGCGGATAGCCGTGCTTTCGGAGAAGCCGCTTCACCATCGTGCGCAACTTCGCACGCACCGTCTCCCGCTGGGTCCAGTCGATCGTTACGTTCCGCCTGATCGCGTCGGTGAGATCCTTGGCGATGGCGCGGAGAACTGCGTCACCCATCACCTTGACCGCCGCGTCGTTCACGCCCAGCGCCTCGTAGAAGGCCAGCTCGTCATCGCTGAGGCCAAGCTGATCACCCTTTGCGTGGGCTTCCCGCATCTTGCCCGCGAGCTGGATGAGTTCCTCAATGACTTGCGCCGTCTCGATGGCCCTATTGCGGTACTTGTTGAGCGCCTGCTCCAGCATCTCTGAGAAGCTGCGCGACTGAACGAGGTGGCGCTTCGAGCGCACCTTCAATTCGTCCTGAAGGAGCTTCTTGAGCAACTCGACCGCCAGATTTCGGTGCGGGAGCCCGCGCACCTCGGCGAGGAACTCTGGGGAGAGGATTGAGATGTCGGGCTTCTTGAGCCCAGCGGCCTCGAAGATGTCGATGACCTTGTCCGAGGCACCAACGGCACGGCTCACGATCTGGCGCACAGCGGCGTCCAGATCCTCTTGCGGTCGGGCATCGACGAGGGCGCGCTTCACAAGGGCGGCCTTCACGGCCTGAAAGAATGCCACCTCATCCCGGATGCGGATTGCCTCTTCATGGGGCACAGCGAGCGCGAAAGCCTTGCTCAACTCCATCACAGCCTTGACGAGGCGGTTCTTCCCATCGTCCTGCTGGAGAACGTGCTCCTGAGCGGTCGGGAGAAACTTGAAGACCTGCTTGGCCCCGGCCTTCACGACTGCCTCGTAGGCGAGCCCGTGGAACAGGTCTTGGCAGACCTCGAACTTTGCCAGCATCACCGACACGGCTTCGTTCTGGTCGATGGCGGTGTCGCCCTTGCCGCCGGACTCGGTGTAGGTCGCGAGTGCAGACCGAAGCTGGTCGGCCAGCCCGAGGTAGTCCACGACGAGACCACCGGGCTTGTCCTTGAAGACGCGGTTCACACGGGCGATCGCCTGCATGAGCCCGTGCCCGCGCATGGGCTTGTCGGCGTAGAGGGTGTGGAGGCAAGGGGCATCGAAGCCGGTGAGCCACATGTCTCGGACGATGACGAGCTTCAGCGAGTCTTTAGGGTCTTTGAACCGTACAGCCAGCGCTTCACGCCGGGGCTTGTTCCGGATGTGCTCCTGCCACTCCGGGCCATCGGAGGCGGAGCCGGTCATCACCACCTTCATCGCACCCTTCGCGTCGTCGGCATCGCACCAGTTCGGCCGGAGCTTGCGGATTGCCTCGTAGAGGTCCACGCAGATGCGGCGGCTCATGCAGACCACCATCGCCTTGCCGTCCATCGCTTCGAGCCGCTTCTCGAAGTGCTCGACCAAGTCCTTCGCCACGAGCTTGATGCGCTTCTCGGTGCCCACCAACGCTTCAAGCTGTGCCCACCGACTCCGGAGTCGGTCACGGCGGACTTCCTCTTCGCCCTCGGTGACCTCCTCGAACTCGGGGTCGATGCGCGGGCGCTCCTCTTCCTTCAGCTCCAGCTTGGCGAGGCGGCCCTCGTAGTAGATCGGCACCGTGGCGCCGTCCTCGACCGCCCGCTGGATGTCGTAGATGGAGATGTAGTCGCCGAACACCGAGCGCGTGTTCTTGTCGCCCAACTCGATGGGCGTCCCGGTGAAGCCGACGAAGCTCGCGTGTGGAAGGGCATCGCGAAGGTGACGCGCGAAGCCGTCGATGAAGTCGTACTGCGAGCGGTGGGCCTCGTCAGCGAGTACAACGATGTTCCGGCGATCGCTGAGGAGCGGGAACTTGTCGCCCTTCTCCTCGGGGAAGAACTTCTGAACCGTCGTGAAGACGACGCCGCCTGACGCAACCTTGAGCTTCGCGCGGAGGTCCGCCCGGCTCGTGACCTGTACGGGCTTCTGCCGGAGGAGCGCGCTGCAACGGCTGAAAGTGCCGAAGAGCTGATCGTCGAGGTCGTTCCGATCGGTGAGGATGACCAGCGTCGGGTTTTCCATCTCCGGGGCGAGAATGACCTTGCCCGCGTAGAAGACCATCGTCAGAGATTTTCCGCTCCCCTGCGTGTGCCAGACCACACCGACGCGGCGGTCTCCAGATGGCCCGGACGCCTTCACGGTGGCGTCCACAGCCCGCTGCACCGCGTGGAACTGGTGATAGCCGCCTAGCTTCTTCGCGATGGTGCCGTCGTCCTCCTCGAAGACGATGAAATGGCGAAGCAGATCGAGGAAGCGGCGCTTCTCGAAGACGCCCTTCAGGAGAACTTCAAGCCCGAGCAGAGACGAGGGAGCAAGCTCCTCGCCCTCGATGGTCCGCCACGGAGCGAACCGCTCCCGGTTGGCGGTGATGGAGCCGATTCGGGCCTCCAGCCCGTCGCTCACCACCAGCACCTCGTTCAGGTGGAACAGACTCGGGATCTGCTCCTTGTAGGTCTGGAGCTGGCGGAAGGCAGACCAGATATCTGCGTTCTCGTCGGCGGCGTTCTTCAGCTCGATGACACCAACCGGAATCCCGTTCAGGAAGATGACGATGTCTGCGCGACGGTTGTGACCGTTCTCCACCACGGTGAACTGGTTGATCGCCAGCCACTCGTTGTTCTCTGGCTTCTCGAAGTCGATCAGCCGCACGCGGTCCCCAGTGATGCGGCCGTCCTTGCCTTGGAACTCGACTTCGACCCCATCGACAAGAAGCGCGTGGTTCCGCCGGTTCTGCTGGACGAGCGTGGGCGACTCCTGAAGTAGGAGCTTTCGTACAGCCTCCTCGCGGGCAGCCCGAGGAACTTTGGGGTTCAGCCGGTCAACGGCATCTCGGAGATGCGGAAGGAGAACTACCTCGCCGAGAGACTTCCGGTGTGGCCCCGGCTCATTTCGCTCACCGTACTCGACTGCGTACCCCAGCTCGCGCAGCCACTGGAGGGCAACATGCTCAGCGTCGCTCTCCGTGACCTTGGCGCCCACTCGCTTCAAATCCCTTTCAAGCTGCGGGCGCCCGCGAGGCGGATCTCGCCACTCACCAGCCTCGGCAGAAGCGCGTCTCGAAGCGCAGTCAGCTTTCCAATCTCGACGAGGTTGCCCTCCATGCGGGAGCGAAGTGGAGCAGCGAGCCTTTCAAACGCAGCGACGATCTCTATCCCTCCCCACGGCACCCGCAGTGTCGGAATCGACCGAACGTTTAGTGCATCGAGAATCGTGCCGGAGTCGGTCTTGTCGGCGATCTCCTCTCGCATCCACCGCGAGGTCAACAGCGTGATCAAGAAGGCTGGGAACGGAAATTCGGCGCGAAGGCGTATCCCGGTCATGTTGCGGCCCAAAGCCGCCATGACCGCACGAGGAATGCGCGCAGCCGCACCCACTCGGCCGACGTTGGTAATCACGCAGTCCCCTTCGCGCGCCTCCATCCGGCTCGTCCAATTCGCGTAGTCAGCAGGCGAGATCGAGTATGTCGAGGTGAGGTCGAGGGTTCCATCATCGAGAATGTTGTCGAGTTGAAGAAGCGTTGGGCCGGACTCGACCCTCACGGGCTTCTTCGAGTGGAGGCAGTCAACCACTTCAGCGAGGTCTCCCAGCGTCCGGATCTGCCAGCCATCCGCTGGCTCTAGCTGCTTTGGCGGCCCCTTCTCCGCTTTGGCAAGAACTGGGTGGTGGGCGACAAACCATGAGTCAAACAGAGCCTGCGTCGCACTCTCTATTGTCCGATTCATTCGCCGATTCAGCTCGATCTTCGCGTCAAGAGCGCTGAGGGCCGACGCGATCTTCGAGACTTCTTCGTCCGGCGGCACGGGCACAGGCAGCTTCCCAAGCTCCTTCAGGTTCAGGGTCGGTTGCGCCGTGGTGTTGGCCCATACCTGCATGAGCCGCTGTGCGAACGGAGAGCGCAGAGCCAGCGCAACGAACTCTGGGTGCTTCTCCACGGGCACGACGCCGACCGGGCGGGCGGTGTTGAACCCGGCAAGACGGGGAGGAGCGACGGCAACACGTCCGAAGTTCGCCCCGACGAGCGTCACCAGCACTTCACCGCCCTTCAGCACTGAGCGTGAAAAGCGCTGACTCAGCTCGGACGACACTCGAAACGAGATTGCTTCGGCGACCGCGCCGTCGGAGATGTCCTGCGAGTTCACCATCGGTGTTCCCGCAGGGTCATGCCTTCCCGGCTGTACGATGCCGTAGCAGATACCTCGCTCGGGCTCGACGAGTGACGCCAGCGACGCCCAGCGCCACCCACTGGGAATAGAAGGCAGCTTGAGCCCACCACCGGCTGCGTCAACCATGCCCGAGGCTCTGAAGGGTTCTACGTATGGCGGCTTCTAGAACGCGAGCCTCATCGAATTGAGCAACAAGGGCATCGGACAAGCGCTCGAGCTTTTCGTCGAACGGTTCGGCGTCTTTGTCGTCCGCCACCTCGCTGACGTATCGGCCGGGGGTGAGCACATACCCCTGCGCCGCCACGGCTTTCAGGTCAACACTCGCGCACAGGCCCGGAATCTCCACATCGTGACTCTGGCCTCGCCACCGATGATACGCGCTCGCAATCTCGGCGATATCACCGTCGCTCAACTCAGCCTGCGTCCGGCTTCCCTCGATCATGGCCCCCTTGTTTCGGGCGTCAATGAACAGAACTTGACCTCGACGATCTCTGACGCTCCCTTTCCGTTTGTCGCGAGCCAGAAACCAAAGACACACAGGGATCTGGGTCGAGTAGAAGAGCTGCCCCGGCAAGGCGACGATGCAGTCCAAGAGGTCAGCCTCGACAAGAGCCTTCCGAATCTCGCCCTCGCCCGACTGGTTTGACGAAAGAGACCCGTTTGCGAGTACGAAACCCGCGAGTCCGACAGGCGACAGGTGATGAACGAAATGCTGCACCCACGCGAAGTTTGCGTTTCCGGCTGGAGGGACTCCGAACTTCCAGCGAACATCATCTTTGAGTCGCTCGCCGCCCCATGACGAGTCGTTGAACGGCGGGTTCGCGAGGATGAAGTCGGCCTTGAGATCGGGGTGCTGGTCCTTCAGGAAGCTGCCTGCCGTGTCGGGTTCACCGAGGTTGGCGTCGATACCTCGAATGGCGAGGTTCATCTTCGCGAGCCGCCACGTCGTGACGTTCGACTCCTGCCCGAAGATGGAGATGTCGCCGACTCGGCCACCGTGCGCCTCCACGAACTTCTCGCTCTGGACGAACATGCCGCCGCTGCCGCAGCACGGGTCGAACACCCGGCCTTTGAACGGCGCCAGCATTTCGACCAACAGCCGCACCACACAAGACGGCGTGTAGAATTGCCCGCCCTTCTTTCCCTCTGCGCTGGCGAACTGGGAGAGGAAGTACTCGTACACGCGCCCGAGAATGTCCTTCTTCCTCGACTCCGCGTCGCCGAGCCCGATGCCGCTGATGAGGTCGATGAGAGAACCGAGGCGCTGCTTGTCGAGGGTCGGCCGGGCGTAGTCCTTCGGGAGCACACCCTTCAGACTCTTGTTGTCGCGTTCGATGGCGACCATCGCGTCGTCGATCAGCTTCCCAATGGTCGGCTGCTTGGCCGCTGCCTGTAGCTTTGGCCAGCGGGCTTCCCTCGGCACCCAGAAGACGCGCTCGCTTCGGTACTCGTCGGGGTCTTCCGGGTCGGCACCCTGCGTCTTTTCGGCGAGAAGCTGCTGGTGGCGTTCTTCGAAGGCGTCGGAGACGTACTTCAGGAAGATGAGCCCGAGCACGACGTGCTTGTACTCGGCGGCGTCCATGTTGCCGCGCAGCTCGTCGGCCGCCTTCCAGAGCTTGTCCTCGAATCCGAGATCGCCCCCGTTCTTCTTGCCGTTTTTCGGTGCGGCAGGCGAGCTTCGCCTTTCCTGTCGGGCTTCCCTCTTTGAACCACGCGCCATGGAGCGAGAGTACCAGCCGAGCCGAAGCTGATCTTGAAGTTCTCGCGTCAGATCCGATCGAACGCCTGAGTCTGTCGGCCCCTGCGGGTATGTTCGTTCCCGATCTTGCAGCGAGCGAGAAGTGAAACGGGGGCACGATGCCGCAGCCGAACATCTACGAGGAGATTGTGGCGTGGTCGAAGGACCGGCCGGAGTGGCAACGCGACGCGCTCCGTCGGCTTGCCGAAACCGGAACTCTGACCAGTGCCGACCTCGATGAGCTGGCCCAGCTCTGCTTGGCCGCGCACGGTGTTGAATCAGTTGAGGTGCGCCCGGTCCCGATCTCGACCGACCACTTGCCGCAGCAAGGGCAGGCCGTAGGGGCTGTCGGGTTGACCAAGCTCTCCGCAGTGAAGAACGTTGCTGCGCTCCTTCCGGACCAAAACCTACGGTTCCTCCCAAAGGGACTGTCGATCGTCTACGGAGACAACGGGTCGGGGAAGAGCAGCTACGCGCGCATCTTGAAACGGGTGTGCCGAGCACGGGGCGCGAGCGAGGGAGTTCGGCCGAACGTCTTCGCCGCAGCTTCAGCGGCGTCCGAGGCCACGATCGACTTCGAGGTTGGGGGGCAGGTGCAGCTGGTCACTTGGAAAGATGACGGCGCAACCGCAGCCCCCTCTCAGCTCTCCCACATCTCGGTGTTCGATCAGGCCGCCGCGTCGGCCTACGTCTCGGCGAAGCAGGACACGTCAGTTCGCCCAGCGGGGTTGGACCTGCTGACCGGCCTCTACGGCGCCGTCGAGGCGGTGCGCTCACGGATTCAGGGTCGTCTCACAGCGGCGAAGACTGCCGCTCGCCCGGTCGAGGGAGTGGACCCCTCGACCAAGACCGGGGCCTTCATCGCTGGTCTGACGGCGAAAACGACGACTGATGAGATCGAACAGGCGCTGGCCTTCTCAGATGCAGATTTGAGTCGCGGACAGGCGCTCGCCAAGGATGTCGCGCGGCTGGACGCCGAAGACCCCCAGCGAATGGCAAAGGAACTGCGAGGTCGTCGGGCGCGCATCGAGGGCCTCCGGCAGCGTGTCGAGGTCATTCGCTCCGTACTGGCCCCGGCCGCGATCGAGGGACTCGGCAAATTGCTGGAAGCGAGTGCGTTGAAGGAGCAGGCCGCCACTCTGGCCTCGTCGCTCTCTTTCGAGGGCGCGCTGCCGGGGGTCGGAGGCGAAGTGTGGCGAGAGCTGTGGGAAGCAGCCCGCCGCTACTCCACGAGAGCCGCGTATCCCCAGCAGCCGTTCCCGGTCGTTGGTCCGGACGCCAAGTGCGTGCTGTGCCAGCAGCCGCTCGCCGAAGAAGCCCGCCAGCGCGTCGCGAAGTTCGAGGAGTTCGTCAGAAACACAGCGGCGGCAGAGGCGCGGGCCGCGCGGGCTGCATTTGATTCCGCCAAGCGCCGGGTCGCGGAGCTGGTGACGACAGCCGACGACGCAGTCCTGATTCAGGAGCTGGACGAGGTGCAACCGCAGCTCGGGACGATGGTGCAGCGCGCCTTGGACGCGGCCGGGGATCTACGAAAGGCTGTTCTCGATGCCATCGCCGCCGCCAAGCCCCTACCCGTCGCTGACGTAGTCGGCCAACTCCCGGAGCAGCTTCAGGCGCTCACGGCCGAGTTGGAGCGGCGTGCTCAGGAGGCACTCGCCGCGCATGACCCGACCAAGAAGGTCGCCCTCCAGAAGGAGCTTGCGGAACTTCGAGCGAGAGCTGTTGCGGCGAAGCGAAAGGGAGATGTTCTTGCGTTCGTTGGATCTGCCCGCACGGTCGCGGCGCTGGAACGCTGTCTCGCAGACGCGGCCACAAACGCGATCACCGCGAAGAACACGGAGCTGACAAAGAAGGCGGTGACCGACTCGCTGCGGACCTTCTTCGATGACGAACGCAGAGGACTCGGGCTCGACCGAACCCCGGTGGAGCTTGGGCCAGCAGGAGGCTCGAAGGCCGTCCTCTATCACCAGCTCGCACTCCGAGGAGCCCGAGGAGCGGCGCCGACGGATGTCTTGAGCGAAGGCGAGCAGCGTGTGTGCGCCTTGGCATCGTTCTTCGCCGAGATGCTGCTCGCTCCCACGAAGTCCGCCATCATCTTCGACGACCCCGTGTCGTCGTTCGACCATCTGCGCCGGGAGAATGTCGCTCGCCGTCTGGCACGGGAAGCCGCCGACCGACAGGTCATCGTCTTCACCCACGACGCCGTGTTTCTGCTCGCGCTGATCGAGGCTGCTGAGGCATTCGCCGCCAGCCTGCTGGTCCAGCAGGTCCAGACCGCCGGAGCATCGGTTGGGCATTGCAGCGAAGGGCCGCCGTGGGTCGGCATGGCGGTGAACAAGCGGATCGGATTCCTCAAGAGCGAGTGGGTGAAGGCCGACAAGTTCTTCCGCAACAACGAGAGGACCACCTACAACGGCCTCGCGCGACAGCTCTACGGGTTGCTCCGCGAGACGTGGGAGCGCGCGATCGAGGAGGTGCTCTTCGGCGGCGTGATCGAGCGCCTCAAGTTGTCAGTGGAGACCAACAAGTTGAAGCTGGTGGACATCGCGCCGACCGACTTCGAGCGAGTCGAGCGCGGGATGTCGAAAGCGTCTGCGCAGTTGATCGGCCATGACCAACCGGCGGCAGTGAACACCCCCGCCCCTCAGCCCGATGAACTCGACGCAGACATCAAGGAGCTTGAGAGCTGGGTGAAGGACGTTCGCGCCCGTCGGGAGAAGAAGAAGTCGGCGACGCCGGTCATCGCGGAGGTCGTGCCGCTGCCGGTGAAGGGTGCCAACGGCTAGACACTCTTGCCCTTCGTGGCGCGAAACCTTCGGTTTGTGGCGAGGGTCGGTGCCGACCAGCTTAGGCAGCCCGCTTCCGAGGGGAGCGGGCGGTCGATTTCGACGGGGGATTTTGCGCCACCATCGCGAACGCCCGCTCCAGCGTGCGGCGGGGCACCTTCATCGACACGGCGCACTCCCGCCACGAGAGGCCCTGCCCGCGCAGCTCGGCAAGCCGAGCGAGGTCTACGGCGCGGCGGGGCCGTCCCAGCGGCCTGCCGCTGCGGCTCTTGCCGGTGGCCTTCACCTTCGAGATGCCCGCTGTGATGCGCTGCCGAATCAGCGAGCGCTCGAACTCAGCCAAGGCGCCGAAGATGGCGGTCATCAGCTTGCCGGTCGGGGTTGTGAGGTCGATACCCTCGCGCAACACGATGACCGCGCATGAACCGGCAGCCAGTTCGTCGAGCAGAAGCAAGAGGTGACGGAGGTCTCTGGCCCAGCGCGACAGCTCGGTGGTCATCGCCTCGGTCACCTCGCCGCGCCGCACTGCGCCCCGGAGTTCATCGAGCGCGGGCCTCGACGCCTTCGCGCCGCTCACGCCGATATCCACGTACTCCTTCCAGTCGGTCCACCCGCGCGCCTTCGCCGCGTGCCGGAGCTGGTGGAGCTGGGCAGCCCCGTCGGCGTCGCTCACGCTGGTCCTGACGTAGATCGCCTTCATCGTCGCCTCACTCCCTGATGGCCCAGAAGTCGCCCCCGGAAGCGACCCATGCCAGCCGCCGCCGGTGGAGGTCGCGTCGAAGGACCATATGGTCCCTGCAAACGCTCACGGTGATCTCCTCTTCGGGCGTGACGAGGGCCTCGGGCGAGAGCTTCCGAACCGCCTCAAGTGCTTCGCCGACGCCCGTCGCGGCGGCGAGCACAACGGCGGCGACCAGCTCGGTCGGAGCATCGAGCACCGCGACCGTCACGTTCGACGCTCGCAGCCAGTCGGCGGCCACGTCGGCGGGCATCGCAAGGTCGAGCGCAAGGGCAGCCAGATCGTCCTCCCTCAGCGATGCGAGGAGCCCTCCCCTTCCGAGCGCGCTCTCGAAGGAGTGATGCAGAACCGCACCGTCGTCGAACATCAGTTCGACGGGCACGAGCATCACCAGCCGCTCCCCGCCCTCGTTGTAGTCGTCGAGGTTCATCGCGCCGGTTTGGCTGATGCCAATGACCCGCAACCGATGCCCGCCAACCTCGAAGTCGAGCATCAAGCCTTCGCCTCCGGCATCACCCAGACCACAGGCGCCGTCGGAAGGTCTCTCAGCCGCCGTCGCGTGACGCGGTGCAGTTGACCGAGCATCTCGGACTTCGGGCAAGCCCCCGCGCGGGCGAGGTCGTAGGCGATCTCCGTCAACGCCCGCACGGTCCTGAGCAAAGTCGTCGAGTCCTGCTCGAAATCGAGTCGGTCGAGTGCATCGACGATGGCCGGAACGAGCGCGGCCTGAATCGCCTTTCGCGTGGGACGCCGCTTCATGCGGCCCTCCCCGGAGCAGGTAGAAGTCCAGCACGGGCGAGCACGCGCCGCAGCGTGGCCGGTGAGGTGCCAATGGTCCGCGCGGCCCGCCTCCACCCTTGCTCAGCTACAAGCCGCTGCGCCTCTACGGGGGCGACGTTCAACGTGGCTCTCGGCCGCCCGACTGCGGCGCCCGCCCGCCGGAGCCGCGCCACGACGGAACGGCCAGCTCGCGAGGCACGGCGATGTTCATTGGAAGCAAGAAGCCCGGCGATGAACGCCACTGTCTTCGGGTCCACCATCGACACCCAAGCGTCGGTCACGCTCACCACGCGGATGCCGCTCGTGAGGAGCGCCCCGAGAATGGCGAGCTGAGAGGCCACGCTCGGGTGCAGGGCGGCGAGCGAGGTCACGACGACGGTTGTGACCCCGCGTTCGAGCAGGTCGCCAACGAGTGACTCGCTCGCTCCCCGCCGTCGTCCGCCACTTCGAATAACGGTGGCAGACGCGGCGCCGCTCTCCATCACGCACTTGGTCAGCTCCGGCGTCGTTCGCGCGCGCCGCCCGCCGAGCACGACGGCGGCCACATCGGAAAGGGAACCTTTGGCTATCGACATCATCGTGATAGCATTCTATCTAAAATGGCCTAGCAGGTGTGATAGCGATAGTCAGCCCTTGTTGTTTCGGGGGCTTGCGAGCGGAGAACTCGATGGCGACCAAGCGTGAAGGGGCGAAGGCGAAGACCTCAGCTGACGACAGGCAGCTCTTCTCGTTGCGGCTGCCTCGGGTGCTTCACGCTCAGTTGGGCGTACTGGCCCGAGGGCGCGGGCAGCGACTCAACGAACTGATCGTCGAGGTGCTCCAGCACCACTGGGAGCGCGTCCCGGAGCGAGCCGCCGTAGAAAAGCTGCTGCAAGCCTCAGCGAAGGTAACTGCGTCCGGGACCGACGAGTAACGCGAGCTTTCGTGCCGTGGCTCTGGGCTTGAGCCGACAGACGAGCGGCAAATGTCGTCAACTCCGACCGCCGGCGCGTCAGAGGTGAGCGACCTCGATGCCGCCCCACTTCTGTTGGAGGTACTCGACCACGAGGCGGCGGTGGCACTGCTTGGGCTTGTCTTCCGAGCAGAGGAGGCAAGCACCGTCGAGGGCGGAGTGCGGCACGGTCTCCTCAATGCGGCGCTCCGCCATCAAGCCAAGGAATCGCTTCTCGTAGTCGGCCCAGTCGCCGCCGTCCTTCTTGTAGGCGTCGAGCATCTCCTGCGTGGGCGCCAGCTTCGGCTCGTGCGCGTACTCGATGCCGCCGATGGCCTTCAAGAAGTACCGGAGGTCGTCCTTCTTAGCGAAACCCGCGAGCTGGGAGACGTTGTTCAGCCGCACGTCGAGCACCTTCTTCACGCCCGCCTTCTGGAGTCTCGTGAAGAACGACTCCGCTGTGCTCTTGGTGAAGCCGATGGTGAAGACCTTCATGGGGCGTACCGCTCGGATGCGCCCTCGCCAGTTGGATTCGGCTTCTCGACGTAGGCGATCGCGCTGCCGCGCTTGGCGTACGCCTCGTCCACCAGCTCCTGACGCGGCTTGAAGAAGTCGTCGGTCCGGACGCCTTCCTCCTTCAGAAGGCGGTCGAGGGCCTTCTCGTGTGGCTCAAGGCGGCCGTCTTCGAGGATGTGGGCCGCCTCTAGGCCGCGTGCGACGAGCTGCCGTACCACGAGAATGGTGCGGTGGCAGGTCAGCGGATCCTTCTCCGCGCAGAGCAGCGCGATGCGGTGACGTGCAGCACCGTCAATGACCCGCGTGAGCCCCTGCTGGAACAGCTCGGTCTTGGCGAGCCGGTCATACTGGACCTTCCCGTCGATGTAGCAGCTCCGGTCCTCACTGCGGGCGCCAAGCTCGCGGCCGAGGAAGACGTAGGAGATGCCCGCGCCCTTGAGCGCGTCCTTGAGCGGCTCGCGGCTGAACTGCGGGTTCATCCGGCTGTAGGGCTGCGAGCGAACATCGGCGACCGCAGAGATCTCGTTCCGCCGGAGTAGCTCCAGCAGCTTCTCGATTTGGTGGGTCGAGTGCCCGATGGTGAAGACGGTGTCCGGCACGAGCGACTCCTACACGATGACCAACTCCGCCGCCATCGTACATGGGCAGGGGTCGGCACGGGAGCGGCTGAAGCCAGCGCCTCGCTGTTCGGCTGGAAGTAGAGTTCCTTGAATGAAGATCGTCGTGAACCACTTGACGCGAATGGCTCCGGGCTACATCTGCGTCGCGGGGATCGATCCAGCGACCGAGCGCCATGTTCGCCCCGTCCTTCTCGGAGCCCGTCTGACGAGGGCGCTGCTCAAGAATGAGGGCGGCCCGTTCAGTCTCGGGGCGGTGGTTGACCTCGGGGACGTTGAACCCAACGGGTCTGCCCCGGAAGTCGAAGATCATCTCTTCGAGGCTCCCAACGCGAAGAGCACCTCGGCGATGAAGCCCTCGGCATTTTGGAAACTGTTGAAGTCGGTCGCCGCCCCGAACCTGAAGGCCATTTTCGGCAAGGCCCTGAAGCCGAACAGCTCCAGCATGGCTGTCGATCTCGGAGAAGGCACCGCCTCACTCGGGTGTTTTCATCCCTCCGGCAGCGTCAGCATCGAGATTGATAGCCGGTACGACTCGGTGAAGCTCCGGTTCAAGGACGGCGGGACCGAGCTACTCGTCGGCGTGACAGATCTGCGGCTGTTCGAGAAGGACCAGAAGACACCGAACAGGAAGGCGATCGACAACATCAACCGGCGCCTCCGTGCAGGCGTGCCCTGCATCCTCAGCGTTGGTCTTAGCCGCGCGTTCGTGAAGAAGTACGACACCGAGAAGCGCCACTACCTTCAAGTGAACAACCTTCACCTCGAAGACGATCCCTGTTGGTCGGGCTGACAGGTGCGGCAGCCGAGGCGGACGGGCAACTCCGAGGAATTCAACCGCGTCAAGCCGCTCCACCGACATCGGCTGGGCGGATGACGCCACCGAGCGTCTGAGGGACCGACCTTGTCGCCAGCTCAGCCTTCCACTTCAAGTACTCGTCGTGCATCACCCCACCCGCGCTTCGCATCCAGAACGCGATGATGTGTGGCGCTTCCTTCAGGAAGTAGTCGATGTCCCGCGCTTGGGATCCGCGCGGGTGCGCGAAGACACAATGGACCATCGCGAGCACGTCATCAGCGCCGAACTCCTCGATGAGCGCGACGAGCCGCTGGCCCTGCGATTTCCTCCATCGCCCTCCACCCCGCCGCGTGAACTCAGTGGCGATGACCCTCGCTCGTTCGCGGCGTTCGCGTTGCTCGGGTGTCATGGCCCTGACGGCGGCTTCCGCTGCGGCACGACGCTCGGCCTCGGCTTCCCGAGCAGCCGCCTCGCGAATGAGCCGCTCCGCCTCCCATCGCGCGGACTCCTCCTCGCGTCGCGCATCCGCAGCGAGCCGCTCGCGCTCCTCGCGCGCGAACAGAAGAGCATCGGAATAGAGATCTCCAACCCGCGAGAACGCGAACCGCACGGTCGGAGTGACCTGCGCGGTGCGCCACCGCTGCCGGAGCCCATCGCGCTCATCCCATCTCGTGAACAAGTAGCGGACGTAGTCGATGGCGTCGCCTGTGCTGCTGAACTCCTCCAACAGCTTGGTCACCATCGCGGTCTCCGTCTGCCCCCATTTCATCGGGGGCTCCCCGAACTTCTGGAGATGGAGCTGGACCCATTCGCTTTCCAGCTCGGCCAGCGCGGTGGAACCTAAGGGGGGCGCGGAACTGGGTTGAGGAGGGTCGGTCGCGTCGGGCGTGGTGGTCGGTCGGTCGGTCGCGCCGTTGTCGGTCGGTCGGTCGTCCGGCCGTTGTTCGGATGAAGATTTTCCGGATTCTCTCTCCGGCCCTTCTTGAGAGAGATTTTCGCTTCCCTTGTCGCTTAGAGACGCTTGTCGCTTCCGCTCCGCGCCCGCGCTCGAAGTCGGCGGCGCGCATGAGGAATCTGCTCTTTCGGCCGAGGCGACCCCGGATCTAGCGGCACCCTCAGGCGATGGGGGTGGGGGACTCGCGGCACCCGTGCGGGGCTCTTCAGGTACGGGGGGCCGCGTGGACCGGGGCTCAGCGGCCCCCCCACCCCCGACAAGATGTCTGTGGTGGCCCCCCCGTCCGATGGCCTCCCTCGCAGCCGCGAGACGCACGCTCACGGGCAGCTCGACAGGCGATTGCAGCTTCTCGGCCCTCACTTTGGGCGCAAGCAGCTCCTCGATGAGGTCGAGCGTATTGGAGCTGAACAGCTCTTCGTCGAGGCCCTTCCCCGACGCTTTCGGAAAACGGCGACCGAGCTTGTAGGCGGCCACCTGCGCCCCGTCCTCGGTCACTTGAACAACCCACCCGATGTCGATGAGCATCTTGATGGCCGCCCGGACTTGGTGCTTGCCGGTGCCCAGCGCCGCCATCATCTCGGCCTTCGAGACATGCGGCCCCAACGCGATGAGCGCGTCGTCGGTGTTCTCTCCTCCGACCTCCTTCCGGCTCGCGCGCCATGCGTAGTTCAACAGATACAGGTACACGTCGAGCACGCGGCCACCCAGCGCACGCCCGACTGCGAACCACGTCAGTCTTCGATCGACTCTTCCCCAGCTCATGTCCGGCTCCGTGGCGATGAACAACACCCCGCGCAACCGGCTGCCGGACGATTGCGCGGGGTCGCCACCCTCGGTGGCACGGAAGATGTCGAGCGGCGGCAGCCAACCGCGCGAGAAACGGCGCGGGCGAAACAGCTTCGAGTACCACGCTGGTTTCGAACGCTGCAAAGTGCGGCCTATCAACTGGGCGAGCGCATTGTCAGCCTCTGGAGATGAACGCAGCGCGTTTGCCCACCTGCTACGCCACAGAGGCTGACAATTTTCTTCGAATTCTCGCCGCGCCGAGGCTCCGGAAAGCTGCTCGTCCTCATTGGGGAAATTGGCCGTCGGTTTACAATCCACCCCCTCGCCGGTAGATGCACTTCATGGGAAGCGGGAGCCGGTAACAACAGGCTCCTGTCCATCGGGCGCCCTGAGCACCTCGGCCGCGAGCGCGGCTGACTCTCTCGGGGCGTAGCCGCAGCACCTCAACATGGTCGTTCGGTCGTCAGCCTCTGCGCGAGCAGTGGGTGGCGGCCCAACTCACTCCCGAGGGCGCGGCTGCCTCGCTCGCGGGACACAACTGCGGCAGCGGAGACGCCCGATGAAAAAGAAACCTCCCCCGAATCCGAGTACCACCACGAGCACCCTCAAAAACATGCGGTTGGTCGATGACGGCCCGCTGCGCGACCACTTGAAGGAAGGGTTGCATCTGCTGTTGCCCTACCGCGTAGAGCTTGGGCCACCGCAGGGCCTTGTTCTCACCCTGCGGATCGAATGTGAATGCACAACGTTTGTGGCGTTCGCTTCGGACCCCGAGAACCTCTCGTTCCTCGCCTTCCGACGCGATGCTTCGTCGGCAACTCCGGCCGAGGAACCTCCGCGCCTCTACGGCTTCGGGCTCGATGGCGACGTTCTCACAGTGGCCGACGCGCTCGACGTGATGGAGGCTTCTCGCGGCGGACCTGAGTCGGCGCTTCACACCGATGTGGTCATGGGAATCCACCTCGACGCGAAGGTGGTTGACGCGGACGGCGATCACGAGGTCTCCACCGATGCGAACGCAGCGATCGAGTCGTTCTTCGACCAGTTGCGGACGACCGCTCCCACCGACTGGAAGCTCGCGGAGTTCGGAACGGGGAAGAGCGCCTCGTCGAGCGCCGCGCTGATGGCTCTCAACGACTACTTTCGGCGCGGGGGGAAACCGTCGTGATCCGCCCCCTCAGACCGGAGTTGATGCGCTTCGTCGCCACCGCGATCAGATCGCTTCCGGTGGTGGAGCCGAGCGCTCCCGCCTCGTCGTACCCGCTCAACAAGCCGCTGGACATCTACGTGATGCCCTTCGGCTCGAAGGTGACCGCCTTCTGCCGGAACGCAGAGGGGGATTGGCTCTTCGTCAACATGGAGGGCGAGCTGAACTGGTACTGCCTCATCGAGCATCCTCGGCGCTTCGTGCTGGTCCGGCACGACGGAACCGCTCAGCCGCAAGAGGTCGCTCCTCTGGGCCTCGTGTTGGTGACCGACCGCTTGGCTGCCTTCCGCGACCGGCTCGACGGCAAGGGACCGCGCATGGTCGAGACCACTCCTGTCCTTGGGTTTGGCGACAGCGCTCTTCTTGGGTTCGACGAAGTCGGGTTCGCGCCGTTCGGCGCAGGCAAGACGAACGCTCACTGAGGTGACGCGGGGCGGCGCTCCGCCGCCGACTGACAATCTGCACCCCACCTGTTAGGTGGGCTCCAGCGGCACGATCTCGGAGTTCGTGGGCCTCCCCACTCGGGGCTCCGAGACGGCAGTAGATACCCGGATGGAGGTCGGCCCCGATCAAGTAGCCGGTGCATTCGCGGCACCGGCGTCAAAGTTCGAGGGTGGCGCCACTTCGCGAGGAGCACCCACATGAAAGCAGACAATGGGTCTTCCCCGACGGGGAAGGCAGAACGGCAGAGTCATGCCCTCGAACCGAAAAGCGACGCGGTTCTCACGGTTCCCGAGGCAGCAACGCTTCTCCGGCTCAATCCGAAGACGGTCTACGAGGCCGTGAGTCGGGGGGAGCTGCCGCACCAGCGCATCGGGCGGAGGATCCGCCTCAGTCGGAGTGCGCTGATAACGTGGCTCTCGCAGGGCCAAGGTCGCGTCCCGCGCTCGAAGGAGAAGAAGTCATGAGCGTGAGACGAGAGAAGCGCCGCGACCCGAAGACGGGCGCGGAGAGGAGGTTCTGGTACGTGGACATCGAGATCGAACGCGCTGATGGACGCAAGCGGCGCGTACGCAAGGTGGCCCCGCTCCAGACCAAACGAGCTGCCAAGCAGTACGAGCGCGAACTGCGCCAGTCCCTGCTCGATGGCTCCTACGACAGGGAGGAGGTGCCGACGCTCGCCGAGTTCAAGCAGCGCTACCTCGACGAGTTCTGCCGCGCGAACCGCCAGAAGCCGAGCACGTTGATTCAGAAGGAGCGCGTGATCGACCACTACCTCACGCCGAGGTTCGGCAGGAAGAATCTCGACGAGATCACCGACGCCGATGTGCAGCGGCTGAAGGCGGATCTCGTGGGCAGGAACGCGAAGACGGTGAACAACGTGCTCACCATCCTCAACACGATGCTCAAGGCTGCAATTCGGTGGCGCATCATCGACCGCCTGCCCGCGACCATCGAACTCGTGAAGGTCGATCGCGTCACCGAGGCGAAGTTCTACGAGCCGCATGACTACGAACGGCTCGTGGAGGCTGCGAAGTCCATCGACTCGCGCATCCACCTCTTCGTTCTTCTCGGTGGTGATGCAGGGCTCCGGTGCGGCGAAATCATCGCGCTGGAGCAGAGCGACGTGGACTTCAAGCGCGGCTTGCTCAGCGTCTGGCGGGCGGAGTGGGAAGGGCTGCTCTCATCGCCGAAGGGCCGACGCGGCCGGAAGATCGGGCTCACGGCGCGCCTGAAGGAAGCGCTCAAGCAGAACCAGCATCTCCGTGGTGACCGCGTGCTGTGGCGCGATGATGTCGGCGCCGACGGCAAGGTGTTGAAGGTCACGCAGGTGCTGCTCGCGAAGTGGATGTGCCGTGCTCAGCGCAAGGCTGGGCTGAAGGTGACCGGCGGCATCCACATCTTGAGGCACACGTTCTGCTCGCGGTTGGCGATGGCGGGTGCGACTCCGGTGGCCATCAGCACGATGGCCGGTCACCAGAGCCTCTCCACCACGCAGCGCTACCTGCACCTCGCTCCGGCCGCGATGGACCAAGCGATCGCACTGCTCGATCGCGGAGCGGATCTCGCCGCAGCCGAGCCGGTGAAGGACCAGCCGGAGACGAACGACGATCCGGTGCAGGCCAACGGCAACGTGACGGCAATTCGAGGCGGTAAGAAGAAGTAGGAAAAGAAAAAGCCGAGAAGCTGTGAGGGCTTCTCGGCTTTTTCCGATGTCGGGGAGACAGGATTTGAACCTGCGACCCCTTGGTCCCGAAGCAACATGCGTTGATGTCCAGCCGGTCACACGCCGTCACAACCAGTTGTTCTTAGCTCTCGAACTGGCCTTGGCGATTCCAGCCAGTCGCGCCCGGCGAGACCGAGCACCATGGCGTTTGCTGCTGGGGTGCTGCTACTTGCCGTCGGCCTTCTTCGCCTGAAGAACCTTGGCGCATGCCGCACAACTGCACTGTTCTGGCTGACTCACGTCGGCCCAGCGGTTCCCGGCGTCGAATGCCCAACCGCTCGCTGGTGTGTAGCCACAAAGAGCGACACCGTTGACTGCCAGATGGACGATCAATGGCTGCATCGAAGCCCCCTTCACTTTCCCTTGTAGCAGTACATCGTCATCGTCCAGCGGGAGTCGTGTTCACCCCACTCCGTCTCACAGGCGGTCATCTTGGCGCTGTCAAAGTTCGCCTCTTTGCGGGCGAACTCGTAGTCGAGAAATGCATCACCCTGTTGTTCGAGGTTGAAGCCAACTTGGCTGTAGAGAGTGTTTCCACCCGTGGTCCACTTGGCCCAAATCGCTGGGAACAGGGAAGCAATCCAATCGTGCTTCCCGAACTTCTTGAGAGCCGCGACCACGGCCGCATAGCCCTCTCGTTCGCGGCCAACGCAATAAGCGAACATCCTCCGGTCGAGATCACCCCTCTTGGTCCACTTCTCCCGACAGATGTTCTCTGACTGCGAAAGGTCAAACTTGTACTGCGGCATGGCCGCAAAATCTGGTGGCTCCATCAGCGGAACTTGCGGGATCGTGCCCTGGCCGTTCGCCTTCGGGGGCCAACTCAGTTTGGAAACAAAGACCGGGCTGTTCACGTTCGCCCACGTCAAACTCGATGTGGTCATCTCCAAGTACACGAGCGCCTCACCGTCTTGCCGTGCGAAGATTTCTGGAATCGCCTTTGACCAATAGTCGAACGAGAAGGAAACGTCCTTCTCCCATGGCTTCTGTTCGGAGACCGAAGGCAGCGGCTTCTCGATTCTGAACCAGTTCCGCCCTTCTTCGGTTCGATCTCCAACCTTGATGACAAGTCCGAGCGATGGCTCAGCCTTAACAAGTGGCTGGTTCACGTTAGTCGCCGTTCCGACCAGGTGGTAACAGAACGCCTTTGAGTCCGGAGTGCCGCAGGCGAAAAAACCCTGCTCCGATATCGTGACCTTGATGTTGTCCGACTGCGCAACGAGATTCCCGACGCGAAATGCCGCCAGTCGATCCTCATTGAGGAAGATCACCGCACCGGTGTCCGGCCGTGCGACCCAGAAGTAGCCAGCACCAGACTTGTTGACGTACCTAACGAACCACTCCCCGGACTCCAAGCCCGACACGCCCCGGTCTGCGGACCAAGTCCAGTCTTGGGCCGTACTCTCACTTGCTGCATGGCGTTCGGCCATCTCCTTCCAGGTTTCGGAGACCAGCCCCACACCAATCCTTGCCTTCTGAACGGTCTCTATGGCCTTCCGTTCTCCGCAGCCAAAGGCGCTGAGCACGAGAAGTAGCACCCACAAGGGCGATCTAATGAGTCGCTGAAAGTGCTGAACGGGAAGACGCATGCCGGATGGCCTCATTTGAGTTCTTCGAGCAACGCAACCAAGAGGTCTACTTGCCGGTTGAGCTTTCGGAGAGCCGCGACGGTGTTCTGCGGGTACTTGCCAGTTCTCTTCTTCTCTCGCTGGATCCGCTGGACGATCCGCTTGTGCAGCGAGAGCTTCCGGCGACCCTGCAACTTCAGCAACTCACGGAGCAACTTGAGGTTTCGCTCGGCTTGGTTTGCGGCGCTTCTCAGCTCAGCCACCGACTTGTTCGCCATGAGACCTCCGGTTCATTTCGCCAGCCAAAGCGCCTTGTCGCCGTCGAAGAACTCGACCGATGGGCTCTCCACCGAGAGCAGGTCTGTTCTCTGAGTTGCCATTGAGCCTCGCCAGGGCACCAACATGGCCCCCTTCACTTTCTTGGGAAGCCCCCGCCAACTCCACCGCAACCGAACACTGGGCTCTTCAATCACGGCTTTGACATCCTTCGGCATGTCCTTGAACACGGGCCCGCAGGGCCTAACGAACCCCTCCTCGTCCCAGCACTCGACCCGCTTCCAAGCACCGATGGTCAGCGCCAAGCCATTCTCCGCGTTGCCGATCAGAACCGCTGCATTCAGCTTGTCTTCCATCAGCGAGTTACCCATACCGACTCGGAAGTGACCGGCGAGGAAAGTCACTCGTCCACCGTTGTTGGGCTCCACGTCCAGACAGTACCTGGCAGTGCTGAGGTGCTTCTTTGCAGCAGCGATCTTGGCCGCGAGCGACTTGTCCTTCGACAAAGACTTCACCAGTTCAGAACGCTGGTAGGACTTCTCGGAAACCTCGTCGAAGCGGTCGGCAACTTCCTTGTCAGCCAGTCGGGCCATCGTTTCAAAATCCGACCGGATCACACCGTCGAGGATGTCCAAGAGGTTGTACTCGACGCGGATGCAACCCCCTTCATCCTCATGAATGCCGTTGAGTGATGGCTTCTCGGCTTCGGGCTCGTCCGAAGGCTCGCCAGCAGCCATGAGGGCAAGGACCAGTAGAAACATCGCCTAGAGCCCTTGGGTCGCTTTGTCGGCGGCTTCCTGCTGCTTCTTGTCGGCCGCCTCGACCTCCGACGCAAGCCAGTGACGAAGGCTGCCGATGCTCACAAAGCTCACCGCCATGGCCCCGCCCTGCGAGAACCCCATTGCATCCGTGCCCACGATGGTGCGCAGGTCACCGTCGTCGCAGGCCGCCATGAGGATCTGTGGGCCGCGATCCCCATCCTTTTGAACGTCGAACGTCTTGAACTCGCCCAGTGGTCTTGAACAAGACTGGGCAAGCTTCTTCTTCGCCGTCTCAAAGAGCGCCTGCGCTTCAGCCATGCTCGGTTGGATCGTCAGCCGTGCGACGATCATGATCTCGTCGGTCTGCCTGTTGACGAAAAGGCGAAGCTCTTGGTCCGGGCACTTGACCTCGAACTGGCGGGTGTTCTTCTTCGCTATTCCTCCGAGCCAGCCGAAGCTCGTGACTGCCCCAACGAAGAAGGTGCTGCCGCCAGTGGACCTGTGAGGGAAGATCCACTCGGGAGGCTCGGTGACGTCAGTCAGCCCGTTCACGACGAAGGCCCCGCCTTGCGTCTCGGAGAAACGACATTGCTTCGAGGCCGTCTTGACCTCGGTGAGCTTCAAGCCGACGGGGACCGTTAGTCGGTCGGTCCCCATCGTCGCCCCCAGCCCGCCATCGACGAGGCGAAGTGCTTCCGCCCGCTTCTGGTGGTCTGCTTCAACCGCGTCTGCCTTCATGTCGAGAGGGTTGAGGTACTTGTACTCGGGCGGGGGAGGAGGCTGGCTCGGCGGGGCCTCCTTCGCTGCCGGTGGGGAGCCTGCCGATCCGGTGTTCTCCTTCGAGCAGCCCGCCAACAGCATGGCTGCTGCACCGAGCACCACCCTCGTCATCACGTTCATCGTTGCCCCCCTCGTCGTGCAGGGCCGCACTTTACCAGGGGAAATCCTGAGCCCCAACGCCAAGTTGCAGTGACCACGATCAAGCGCATGTGAGGGCCAATCTCACCTTCGGCGTCGGGATAAGAAGGAGGTGGGGTTCTTCTCCATCAGCGTGCCGCCATCCCGGCTGCCGCTCTTCCCCTGTACGCCCACGTTGGCTCAAGCGGCTTCGCCGCCGTCGTGGTCGTGCGTCTGGTGATGCACATGCACAACATCAACAAGATGGTCTACGTCGGCATCGAGCCGTGGCACGGGCTCGGTGTTCGGCTCCCTGCAAACGCCACCTACCGGCAGATCTCCGAGCTGGCGGGCTTCTACACCGCCGAGGAGAAGCAGCTCTTCATCGAGGGCAGCAACCTCGTGGTGCCCGACAAGAAGGCCGTGGTCCGTGGTGACGACGGCCGCTACTTGGCCACCGTGGGCAGCGGCTACAAGGTGGTGCAGTTCTCCGAGGTCGCCAGGACGTTGGTGGAGGCCACCGGATTGGTCGGTGGCTTCTTCCACACGGCAGGCACGCTGGGCCCGGTCGGGGCCCGAGGGTGGCTGCTCGGTGAGCTGCCGGGAGACATCGTGGTGAAGGGCGACCCCAGCCCCATCAAGAAGTACCTGCTCGGCACGTCAGGTCACGACGGGCTCAGCGCCATCAACTTGAGGAACGTCTCGACGAGGGTGGTTTGCCAAAACACCCTCGGGGTGGCTCTAGGCGAACGAGGTGGGGCTTCCTTCAAGATCCTGCACACCACCAACGCCGGTGCCCGACTTGCCCAGGCGGCCGAGGCCCTGAAGAAGCTGCTGCGGTCCTACGAAACGTTCGGCGAGCTGGCGAACTACCTGGCCGTCACGCCCTTCACCGACAAGCAAATGAAGGCCACCATCGACCTGGTGCTGCCGGTGCCCAAGGACGCGACCGACCACCTCAGGATCGAGCGCGACCGCGAGAAGGTGCTCTCGCTCTTCGAGACGGCGGTAGGGCTGGAGCCTGCGATCCGAGGCACGGCTTGGGCTGCTGCCAACGGTTGGAGTGAGTATCTTGACCACGTTCGGCTGCCGAGGGCGAAGAAGGGCAACGACCTTAGAGACCAGCGGCTGGAGAGCATCTGGATGGGCTCGGCCGCGAAGCTCAAGGAGCAGGCCTTCTACGCGATCCTGCACCAGGCCCAGGTGCCGCTGGCTGCGGCGTAAGAATTGAAGCCGTCTCGTCCCCTCCGTCCCCAACCTTCCGTCGGCCGACGGTAGCGGAGGATCGTCATGCTGGTCTTGCTGAAGGTGCTGCGCCACCCCATGGTGCACCGGATCGCCTTGGCCGTGGTCGTGGCCGTGGCCTCCCAGCTCCAGAAGGAAAAGTCGCGGCGGACGTAGACGGCTGAAGATGGGACCGAGGAATTCCACCTCGGCCCCGTCTTCTCTTAGCCGTGCGCCATTTCTGGGCCCCCAGAAGAAATTCTCGAGCCGGGCCTCGACCCCCTATGGGGCCCCAAGAGGCACGGGCCAGACACAGGTCCCAAGCGGAGAAAGAGGACCCAACTCGAAGCCCTAGCCGTGGGCGAGGGGCGGCGAGCCGACGGACCTCAAGTTGACCAAAACAGGTCGTGCAAGCGAACCCGAACCACCAGAGGGGCGGAGACGGCGTAGCTGCTCAAGAAGGTCGAGCTGGGCCTGGAGGCGGCGTTCAAGCTGTCGCCTGTAGCACTCAAGGCGTCTGCCCTCGGGGTCGCTGGCAGGCACCGCCACCTGGCTCAGCTCCACCTCGATCTCCTTCACCCTGTGGCTGTCGAGGTCACGGCGAAGGCGCAAGTCCTCTTGCACCGTCGGGATCGCCGACGACAACCTGTCGAAGATCTCCTTCGGCCAAGTGGCGCCGGTGAAGAGGAGCAGATCTTCGACCGCGTCTTCGGTCTGGGCCAGGCCCGCCACCAGGCGGTCATGCTGGGCCTCCACGGCCTTCACCATCTCGACCACGTTTCGCACCAGGGCCAGAAGCTCATCGAGCCGGGAGGCGGACTCGTCGGGGGTCTGGTCGATGGTCAGCTTCATCGCCGAGAGCACCGTGATGGCGTTGTCGGTGAGCTTCAGCCGCTGGTGCTCGGTGGTCGCCTCCACAGCCCTCTTGGTGGCGATCCCCACCCGCATCTTCTCGGCCTTGTCGATCCGGCCCAGGCGAATGCGAACGTCTACAACGTCGAGCACGACCTCGACTTCAGCATCCGTCCTGGGGTCCAAGCCCGTGAACCAGATCTCGGCCTCTTCGCGGTGGGCATCGACGCTTTCACCGGGAACCAGGACACGACGGGCCCTGATGCCGTGCCGAGTCGAGTTGAGCGCCACCCGGTTCAACCCCTCGGGTGTCGTGGGGCCCGTGCTCTTGCAGCCGTTGGTGCGGGAGGCCTCGGCCTGCTTCTCGGTGTGAGTCTTCATCCTCTCATATTGCGGCCTGCCGCCGAGCCGTGGGAACAACAGCCTTCTTCCCCCTGCGGCCCGGCTGGTGCTCAACGAGTTCGTATCTGAAGGTGACTGTCTTGGTGGGGAGCCGCCGGTACTTGACCCAACGTTCGACCGCCACGGCGACCGGAACCCGACGAAGAAGGATGTGAAGAAGACCCTCTCGCACAGCAAGAACCTCGGCAACTCGGGCGAGATCGAGGTCATGGCTGGCGTAGACCCGGACGAAACAGGCCTCCGCCTTGCTGCACCCCATCCTCGGCATGTGCAGCCCCATCAGCCGCGACTTGGGTGCCCGCCACTCCGAGGCCGGGGCAGAACGTGGAATCGACTTACCCTGGCCTTCGAGGTGCGCCGTGTCTTCGAGAACCTGGTCGAAGTTCTCCTCCAGCAACGCCTCCAAGTTGCGGATCTCATCGAAGAGCGTATTGACCGCGTTTTCACTCTTCTTCGGCGGAACGATCTTCTTCTTCTCTTCTTCGGTCAGTTCCACGACTTGCGCAGGTAGGTGGGGGCGGTAGAGCCCGGCCGACTCGAACCTCTTCCTCCGCGAATGCCTACGGCGCTTCGAGTTGTGAAGACGGGCATGGGCAGCCTGGGTGCCGAGGGCCAAGTTTTTGACGCGAGCGTCGAGCTTGTCCTCGTTCCTGTGGTGGATCGAACGCTGCCGTCCCTGCGGGTCGGGCCCGATGATGCCGTTCCTCTCGATCCAGACGAAGACGTGCAGCGCCCTCAAGAACTTCTCGGTCTTCCGGTGAGAGCAACAAGAAGAAGACGCGGCGCAAGACGGACAGGGCAGCGAAGTAGGGCGAACAACCCACGGGTAGCCGTCCTTCATCTTCAAGACGAGCTTTCGCTCGAAGAGGGTGTCGGCGATGTCGGTGTTGATCTTGACCAGGAAGACCTCCTCGCCCTCGAAGATCTTCTTCGTCTCCCAGTTCTGGTGCGACACGATCATCTCCTCTTCGGGGAAATGGTCGGAAGAGGGAGATGAAGAAGAAGAACGCGGAGCAGTTTCTTCGCCATCACCATCATCACGAACTCCGACCATTTCCCCGACCTATAGAAGGGTGGGGATTCGTGTTGCGCCCTCGGGGCATCGTCAGGCGGGCTCGCTGAAGCATCGGCACCGGGTGAACAACTTCACCGTCGAGGGGTACTCGCTCACTTCGGCCTTTGGGTAGCGGCCCTCATGAGCGCCACCGGCAAGCCGGTGGGCTATGGCGAGATCCTGTTCACGACGTTGGGGGTCGAGCCCATCGGTGGCGCTGACGATCACTGCCCCCGGTGGCACTCAGCCTCAGGACCCCCTCCCTGATGCACAAGGGTTTGAGCCCGAGGCGGGCGATACTGATGCCGGGGCTAGGGTGGCCACCCGAAGAGCCGTTCCTCGCGGCCTGCCCCGTTCTTCAAGAGGAGCCGCAAGAGGAGCGGCCCATGACGACCAAGAGCAAGAAGCAGGGCACGCCGAAGGGGACATCCAGCTCCAACCAGCCGACCGGCATCGAGTACCTGAGCCGGAACGTGCAGGGGAAGAAGCGGATGAGCGACAACGACAAGGTCGCCTTCGCCAAGGCAATGGAGAAGGGTTTCGCCGTGGGCCGCCGACTTCAGCTCATGTTCGATCTCCGAGATGCCGTCGATCTCCTTCGAGCGGCGAAGGTGCCGCCTCGGAGCATGGCCATCGAGTTCGACCAGGCGGACCCTGTCCTGCACCTGCTTGACGAAGCCGGAGATGCGGCGAAGGAGTTCATCGAGGCCTGTGGTCCCTTGCTGGCCCTGCTCCCGCAGCTCGAACCTGCGCTCGACAAGCTGGACCTGTACCTGAAGAACAACCGCGTCATCAGGAACCAGCGGCGGTCGCTGACCGACCGGCTGCTGGTGGGGCTCGCCGTTGCCCGCATTGAAGAAGTTCTCGGGAACGATCTGCGGCTGGAGCCCAAGGAGATGGTGGAGTTCTTCAAGGACATCGATCTCTTCGATGGTGATGGGCCCGACGCCGACGGCTGGAAGGAGATCCTGTGGAAGGCAAGGCACCGCACCGACAAGTCGGGGAAGAAGGTGCCCGACAAGACACGAGGCCGACTGCTCGATGCACTAGAGCTGGCCGTCACGAACCGGGCGAAGAAAGACTAGGGGCAGTAGCGGGATAAGGACCCAGGGGCAGTCGTAGGTTTCGCCCCCGCTGAGCAAGCCGACGCCGCTGTGGATTCATCACCGCATTCACTGCGGAGATCCACATGGCGCTCAACGACACCGACGACAACATCGACTCGCTCTGGACCGTCGAGGACCTCATGGCCTTCGCCAAGGTCTCCCGGAGCTGGGTCTACCAACGTGCCGGTGCTGGCGAGCTGCCCTGCCTCAAGGTCGGTGGCCTGCTCCGTTTCGACCCCCGAGCCATCAAGGCGTTCTTCCTCTCCGGCACCACCGCCGGGCGGAAGGTCATTCCCCTCATCAACCCGAAGACTCCCCGCGAAGGGAGGTGAACCAGGAGATCGACATGGCGAGCGTGTACCGAAAGCAGAACCGCTGGTGGATTCACTACAAGGACGGCACCGGACGCTGGCGGGACATCAGCACCAAGGCCGACACGAAGACGGCCGCGAAGACCATGGCCAAGGAGCTGGAGCACAAGGCCGAGAGGCAGCAGCGTGGGCTCGATCCCATCCACGATCCTCGCAGCCGCGTGACCCTCGGCGAGGTCATGGACATCTGGTGGAAGAACTACGGCTCGAAGCTGCGCTCGACGACGATCAACCTCTTCGCCGAGAAGCACATCAGGAAGACCCTCGGCTCGCTGGCCCTGGTCGAGGTCACCAAGGACAAGATCGAGACGTTCCTAAGCGAGAAGGCCGAGACCCTGGCACCTCGGTCGGTGAACCACCTCCGAGCCCACCTGCGGCGGCTCTTCAACATCGCCATCAACAAGGGCCTGTGGCTCTCGGTCAACCCGGCCAAGCAGGTGGCGAAGGCGAAGGTGCCGAAGAAGCTGAACGACTACCTGCGTGATGAAGAGGTGCCTCGGGTACTCGCCGCCCTGCCAGCGAAACAGCGCCCGCTCTTCGCCACTGCCATTCACACCGGCGGTCGCAAGGGCGAGCTGCTCGACCTGCGGAAGTCCGACATCGACTTGAAGGAGCGGACGATCTCGATCTGCCGCTCCAACGAGAACGACACCACCAAGGGCGGGCACGCGGACCTGCTCCCTATCGCCGATGAACTCGTGCCCTACTTGCAGGAGGCCATCGACACCTCACCTTCGGAGCTGGTGTTCCCCGATGCCAAGGGCAACCGTCAGCGGCACGACGTGAAGCTCCAGAAGGTGCTGCGCAAGGCGATGGTGAAGGCCGGGATCGTCACCGGCTTCCTGCACATCTGCCGCAAGAAGAAGTGCGGATTCAAAGAGCGGCGTTCCAACGGGGCTGAGAGCCAGTGCCCCAGGTGCTCGAAGACGCTCTTCGTGAAGGGCATCCCCAGGCCGGTGCGGTTCCATGACCTGAGGCACACCACGGCGACGTTGCTGCTCAAGGCCGAGGTGCCGTTGGCCACCGTGCAGCGGGTGCTGCGCCACACCGACCCCTCGATCACCAGCGAGATCTACGGCCACCTCGACCTCGACGACATGAGGAAGGCGGTGAACAAGCTCTCGTTCAAGCCAACTGGCACCAGCCCGCTGAAGCTGGTCCGCTGAAGAAACGGACCCCGCTTGCTGCTGGGCTGCTGCTACCCGCACCAAGAGCGAAAACAGAACCCCCGGAGCCACTGGATTTTGTCCAATGACTCCGGGGGCATCCACCAGTCGGGGAGACAGGATTTGAACCTGCGACCCCTTGGTCCCGAACCAAGTGCTCTACCAGGCTGAGCCACTCCCCGAGGTCGCGCACCGTCTATGCGCCTGAATACGTGAAGTCAACGGTGCCGGCGCACCAGGGCTGGATGCCAGGAGCGCCGCTGGCCTGACAGACTTCCGCGCCGGAATGCTCCGCCCGCCCGTGCTCCCCGAAGAGACCCCGGTGTGGGACGGCGAGGCCCGGGAAGCGGCCCTGGAACGCAAGTTCCGCCGCTTCGGTCCCCCGCTGGCGCTGCTGCTCGCCAAGCTCTTCGAGCTCTCGCCGTTCGGCCACTTCCTGCAGCGCACCTTCCTCAGCATGATGATCCACGAGCTCGGCCACGCGGTGAGCGCCTGGCTCCTCGGCTACCCGGCCTTCCCCATGCTGTGGGTGACCTCGATCGCCGAGAGCCGTTCCTGGCCCTGGGCCGCCTGTCTGCTGGGGGCCTTCGGCTTCCTGGTGTACCTGGGCCGCGCGACGGAGCGGCGCTGGCTGGTGGCGCTGGGCAGCGCGCTGCTCGCGCTCGAGCTGCTGGGCGTGCTGCAGCCGGCCGAGCGGGCGCGGGCGCTGATCACCTTCGGCGGCGACGGCGGCGCGCTGGTGCTGGGCACGGTGCTGATGCTGCTGTTCTACGTGCCGCCCGGCTCTCCCCTGCACCGCGGCGCGCTGCGCTGGGGCTTCCTGGTCATCGGTGCCGCCAGCTTCGTCGACGTCTTCTCCGTGTGGTGGCGGGCGAGGAAGGACCGCGACGAGATCCCCTTCGGGCTCATCGAAGGCGTCGGGCTGTCGGATCCATCGAAGCTCACCGAGGACCACGGCTGGCCCGTGGCCACTCTGGTGAACCGGTACGTCGCCCTGGGCGTGGTGTGCCTGGTGGTGCTGGCCGTCGCCTGGGCGTACTTCGGCTCTCAGAAATCTGAGGAAACCTCGAGCTGACAGTTCCGGGGTTGGACTTGCAGCAAATGGCGGGCTGGGGTGTCTTCCCCTGCGCCACGCCACGAACGGCGCCGCACAACCACTTGGAGGAGACGTTCAATGGTCTCTCGCATCAAGGACACGAAGCCCGCAGCCGCAGCCCAGCCGCCCCGCAACGTCATCCGCCCGCTGTACGGCGTCTTCATTCGCGATCAGGTCGCCAAGTACCGCGCGGAGATCAACGTCACCATCTCCGACAGCAAGCAGGCGCTCTCGCAGGGCAAGCCGCACAAGCACGCCATTCCGGGCGACGGGGTGCTCGAGGGCAGCGAGTACACCAAGGTGAAGCACTCGGTGGAGCACCTGCAGAAGGCGGTCGACGCCCTCAAGCCGGTGTTCGGTGAGATGGGGCCCCCCAACGCCCCCACGGCCGGTCAGGCGCGCGCCAACGTGCGCGGCGGCCCGGTCGGCGGCCCGGTGGCGATGTACGGCGTGGTGCTGCGCCACGACCTCGACCGCTTCCGTGACTCGGTGAACGCGGATCTCGCCAGCATCCAGGCGGGCCTGCCCACCATGAGCAAGGAAGCGCAGTCGGAAGCGAAGAAGGCGATCCGCCAGCTCAAGGCGGCGCTCACCGCGCTCAAGACCGCCGGCTCCGTCTGGGCGTGACCAGGCCCGGCGCCAGATCGCGCGCCGAGCTCTTGCGCGAGCGGTTGCCTGCGTCCTGGCGCTTCGGCGCCGGGGAAGCTCAGCCGCTCGCGCGCAGCGTCGACGCCGACGACCTGCGCACCTGCCGGCCGGTCTACGCGGTGTGGGAGATCACCCTCGCCTGCGACCTGGCCTGCCACCACTGCGGCTCGCGGGCGGGCCACAAGCGCCCCAGCGAGCTGTCCACCGACGAGGCGCTCGACGTGGTGCGCCAGCTCGCCTCGCTCGGCTGCCGCGAGGTCACCATCATCGGCGGCGAGGCGTACCTGCGGAAGGACTGGACCCAGCTCATCCGCGCCATCCGCGACCACGGCATGGACGCCACCATGACCACCGGTGGCCGCAATCTCACCGAGGAGCGGGTGAAGGCCGCCGCCGACGCCGGGCTCCAGGGCGTCTCGGTCAGCGTCGACGGGCTCGAGGCCACGCACGACCGCATCCGCGGGTTTCACGGCAGCTTCCGCGCGGCGAGCGAGGCCATCGGCCGGCTCAAGGCGCACGGCATCACCGTGGGCTGCAACACGCAGATCAACGCGCTCAGCTGGCGCCAGCTGCCCCAGGTGATGGACCACATCATCGGCCAGGGCGCGAGCCACTGGCAGCTGCAGCTCACGGTGGCGATGGGCAACGCGGTCGACCACCCGGAGCTCTTGCTGCAGCCGTACGAGCTGGCCGAGCTCTACCCGCTGCTCGCCTCGCTGTACGAGCCCGCGCTCGAGCGCGGCCTGCTCATGGTCCCGGGCAACAACATCGGCTACTTCGGCCCCTACGAGCACCTCTGGCGCGGCGGCCCCGACCGCACCAACCACTGGCTGGGCTGCAACGCGGGCCAGAACACCATCGGCCTGGAAGCAGATGGCACCATCAAGGGCTGCCCGTCGCTGCCGACCAAGGGCTACACGGGCGGCAACATCCGCGACCGCGCGCTGGAAGACATCTGGGTCAACGCCCCCGAGCTCAACTTCACCCGCGACCGCACGGTGAAGGACCTCTGGGGCCGCTGCGCGAGCTGCTACTACGCCGACGTCTGCCGCGCTGGCTGCTCGTGGACCACCACGGTGCTGCTGGGCAAGCCGGGCAACAACCCGTACTGCCACCACCGGGTGCTGGAGCTGGAGAAGGAAGGCAAGCGGGAGCGCGTGGTGCGGGTGCAGGCCGCGCCGGGCCTGCCGTTCGACCAGGGCCGCTTCGAGATCGTCGAGGAGCCGCTGTCCGGCCCCGAGGTCGCGCGGGCCGCGTCCACCCTCCCCGACCCGCGCGGGCGCGCCTTCAAGCTGCCGGTGCTCCGGTGAGCACCAGGCCGGCGCCGCGCTTTCCCAGGCTCAAGGGCCGCCTGCCCCCGCAGCTGGCGCGCTGCCCGGGGTGCGGCCGCCACCTGTTCCCCACCGCGAAGACCTGCCCGTTCTGCGCGGCCGACGTGGTGAAGCTGGGCAAGGCGCAGCAGCGCGCGTACCTCAAGGCGCAGGCGGCGCTGGTGCGGCTGCGGCGCGCGGTGGCCCGGGGCTGAAGGCGCAAGGGGCCCGGTCAGCTGCCGGCGGCGGGGCCCAGGCCTCGCCTAGGCCACGCCTAGGCCGGCCCCACCAGGTGCCAGTACCAGAGCCACGTGATGAAGGTGACGCCCGTCAGCCCGACCAACGAGTAGCCGATCCGCCCGAAGAGCGAGCCTGCCCGCCGCCGCCAGGTGGCGACCGCCCACCAGATCGTCGCCGAGGCCAGCGCAGCGAGGGCGTAGGGGAGGAGCAGCACCGCCTGGACCGTGACCGGGACCCCGTACAGCAGCCAGGAGGGCCCCATCGGTCCGAAGAACGGAGCGGCCAGCCCGCCGACGAAGGCGAGGCTCCCCACGGCCAGCAGAACCGAGGTGAGCCGGACGCGGCGCACCAGCGGAAGCGCGGCCTCACGCCGGCGCACGAATCGCCAGACCGCAGCGACGGTCCCAAAGATGGCCGTGATCAGCAGCACCATGAGGCAGGCGACCATCGCAACCCGATGGAGCGTGAGCGCCGCGTACCAGGGCACGCGCACGTACGTGGTGGCCGCGCCGTTCGAAAGCTGACCGTCGCGAAAGGCGACCCGCCCCTCTCCGTCGACTTGCCGGAACACGCCGTCGCCCACGCCGCGGTAGCGCCCACGGCCCACGCCGAGGGTGCCGTCTGGCTGGACCCGCACCTCGACCTCTCGGACGAGGCCCACCACCACGCCCACCTTCTCGAAGGTGGCGTGGGGGTAGCGCGTGGTGCGGTACGTCCCTTCGAGCGCACGCAGCGTGGCCTCGGGCTGGACGAACGAACCGGTGGCCACGCCGTGGTGCTCTGGCGCATCGATGAGCGCATGAGGGAGCCCCACCAGGTCGCACTCCTCGCCGCCACCGTTCACCGCGGCGAAGACACCGAGCTTCAGCTTGGGGACCAGGTACAGCAGCGCCGCCACGGCCCCCATGTTCCCTTCGTGCATCAGCACCACATGGCCGGCGTGCTCCGCTTCCATGAGTCCGTAGGTCATGCCCGGCAGCTGCTGGTGGAAGCGGTACTGCACGTCGAGCAGGCCCGCCCGGACCGACCCGTCGAGCCCAGCGCCGCCCAGCAGCGCCTGGAGCAGGCGCAGCATGTCGCTCGCCGTGGCGTTCATCCCCCCCGCCGGCACGTCGTTCGTCCACGGCCAGGGGGCAGGCGTGGTCCCCTCCGGCGAGACGTCGTAGACCGTGGCCAGCGTGTCGCCATCGCTCGCTGGACCGAAGCCGCTGTGCTCGAGGCCCAGCGGGGCGAGCAGGTGGCGCTGCACGTACCGAGCGAACGGTTCGCCGCTCGCCTGCTCGAGCGCCAGTCCGGCCAGCGAGTAGTTGCGATTGCTGTAGCTCCAGAGGGCACCTGGCCTGGCAATCGAGACCGGCGGGTGGGCGGCAAGAAAGGTCGACAGCGGCTGGAGCGCTGCGGGGCTCCTGGCCGCGGCGCCGATGAGGCTGTCGTCGAGTCCCGACGTGTGGGTGAGCAGCTGGTGGAGCGTCAACGAGGCGGGCAGCGCCACGCCCTGGACCGTCCGGTCCAGCTTGGTGTGCAGCTCGAGCTTGCCCTCACGGACCGCCTGCAGCACCGCGGCCGCGGTGACGGTCTTGGTGACCGACGCCAGCGCGAAGCGCGTGTGCTCTGCATCGACGGGGCGCTTGGACTCGACGTCGGCCAGCCCGTACCCCTTCGCGAGGGTCTGGTCGCCCAGCACCACTGCGACGGCGAGGCCCGGGGTGCGGCACCGGGAGGACACCCTCTGGGCCCAGGCGTCCACCTTCGCCTCGTCGAGGACAGGCAGGGTGGTGTGCAGCACGAGGAGCAGCAGCGGGCTCACCGGCGCTCCTCCCCTTCCCCGCTCGAGGCGGGTCTCGAGGGGACGCGGAGCGCCCTCAGGCCCGCCTTGATGCTGGCGTGGAGCAGCACCACCAGCGCCGCCAGGGTCGCGGCCACCACCAGAGTGGGCAGGGGCTCGCGCAGCGCCTCGGGGAGCCGCCGCCCCTCGAGTCGCCCGTCTGCCCACAGGCCGACGACGACGTAGTAGCCCAGTGCCGCCCCTTGGAGGCCGACACACAGGGTGGCCGCCGCCAGGTAGAGCGGCGTCGGAGTGTCCATTCGCAACGACGCGCCCGAATGGTCCCGGAGCACCAGCCAAACCACCGCCCGCTGCAGCTCGAGCAACAGCGCCAGCGCGCCCAGCGCCAGCGACAACCACAGGGCGAACCCGCCTTCGCGCAAGAAGAGCAGCATCGGCACCTCCGAAAATGCGAACGCCATGAAGCCGGCCAGGGGGAGCGCTGCGGCCAGCAGCTCGACCCACCCG
Organism: Myxococcaceae bacterium; assembly: GCA_019694595.1. Taxonomy (GTDB): domain Bacteria; phylum Myxococcota; class Myxococcia; order Myxococcales; family Myxococcaceae; genus JAIBBQ01. The sequence goes on from JAIBBQ010000003.1 coordinate 112,555, forward strand.
CTGAGGGACGCGGGCAAGCGGGCCACCGCTCTGCGCACCGCTGGCAGGTGCAACGCCTCGAGGGATGCGATGGCGCCGGGGTCGAGCCGCAGCTGGTCGAGGGCCGCGGCCTCGGCGGCTTCGGGCGACAGGCCGCTGGCGCGGTGCTGCGCGTAGGCCGCTTCCAGCTCTCCGGCGAGTTCGTCGATGACCAGGGCCCGCTCGGGATAGGGCAGGTCGACCCGCGCCTCGAGCTCGAGCAAGTGCAGCTCGAACCTCACGCCTTCGCCCCCAACAGCCGCGCGAAGGCCGCGGCATGCTCTCGATAGTTCGAACGCTCGTCCGCCAGCGCCACCTTGCCCTTGGGGGTCAGCGCGTAGATCTTGCGAGGTCGACCGCTGCCCTTGGGGTCCCAGGCGCCCCGGACCAGGCCGTCCCGCTCGAGCTTGTGGAGGAGCGGATAGAGCGCGCCGAACGACAGGCCGAAGAAGCCGCCGGACTTCTCGCCCACCCAGCTCGAGATCTCGTAGCCGTGCTTCGCCCCCGCATCGAGCGCCAGCAGCACGAAGAAGAGCGCACGGGACTGCTTGCCGTCGGACATCGTGACCACCTCCGATATATCTTCGTTAGATATATCGATGGCCGATAAATCCCGTCAAGACAAGGGCGGGTCTCTCGAGGACAAGGCGGCCCTGGAGCAACTGCGGCGCGCGGTGGCCCGTGGCTGAGGGCGCTGGGGCCCGGTCAGCTGCCGGCGTCGGCGGCGGCGCTCAGCACTGCGGGGCGCGCCAGGCCACAGCGCACCTTGCCTTCGGGCGTGTCGATGAGCCTGCAGTCGCAGCCCTCGTAGAGCGCGGTGCAGGTCGCGTCGTCGGCGGCGGTGGGCGGGTTGGCGGCCTCGGCGTTGCCCACGCGCTGCAGGCAGTCGGTCTTGGCCAGCGAGTTCACCGAGCAGTCGCACAGCTTCTCGGACAGGCGCCGGCACGGGCTCTTGCACCCGGTGAGGGCGAGCAGGCTGAAGGCGGCGACGACGAGCAAGCGCACGGCGCGGCTTCTGGCACGTCACCTACGGGCTGCCAAGCGCTGCCTCGAGGGTCTCGCGGAAGTACCGCGCCGCCAGCGCCACGGTGCGCTGGGCGTCGGCGGGCGTGGGCCCGAGCGGGGGCGCCACCTCCACCACGTCGCCGCCCAGGAGCCCCACCTCGCGCCCCAGCCGGCGGATGAGCGCCACCACCCACTCGGCGTCGAGCCCGCTGGGCTCGGGCGTGCCGGTGGCCGGCGCCAGGGCCGCGTCGGTGCCGTCGATGTCGTTGGAGAAGTACACGCCCTTCACGCCAGTGGCCTTCACGTGGGCGAGCACCGCGGCGAGCGCGGCGTCGGGGCCTTCGAGCACCTCGCGCGCCCAGAACTGGCGCACCCCGGTCGACGCTTCCCAGTGCGCCTGGTCGCGCCCCGACGCGCGGATGCCGACCTGGGTGAGCCGGCCCTGGCCGCCGAGCAGGCGGTCGGCGTGCCAGCTCCAGGTGGCGAAGCAGTGGCGGATGCCGAGCCGTTCCTCGAGGAGGTCGGTGTGGGCGTCGCTCTGCACGATGCCCCACGGCTTCGGCGCCGCCGCGTCGAGCGCCTGCACCACCGGGAGCGCCACCGAGTGGTCTCCGCCGAGCACGAAGGGCTTGAGCGTCGGGTTGAGCGCGAGCGCCAGGGCCACCGCGCGGCGCGCGATGCTGAGCGGCGAGACGGGCAGCGCAGCCTGGGCGTCGCCGTACACCGCGCGCCGGGTGCGCGAGAGCTGCTCCGGGCTCAGCATGTCGTCTTCCAGCAACTGGGGCACGACGAAGACGTCGCCCAGGTCCACCACGCCGAGCGACTGCAGCCGCGCCGAGAAAGCAGCCTCGTCGTGGAGCGCGCTGCGAATGGCCTGGGGCCCCAGGTTGGCGCCGCGCCGGAAGCCCGCGCCCACGTCGCTGGGCACCGCGAGGATGAAGCCCTTCGCCGTGGGCAGCGCGGCGATGGCAGCGGTGAAGCGCGCGCGCACCTGCGCCTCGCCGGTGACGCCGTAGAGGCGCTGCTGGAGCGCGAGCTGCTCGGCCTTGCCGGTGGACACGAGGTGCACGCCTCCGCCGGCGGGGCGCAGGAGCCGCTCGAGCTCTTCCTGGGGCGTCATCGGTTCAGTTGTAACCCTTCGCCGCGCGAAGGTCCTAAGAAGCGCCGTCGGGTGACCGGGACGACCACGCCGCCGCCGCTGCTCAAGCGCCTGAAGCGCGCGCTGCGCTACGGCGTCATCCGGGTGGCGCTGGCGCTGGTCGGGTGGCTGCCCGCCCGCGCGCTGAGCGAGCTGGGCGACGCGGTGGGGCGGCTCGCGTACCTGGTGGCGGTGACCGACCGGCGCCGTGCGCTGGAGTCGCTGCAGGTGGCGTTCCCCCACCTGAGCGAGGCGGAGCGCCGAGCGCTGGCCCGGGCCTGCTTTCGCCACCTGGGCCGCATGACGGCCGAGCTGGTGGCCATCGAGGAGCTCGACCGGGACATCGACGACTGGGTGGTGTGGGCGCCCGACAGCCGGGCGGTGCTCGACCAGGCGCTCAAGCGAGGGCGGGGCGTGGTCTTCGTCTCCGGGCACGTCGGCGCCTGGGCGCTGCTCGCGCGGCGGGTGGCGCTCGCGGGCTACCGCGCCTCGAGCATCGCCAAGGAAGCCCCCGACGCCCGCCTGACGGCGCTCATCGAGCGTTTCCGGGCCTCGGGCCGGCTGCAGACCATCTGGCGGGGGCGGCCGGGGGCCGCGCGCGCGATGCTGGCGGTGCTCAAGGCGGGCGGCATCCTCGGGCTGCTCATCGACCAGGACACCGACGTGCAGTCGGTCTTCGTGCCCTTCTTCGGGAGGCTGGCGAAGACACCGCTCGCGGCGGCGGAGCTCGCGCTGCGCACCCAGGCCCCGCTGGTGCTGGGCTTCTGCCATCGGGTCGACGGGCGCTACCGGCTCACCATGCGCGAGGTGAACACCGACGCCCTGCAGCACGACGAGGCGGGCGTGCACGCGCTCACCGCGCAGCTGACCGAGGCCATCGAGCTGGCGATCCGCACCCACCCCGAGCAGTGGGTGTGGATGCACCGCCGCTGGAAGAGCCGGCCAGGCGTGGCCCCAGGTGGGCGCTGAGGCACCGTCGCCCACACCCTGGGAACCACGACCGTACTGCTCGCACCACCGGCCCCTTGAGGCCCACCGGGCGACTCGAGGTCTGATGGTCCTTGCGGGAGCGTGAAGCGAAACGAGCCCGCCGCACCATCACGAAAGGAGCCGGCCATGAACAACAACAACAACAACTAGGCCGACTGAAGGCCCGCCACCGAGAGACCGTCGCGCCCCTCGTCGCCGAGGTGCGGGACACTGCCGGGGTGAGCGCCGCCCCGAGGCGCTCTGCGAAGCTCGGACCGGGGCCACTGTTCGCCCCCGGATGACCGGTGGGCTTCGGCAACCGTGGGGAGACGAAGCGAGCGAGAGTTCGTGGCACCGCTCAGCGCACCTGCTGGTGCTCGCCGTCCCCTGCGGACGACAGGCGCATCTGCACCAGGGCTTGGGCACGTTCGAGGCACCGGGACACCGCGTCGTGGGCGCGCTGGGTGAGCGCGTCGCGATCGTCGACGATGAGCCCCACGGTGGACAGGGCCGGCCCGAGCACCAGTGCTGCCGGGTGGGCGCGAATGGCGAGGGTACCTTTCCGGAGGATCTCCGCGGTCCCCGACACGGCCGCGGGCACCAGGGGCACCTGGGCGTCGATGGCCAGCACGGCCGCGCCCTTCTTGAACGGCCGCAGCACGCCGTCTTCGCTGCGGGTTCCTTCGGCGAAGAAGACCACGCTGACCCGGTCGCGCACTTGCTGGGCCGCCTGCGAGATCTTCCGCTTGTCACCTTCGCTCCCGGTGCGCTCGACGATGATGTTGCCCGCCTTGCGCAGTGCGAACCCGAAGACCGGAATGCGCGTGAGTTCTCGCTTGGCGACGAAGCGCAGGTGGCGCTCGACGTGGCGGAAGATGACCAGCGCGTCGAAGTGCGACTGGTGGTTCACCGCGAGGACGAAGTTGCCCTGGGGGAGGTGTTCGAGCCCTTCGACCTGGGTCTCGACGCCAGCGGCTCCCAGCACCGAGTTGGCCCACGCACGCAGCGCCGGATCAGCGGCACGCTGGTCGACGAGCGAGAGCGCAGCCACCACCGGCGAGAAGACCGAGGTGAGGCCAACGGCAGCGCCCGAAGCCCAGAGCGTGTGGAGCCAGTCCTTCACAGGAACTCCTGCGCTGGGAAGAGCAGCACCTCGGCGAGCGTGGCGGCGCCCACCGCGAGCATCAGCACCCGGTCGAGCCCCACCGCGATGCCGGTGCAGGGCGGCAGCCGTTCCACCGCATCGAGGAAGCGCTCGTCGATGGGGTACGCGGGCCGGTTGGCAGCGCGGCGCTGCGCCTGCTCGGCCTCGAACCGCCGACGCTGCTCGGTGGCATCGGTGAGTTCCGAGAACCCGTTGGCGAGTTCGACGCCGCCCACGTACAGCTCGACGCGTTCGGCGACCGTCGGGTCGGCCGGCTTGAGCCGCGCCAGGGATGCCATCGAGGCAGGGTACTCGCAGAGAAAGGTGGGCCGCTCGCGCCCGAGCGTGCCTTCCACCTTCTGCAGGAAGAGGTGAAAGAAGACGTCGTCGTACCCGTCGTGCGCCCCCACCAGCACGCCCGCCTCGCTGGCGGCGGCAGCCAGACCCGCCTCGTCCTCGCCGATGGCGCGCAGATCGATGCCGGTGGCCCGCAGCACCGCGTCCTGCACGGTGATCCGCTCGTACGGGGTCCTCGAGAAGACGGTGTCGGCCTGGGCGGCGGCGGCGGCACCAGCGGCGAGCGCGCGCTCGGTGTCTTCCATGATGGCGCGGTAGTCGGCGTGCGGCCGGTACAGCTCCAGCATGGTGAATTCGGGGTTGTGGTGCGCCGAGACCTCGCCGTTCCGGTAGACGCGCGCGAGCTGGAAGATGGGGCCGCTGCCGTCGGCCAGCAGGCGCTTCATCGCGTATTCGGGGCTGGTGTGCAGGTACAGGGGCCGCGCGGTGCCCACCCCGGTCTGCGGCACGAAGGGCGTCTCGAAGGGGTCGATGTGCGGCTCGAGGCCGGGCAGCGGCACCAGCGCCGGGGTCTCGACCTCGAGGAACCCTCGGGCAGCGAAGTGGCTGCGGAGGGCGGCCTGACACCGGCCGCGCGCGCGCGCCGCGTCCCACTGGGCCCGGGAAGGCATCGCGGCTGACTAGGGCGCGAGCCGCGGGCCGGTCAAGTCCGAGGGCGGGCCCTGCGCCGCTTCGGGCGACGAAACCGGCGCGCGAGGTGGTAGCCATGCGCCCGTGCGTGCCCTGGCCGTCGGCGTCGTCGCGGTGGTGGTGGTCTGCGGGTGTCCTCCCCGGCCCGTGCCGCCGCGAGCGCCCGAGGTCGACCCGCTCGCGCAGCGGCGCACCACGCTCGAGGTGAGGTTGAACGAGGCCGACGCACGGGTCCGTGCGCTCCTCGAGGCGAGGGACGAGGCGCTCTGGCGTCACTTCACGACCCGCGCGCCGCTCGAGC
>JAIBBQ010000054.1 GCA_019694595.1 Myxococcaceae bacterium
GGCGGCGGCGGGAGCGCAGGAGGCGGGAGCGCCGGCGGGGGACGCGCGGGAGGCGGGAGCGCGGGCGGAGGTCAGCCTGACGGCGGCCGCACCGACGGCGGCACCAGCGACGGCGGCGGCGGCGGCAGCGCGAAGTTCTGCGAGGTCTTCGAGACCTACGCCACCGGCGCGCTGTCCGGCGGCGCCACGCTGGGCCCGTGGAAGGTCAACGTCGCCGACTCCAACGGCACCGTGAGCATCGACGGCACCCACGTGGTGTCCGGCAGCAAGGCGCTCAAGGTGCACATCAACAACGGCGCGTCGTCGGGCGGGCAGCTGCGCACCAAGGCCTCGCCGCTCTTCTCGCCCGCGCGGCCGCAGCTCTACGGCCGCTTCATGATGTACCTGGCGAACGGGGCCGGCACGAGCCAGCACTGGACGATGTTCGGCGCCGCCGGCACCGTGCCCGATGGCCCCACCATGGGCCACCACGCGACCTACCTCTACAGCGCGTTCGCCAGCAGCGCGAAGAACTCCTACGGCGAGGTCTACTACGACGACCAGACCGCCCAGGACTGCTGGCACACCAGCAACACGCTCATGCCGCTCGACAAGTGGACCTGCGTGGCCTTCAGCGTCGATGGCCCCAACAAGGCGTACCGCTTCTGGCTCGACGGCACCTCGATTCCCGGGCTGTCGGTCAACACCACCGGCGACGGCTGCGTGGCCCACCCCGCGGCGACGCCCTGGTACGGGCCCAACTTCGACGAGTTCTACATCGGCGCCCTGAGCTTCCACCCGATGACCGCCTCGCTCGACCTGTGGATCGACGACGTGGTGCTCGACACCAGCCCCGTCGCCTGCCCCTGACGAGGGCGGGCCGTCTTCGATGCGCTGGCTTCGCTGGTCGGTGGTGCCCGCGCCCCTCGTCGCGCTCGCCCTGCTGCTCCACCTGAACGGGCTGCTGCCCGCAATCGTCCCTGCCGGTTCCGGGCCCGGCGGCTTCTCCCACCTCGCCCAGGTGCTCTCGGGCGTCGACCGCCACGGGCGCCTGCCGCCCGCGCAGCTCGAGCGCCTGGGCCCGGAGCTCACCGCGCAGCTCGAGGTCCTCGCGTGGGACGGGCCCACCACCCGGCCCCAGGCCTACGCGAGCGACGACGAGCGCCTGGCGTACTGGCTCAACGCCTACCTCACGCTCGGCCTCGCCCGCGCGCGCAGCCTGGGCGACGGAGCCTCCGCGGTGAGCCGGCTGCGCTACGAGCTCGGCGAGAGCTGGCCGGTCGACGGCGCGCGCCTCACCCTCGCCACCCTCGAGCGCCGGCACCTCTCCGCGCTGGGCGACCCGCGCGTCACCTTCGCGCTGGCCTGTGGCCGCGACGACTGCCCGGCGGCCGACGGCGCGCCCTTCGTGGCGGGCACGCTCGACGCCCAGCTCAACGATGCCGTGCGCCGCTACGTGCGCGTGCCCGCCCACTTCCGGCTGCAGGGCAAGGTGGCGCACGTGTCCGCGCTGCTGAAGGCCCACGAGCCGGAGCTCGTCGCCGCGCTCCCCGAGCGGCAGGGGAGCCTGCTGCACTTCGTGTGGGCCTTCCTGCCCGACGCGTGCGACGAGGTGCCGGGCTGCGACACCCGCGGGGCGCTCGACCTCGCCTGCGGTCCACGGCTCGACCGCTGCACCGTGGTGGCCGACGGACGGTGAGTCCACGCGAAGGCCTGTCGCACGGCCCGACGCTGCGCGTACTGTCCTGCCCGCGATGGGTTCCGCCCCCGACCCGCAGCCGCAGCCGACCAGCGCCTTCTTCAGCGCCCTCTCCAGCACGTTGCTGCTCGGCATCGGCGCGGTGTGCCTGTTCCTCGGCCGCTGCACCAGCGGCTGCACGGACGCCGCGGTGAAGCAGGACCAGCTCGGCACCGCCACCGTCTTTGCGCCGTTCTTCAACGCCGCCGCCGTGGCGTCGACGGTGGTCGGGGTCGCCGCGCTCGCTGGCGGAGCGCTGACGCTGGTGCTGGCGCTGCGCTTCCTCACCCGCGGCGGTGCACCTCGAAGCTCGGCATCCGTCACGGACGACGAGCCGCCCGACGTCGGCGGCCCGCCGCCCTGAGACAGGGCCCCGTCCGGAACGGCGCTCTCAGTTGCAGCTGTCGTCGTTGCCCGGGTTCACCCGGCAGCCGTTGGCGCAGCTGCGGATGACGCTCACCGACACGCCGTCGGAGCCGCAGCGGTAGAGCGTGCTCGAGTTGCCGCTCACCACGTCGCCGCCGCAGTACGCGCTGCCCGCCACGCACCGGCAGCTGTCGTCGCGCCCGGGGTTGACGCTGCAGCCGTGCGAGCAGCTGCGAATCACCGTGGCCGACTTGCCGTCGCTGCCACAGCGGTAGAGCGTGCTCGCGTTGCCCGACACCTTGTCGCCGCCGCAGTAGCTGCCGCCCGGCACGCAGCTGCCCGAACCAGAGCTCGAGCCGCCCGACGACGGCGGGGCGTTGCCGTTGAGCACCGCGCGCACCGCCGCCTTCTCTTCCGCGGTGATGGCGCAGTGGGTCTCGTAGCCGTCGCTCGCCAGGCCGTTGTGGCCGCGCAGGAAGGAGTCGATCTGATTGCGCAGCGACGACTTGAGCGACGGCGTGCCCGCGTACACCATGTGGATGTGGTACCCGAACGACGGCGGCACCCGGTAGAAGGCCGCGAAGCCCTGCATGCGAAGGTTGTGCACGCGCGCACACGGCGAGCCCCCCGGGTCGATGTCCGTCGCCGCCGAGTACGTCGCGCCGGGCTCCGGGCAGTGCGTGCCCACCGAGGCCGACGCGTCGCCGAAGGTCTGGATGAGCGAGCCGTCGCCCACGCCCGCGCGCAGCATCGCGGCGTGCGCCCCCGAGTACATGCGCGACGGAGAGCTCGAGAAGCCGCAGGTGTACGGCTGCGGGCAGTAGCAGGTGCGCAGCTCGCTGCTGCTCACCGCCTCCGTGTCGCCCGCTTCCGCGTCGTCGGCGCCGTCGACGATGGGGCCGCAGCCCGACGCCACCGCAAGCGCACCACACAGGGTTGCCAGGACAGGGTTGAACGCGCGCATGTCGCTCCTCGATGAGCCCCTTGTGCGGAGGTTCTCGTCGGGGATGCCCCGATGGTTTGCTGCCATTCCTGTAAGCACTCCGGCGTGGAGTCCACCCGCTCCACCACCTTGCGGAACTGCCTGAAATGTCGGCCAATTCAGGGCACCCCATGGCGCACTGGCGACGCTCGGAGCTCGAAGGGCCGGCGCTGCGCATCGCCCGGCAGCTGCTCGGGCAGGTGCTGGTGGCGCATGGGGCGGGCGAGGTGCGCCGCGGCCGCATCGTGGAGGTCGAGGCCTACCTCGGGCCGCAGGACCTCGCCTCGCACTCGCGCATGGGGCCGACCGCGCGCAACGCGCCGATGTTCGGGCCGGCGGGCCACGCCTACGTCTTCCTCGTCTACGGCATGCACCACTGCTTCAACGTCACCACCGGCCGCGGCGCGGCGGTGCTCATCCGCGGGCTCGAGCCGCTGGGCGCGGTGGCCGCGTGCGACGGGCCGGGGAAGCTCTCGCGGGCGCTCGGCATCACCACCACGGATTCCGGGCTGCCGCTCGACGGGGCGCGCTTCGCCATCGAGCGCGCGGCCCCCGTGGCGCCGAGGTCGGTCGTCCGCGGGCCGCGGGTCGGCGTGGAGTACGCGGGCGACTGGGCCGAGCGGCCGTACCGGCTCTTCGTGCGGGGGAGCGCCGGCGTCTCGCGCGGCGATGGCCGACGCGCCCTGCCCGTTCAGCGAGGTTGACGGCCCGCCGCTGCATGCGCAGTGTCGCCTTCGCGTGGGCTTCGGCGACGGCACGGTGGGTTTCCTGGAGCGTGCCCGCGCGGGCGACCTGTCCGCGTACGAAGGGCTCGTCGCCGAGCACCGCGACGCGGTCTACGGCCTCGCGCTGCGCTTCACCCGGTCCGAGGCGGACGCCGCCGAGGTGACCCAGGAAGTCTTCCTGCGCGCCTGGCGCGCCCTCGCCGAGCTCCCCACCGAAGAGCGCTTCGGGGCGTGGGTGCGGCGGGTGGCCGCCAACCAGAGCCTGTCCCGGCTGCGGCACCGCAAGGTGGCCTCGCAGGTCGAGGTACCGCCCCAGGGGCCCGAGTTCACCGAGCGCGGCACGCTGATCGACGAGGTGCCCGACGGCGCCCGCGACGCGGAAGGGCTCTCGCTCGACGCCGAGCTCGGCCGGGCCATCGAGCTGGCCTCCGACGCGCTCCCCGAGGCCCACCGCCAGGTCTTCCTCCTGAAGGACGTCGACGGCCTGTCCTACGAGGAGATCAGCGAGATCACAGGGGAATCCGTCCCTGCCATCAAGAGCCGCCTCCACCGGGCACGACTGGCCATGCGTGCAGCCATCGACCGTTTCTACCGGGACGGCGACAACATCTGATTGAATCGAGGCCTCCTGGTTTGCATGTTTCGGGGGAGACGCGAAACGCCACCCATGCCCGTCGACAGCTGCAAGGACGCCATCGAGTTGTTGCTGGGCTATCTCGACGGAGAGCTCGGCCCCGACGTGGTGAGCAAGCTCGAGCAGCACTTCGGCGGCTGCGCCCCGTGCGAGGAGTTCCTCAAGGCGTACCGGGCGACCCCGCAGCTCTGCAAGAAGGCCCTCGCTGCCAAGATGCCCCAGGCGATGGCCGACTCGCTCACCGGCTTCCTCCGCGGCGCGCTCAAGAAGTCGTGACGGGCTCGCCCCCGCACCATTGCGCCCGGGCGCTGCGCTGACCTAAGCGCAGGCCGGCCGTGGATCCGCTCAACCTGAAGGACCTCGACGTCGACGGGCTCACCGCCGCGCTGGCGCACCTGTCGCCCACGCGCACCGCGGTGCTCAAGCTCTTCGCCTCGGTCTTCGCCCACGGCGCGCAGACGATGGAAGACGTGCGCGGTGCGAAGCAGGTCACCGCCGCGGTGCGCGACCACGTGCAGGAGCACGGCACGCTGCCCAGGCTCACCGTGGTGGAGCGCCGCGCGGCCAGCGACGGCTTCGTGAAGTACCTCTTCGAGTCGCCGCTCGGCGGCCGCTTCGAGGCGGTGCGCATTCCGCTCTTCGAGGAGAAGTACGTGGTGTGCGTCAGCTCCCAGGTGGGCTGCGCGCTGGCGTGCGACTTCTGCATGACCGGCAAGCTCGGCTTCCAGCGGAACCTCGCCAGCTGGGAAATCGTCGACCAGGTCCTGCGGATCCGCGCCGAGGCCGACCGGCCGGTGCGCGGAGTGGTCTTCATGGGCATGGGCGAGCCCCTGCTCAACTACGAGAACGCCACCCGCGCCGCGCGCATCCTCTGCCACCCGGCGGGGCTCGCCATCTCCGGCCGCGCCATCACCTTCTCCACCGCGGGCTGGGTGCCCGGCATCCGCCGTTTCCTGCGCGAGAACCTCCCCTACCGGCTCGCGTTCAGCGTCACCTCCGCCATTCCGGAGAAGCGCCTCAAGGTGCTGCCGGTGGAGAAGACCTGGCCGCTGCCCGAGCTCGTCGACTGCATCCGCGACTACGCCGTCTCCCGCCGCGAGCGGGCGATGGTGGCCTACGTGTGCATCTCGGGCTTCAACATGGGCGAAGAGGACGTCGCCGCGCTGGAGCGCACCTTCGCCGGCGTGCCGATGAAGCTCGACCTCATCGACGTCACCGACCCCACCGGCGTCTACCAGCCGCCCTCCGCGGTGGAGCTCAAGGCCTTCCGCGACCTCCTGCAGCGACTCAACGTGCCCATCGCCCGGAGATACTCCGGCGGCAAGGACATCGACGCCGCGTGCGGCACCCTGGCGGGAACCCAGCGCGGTGGACAGGTGCTCCAGGCTCCGGCGGTCTGACGGTAAAGCGGTCGAAATTCCGCAGGGTTACACGCGTCGCTCGAGTGGGGAGAACTTCCCACCGGGTGACGCGTTCAAGGGTCCATGCGCGTCACGGCGGTCAGCGTCGGGAAGGTGCTGGGCGGCGCGGTGCTGCTCCTGGGCTCGGCGGTCATCACCGCCGCGAGCCTGGGCTACTTCGACCCCGAGGAGCTGGCGCCCTTCGTCATCGAGAAGCTCCCGCTGCCCAACGAGGCGCTGTGGCTGTTCGCGCTCAAGGTGCACGTGGCGGCGGCGGCCTTCGCGCTGCCGGCGTGCGTCGCGCTGCAGTCCACCTGGGCACTGAAGCGCTTTCCCCGCGCCCACCGCTGGCTGGGCCGCGCGGCGGGCGTGGTGGTCGTCTTCGCGCTCGCGCCGTCGGGCTTCTACCTGTCGCTCTTCGCCAAGGGCGGGCTGCCCGGCACGGTGGGCTTCATGCTGTCGGGCGCCATCGTGGTGGCGGCGATGGTGGCGGCGGTGACGACCGCGCGCGCGCGCCGATTCGCCGCCCACCGCCGCTTCACCTGGCACGTGCTGGCGCAGCTCAGCGTGGCGGTGAGCTCGCGGCTGATGCTCTACGCGCTCGACGCGGTCGACGCCGACCCCGAGCCTGCCTACCTGGTGAGCCTCTGGCTGCCGGTGGTGGGCAGCGCGCTCGCCGTCGAGCTGTTCCACCGTCGCCTTCGCCCGCTGTCCCTTCCCTGGAGGAACCATGAAGCGCCTGCCGTCTCTCGTGGTGTCGAGCCTCGTCGCGCTGAGCTCTTCGCTGGCGCTCGCTGAGGAACCTGCGCAGGCCGCGCCGGCGCCGACCGAGGTGCAGGTGACCGCCAAGGCGGTGCTGGAGCGCGAGCTGCTCACGCCGCTTCAGGTGAAGGAGCGCAAGCACAGCCGGCTGTCGCGCTCGCGGCTGCCTCCGCTGGCGCGCCGCGCCCGCATCGTGGACACCGAGGCCCGCACCGACGCCAAGGGCGCCGCCTTCGTGGCCTTCGCGGTCGACGACCAGCACGGCTACGCGGCGTTCGACGACGGCCCCAGCGAGGCGAGCTGGCGCAAGGACGTCATCGTCGGCTGCGTGTACCCGGAGCGCGGCGAGGTCTTCGTGCGCATCGGCAACGACTACCGCCCCGGGGGACTGTTGCTGGGCAAGTCGGTGAAGGTCGCCGACGCGGCGGTGTGCCACGCCGGCAGCGCTCCGGTGGCCAACGCCGCGCCGTGAGGCGGGCGGCTCAGCCCGGGTGCCACTTGATGTTGCAGCCGATGCTGGCGCGCTGCTCCGGCGCGGGCGCCTTGCCGGCGAGCACCTGGTCGAGCGCGGCCCCGAGGTCCTTGCCCGTCACCGGCACGCCGTTGCTCGGGCGGGAGTCGTCGAACTGGCCGCGGTAGGCGAGCGAGCGCCGGGCGTCGAAGAGGAAGAGGTCGGGCGTGCACACCGCCTGGAAGGCCCTGGCCACGTCCTGGGTCTCGTCGAAGAGGAAGGGGAAGCGCCAGCCTTCCTTCTGCGCCAGTGACTTCATGTGCTCCGGCCCGTCCTGCGGGTGGGTGCGCGTGGAGTTGGCGTTGATGGCCACCACGGACAGGCCCGAGTCGACCGCCCGGTGCGCCAGCGCGACCAGCTGCTGCCGGATGTGGATGACGTAGGGGCAGTGGTTGCAGATGAACATCACCAGCACGCCCTTGGGACCGGTGAGCCCTGAGGATGCGACGGGCTTGCCCGTCACCGCGTCGGGCAGCGTGAAGGGCGGCAGGGCGGTGCCGAGGGGGAGCATGGTGGAGGGGGTGGCAGCCATGCTCCGGGTGTAGCGCGCAGCCGGGCCTCGCGCATCTCGGCTCGGTGAGCGGCGAATCGGGTCGTCCACGACTCCGGGCCTCTCGGTGCAGCAACCTGCATCGCATGACTTCAACGCCTGGCCTCGATCCGACGCCTCCTCACGCTGACCTGTCCGGGAATCGGCAGGAATGTCCGAGAAGGCGTCGGCCCCAGACAGCGGGTGACCTCATTGGCGGCAGGGTACTCACGCACTCGGTCGACCCGGTCACCGAGTACCTGGGTCGACCGAGTACCTGGGTCGACCGAGTACCTGGGTCGACCGAGTACCTGGGTCGACCGAGTACCTGGGTCGACCGGGTGCCTGGGTCGGCCCGGTTCCTGGGTCGTCCCGGTGCGTACGTCGACCGGGTGCCTGGGTCGACCGGGTGCCTGGGTCGACCGGGTGCGTGGGTCGACCAGGTGCCTGGGTCGACCAGGTGCCTGGGTCGACCGGGTGCGTGGGTCGACCGGGTGCGTGGGTCGACCGGGTGCCTGGGTCGACCGGGTGCCTGGGTCGGCCCGGTTCCTGGGTCGTCCCGGTGCGTACGTCGACCGGGTGCCTGGGTCGACCGGGGGCCTGGGTCGACCGGGGGCGTGGGTCGACCAGGTGCGTGGGTCGACCAGGTGCCTGGGTCGACCGGGTGCGTGGGTCGACCGGGTGCGTGGGTCGACCGGGTGCGTGGGTCGACCGAGTGCGTGGGTCGACCATGTGCCTGGGTCGACTGGGTGCCTGGGTCGACCGGGTGCGTGGGTCGACCGGGTGCGTGGGTACCAGCGGAAATTGCCGGCCCTGGCGCCTGCTCGACATCAGGGGGGCAGCTGCACGAGGCCGCGGGAGTCGAGCGGCCAGAACGGGTTGTGGGCGACCTCCCATGGGTACCCATCCGGATCCGCGAAGTAGCCCGAGTAGCCGCCCCAGAACGTCTCGTGCGCCGCCTTCAAGATGGCGCCGCCTGCAGTGCGGGCCTCCTCGAGCACTGCATCGACCTCGGCGCGTGAGCCCACGTTGTGCGCCAGGGTGATGCCCCCGAAACCCCGCCCCTCCGCGGGGAGCTGCGCATCTGCAGCGAGCGCCTCGCGACCGAAGAGCGCGAGCACCACGCCCCCCGCATCGATGAAGGTGACGTGCTCGTTCCCCGCGCTCGACGCGGGCCACCCGAGGCCCTGAAGGTAGAACTTCCGCGACGCCGCCAGGTCCTTCACGCCCAGCGTCACCACCGTCAGCCTTGGCTTCACGGGCTCTTCCTACTCCCTGACCGGCAGCTCGAAGCTCAGCCCGTCGAACGCCACCTCGCACTGACCGCTGAAGCTCTCCTTCGCCTGCTCGAGCAGCAGCTTGGGGTTGGTGTCGTGTCGGGACGAGAGGTGCGTCAACACCAGCCGCCGCGCACCGCAGTCGCGGGCCACCCCGCCCGCTTCCCGCGCGGTCGAGTGCCTCGTCTCCAGCGCCCGCTCCTGCTCGTCGTCGCTGAAGGTCGCCTCGTGCACCAGGAGGTCGCAGCCCTTGGCCGCCTCGATGAGCTGCGCGCAGGGCCGCGTGTCTCCGGAGATGACGATCTTCCGGCCGGGCCGCGACGTGCCGAGCACCTCGCCGGGCTGAACCACCGTGCCGCCAGGCAACGTCACCGCCTCACCGCGCTGGAGCCGACCGAAGTCGGGCCCGGGCGGTACCCCGAGCGACTTCGCCTTCTCGAGGTCGAACCGCCCCGGCCGCATCGGCTCCTCGATGCAGTACCCGAGCGCGGCGACCCGGTGGTCCACGCGCACCGCCCGCACCTGGTAGCTGCCGCGGTCGAGCACCTCTCCGCCCTTGAGCTCGTGGACCTCAACCGGGAAGGAGAGCTTCTCGATGCCCAGGTGAATCGCGTTGTCGAGCAGCTTGCGACCGGGAGGCGGACCGTAGAGCTTGAGCGGCGTCTCCCGGCCTCCCATGCCCAGCGTGCGCAGGAAACCGATGATTCCCAGGTAGTGGTCGGCGTGGAAGTGGGTGAAGAACACCGCGTCGACGGCGAAGCCGGTGCCGAAGCGGATCATCTGCCGCTGTGAGCCTTCGCCACAATCGAACAGCAAGAGGTCGCTGTCGGCCTTCACCGCGAGGCCGGACACGTTGCGGTGCAGCGTGGGCGCAGCCGCCGACGTTCCGAGGAACGTCAACCGCACGATGGACATGCCGTTCGCGCTCACGAGGCGCGCCGCCTTAGCACCAAGCCTCGCACTCCACACGCACCACGCCCCCGCTTCCGAGGTCGGAGGCGAGGGCGCGGGGCACTGCGCATGCTCTAGAGACGCAGCTGCGGCGTCAGGCGGCCTGGACCTTCGCCGCCGGGGCCGTCGCGCCTTCGCCGCCCGACTTCAGGTTCGCCTCGATGCGCATGCCGTAGAACGACCGGTACACGAACACCGCCGAGACGACGAAGCACACCACCGCGAGGCCGATGGTCAGCGGGGTGGCGATGAACCACTTGCCCGGCTCCTGCTTGCCCAGCGACAGCGCCAGCTCGACCGCCAGCAGGCCGAACAGGGTGGTGAACTTGATGACCGGGTTCAGCGCGACCGACGAGGTGTCCTTGAACGGGTCGCCGACGGTGTCGCCGACCACGGCCGCAGCGTGGAGGTCGGTGCCCTTGGCGCGCAGCTCGGTCTCCACCAGCTTCTTGGCGTTGTCCCAGGCGCCGCCGGCGTTGGCCATGAACACCGCCTGGTAGAGGCCGAAGAGCGCGATGGAGATGAGGTAGCCGATGAAGAACGCCGGCTCCACGAAGGCGAACGACAGCGTGCCGAAGAAGACCGCGAAGAAGATGTTCACCATGCCCTTCTGCGCGTAGATGGTGCAGATCTCGACGACCTTCTTCGAGTCGGTCACCGAGGCCTTCTCCACGCCCTCGAGCTTGATGTTCTGCTTGATGAACTCGACCGCGCGGTACGCGCCGGTGCTGACCGCCTGCATCGAGGCACCGGTGAACCAGTAGATCATCGCCCCACCGAGCACGAGGCCGAGCAGGAACGGCGCGTGGACCAGCGAGAGGAACTCGAGGCCGGTGGTCAGGCCCGAGGTGACCGTGAAGAGAATCGAGAAGATCATCGTGGTGGCGCCCACCACCGCGGTGCCGATGAGCACCGGCTTCGCCGTCGCCTTGAAGGTGTTGCCGGCGCCGTCGTTCTCCTCGAGGAACTCCTTGCCCTTCTCGAAGTTGGGCTCGAACCCGAACTCCTTCTTGATCTCTTCCTTGATGTTCGGGACCGACTCGATGAGCGAGAGCTCGTACACGCTCTGCGCGTTGTCGGTCACCGGGCCGTAGGAGTCGACCGCGATGGTCACCGGGCCCATGCCCAGGAAGCCGAAGGCCACCAGGCCGAACGCGAACACCGCAGAGGGGTCGACGGTGACGCCCTGGAGGGGGAAGAGGATGTGCAGCCCCATGCTGGAGATGAAGTACGCGATGCCCATGAGGGCGACGATGACCACGCCCATCCAGTAGCCCGAGAAGTTCCCGGCCACGAGACCGGAGATGACGTTCAGCGAGGGGCCGCCTTCCTTCGACGCGGTCACCACTTCACGCACGTGCCGGGAGTTGGTCGAGGTGAACACCTTGATCAGCTCGGGGATGATGGCGCCGGCCGCGGTGCCGCAGGTGATGATGGCCGACAGCTTCCACCACATCGAGGTGTCGCCCGCGATGGAGGGGATGAGCAGGTAGCTCATGAGGAAGGTCATCGCGACGGAGATGACCGAGGTGATGATCACCAGCATGGTGAGCGGGTGCTCGAAGTCCATCTTGGTGGCGTTGGCGTACTTCGCCTTCGCCATCACGTCGTTGATCAGGTACGCGATGAAGCTGGTCACGACCATCATCACGCGCATCGCGAAGATCCACACCAGCAGCTGCACCTGGGTGTCGGGGTTCGCCTTGCCCGCGAGGAGGATGAAGGTGATGAGCGCCACGCCGGTCACGCCGTAGGTCTCGAAGCCGTCGGCCGAAGGACCGACCGAGTCACCCGCGTTGTCGCCGGTGCAGTCCGCGATGACGCCCGGGTTACGCGCGTCGTCTTCCTTGATCTTGAAGACGATCTTCATCAGGTCGGAGCCGATGTCGGCGATCTTGGTGAAGATGCCGCCCGCGATGCGCAGCGCCGAGGCGCCGAGCGACTCGCCGATGGCGAAGCCGAGGAAGCAAGGGCCCGCGAGGTAACCGGGGACGAAGGTGAGGATCGCCAGCATCAGCACCAGCTCGGTGCTGATGAGCATCATGCCGATGCTCATGCCCGCCTTGAGCGGGATGGCGTAAGTCGGGAACGGCTTGCCGTTGAGCGAGCCGAACGCCGCGCGGGAGTTCGCGAAGGTGTTCACCCGGATGCCGAACCAGGCCACCCCGAAGCTGCCCGCGATGCCGATGAGCGAGAAGACGAGGATGATGGCCACGCGGCCGAACGCGGGGACTTCCGCGGCAGGGCCTTCGACGTGGGCGAAGAAGCCGAAGTACGCGATGATCACCGCGCCGATGAAGATCTCGAGGAAGAGGATGAACTTCCCCTGGGTCAGCAGGTAGGTCTTGCAGGTCTCGTAGATGAGCTCGGAGACCTCGCGCATCGACTTGTGCACCGGCAGGTTCTTCAGCTGGCTGTACTGCACCAGGCCGAACACCAGGCCGAGGGCCGAGATGACGATGCCGATCTGCAACAGGAGCTTGCCGTTGAGGCCGCCGATGAAGGTCTGGGTGGCCAGGTCCGGCAGGACGATGTCGACGTCGCTGGCGAACGCGAAGGCTGGCGCGAGCACGGCCAGCAGGGCTGCAAAGCGAGAGAGCTTCATGTTCAGGAGGTCCTTTGGGGCTTGCGAAACGCGCGCGGCGCATACCACGGCGCGTCAATAGTCCCAAACCAAGAAAGCGGCGTGCCCCGATCAGCCCCGGAGGCCCCCCCGATTCGTGGCTTGGCTTTGGATCGCGGCGGGCGAACCGGTTAGGAGAACCCGGAAGGATGCCTGACGAGCGGTACAAGCCCACCACGGGGCGTTTCGCGCGGTTCACCAAGCTCGCCGGGCTGGGCGCCCGCCTGTCGACCGAGGTGGTGGGCAAGGGCGTCAAGGCCTTGCGGGGCAAGAGCGAAGGCCTGCTGGGGGCCGGGGCCGCCGAGAAGCTGGTCGCCACGCTGGGCGACATGAAGGGCCTGGCGATGAAGCTGGGCCAGGCGATGAGCATGGATCCCGATCTGCTCACCCCCGAGGTGCGCAAGGTCGTCTCCCGCTTGCAGAACCAGGCGCCCCCCATGCCCTGGTCGACCGTGCGCGAGGTGGTGACCGCCGAGCTCGGCGCGCCCCCGGAGGAATGCTTCGCCTCGTTCGAGCAGACGCCGCTCGCCTCCGCTTCCCTGGGCCAGGTCCACGGCGCCGTCACCCGGGACGGGCTCGAGGTGGCGGTGAAGGTGCAGTACCCCGGCATCGACGAGGCGCTCCACTCCGACCTCGACAACCTGGGGAGCATGGCCAAGGTCGTCGGGCGCACCATGGGCCTGTCGGAGATGAAGGCGTACTGGAACGAGCTGCGCGGCGAGCTGCTCAAGGAGCTCAACTACGTCGAGGAAGGCGAACGCGCCGAGGCCTTCGCGCGCGCTGCAGCGCCGCTGCCGAAGCTCGTGGTGCCCAGGGTCGTCGCCTCGCTCACCAGCGAGAAGGTGCTCACCCTGGAGCGCCTGCGCGGCCCCACGCTCAAGGAGCTGCTCAACAAGGTCTCCGAGGTGCCACACGACGAGCGCCTGCGCCTGTCGGGCCTGCTGATCCACGCGCTGTGGGGCCCTTTCCTCGCGAGCGGCGTGATGCACGCCGACCCGCACCCGGGGAACTTCCTCGTGTTGAGCGACGGGCGGCTCGGGGTGCTCGACTACGGGAGCATCAAGCGGGTGAGCCGCCGCTTCCACGACGCCAACCGCCGCCTGTACCTCTCGCTCCAGGGCCGCGAGAAGGTCGACGTGTGGGATCTCACCCTGCAGTCGGGCTTCACCGTGGAGCCCGAGCACCTCGAGGAGGCCCGCCGCTTCGTCGACGAGACGGTGCGGCTCGCCACCCGCCCGGTGATCTCCCGCGACTTCGACTACGGGGAAGGCAGCCTCAACCGCGAGCTGCGAAACCACTTCCTCAAGAGCCCGATGATGCTCACCAAGCTGCGCCCGCCGCCGGAAGCCATGATGTTCTTCCGTGCCTTGGGCGGGCTGGTCCAGAACAGCCAGGCGCTCGGCGCCCGGGGCGACTTCCAGGGCTTCTACGAGGCGCTCTTGCCGCTGGCCGAGAAGCCGCTGCCGCCCTGACGGCTTCACGTTTGAAGGGCCCGCGCTTTGGGCTACACACCCGGCCCATGTCCGAAGATGCCGCGGTCATCGACGAGGTGGTGGAACGGGTTCGCCGCCGCCTCCAGGCCTTCCAGGCCGGCACCGAGCAGCCCTGCACCCCCGCGCCCAAGAAGGCCGAGTCGGGCGAGGCGTGCGCCGACAGCTGCTTCGCGTGCCCCAACGTCGACAGCTGCGGCACGGTGGGCGCCATCCGCACCGGCGTCTCGCGGATCAGCCCCGACCGGATCCGCACGTCTCAGGACATCGCCCCCTTCATCGACCACACCCTGCTCAAGCCCGAGGCCACCAAGGACGAGGTGCTCAAGCTCTGCGAGGAGGCGAAGAAGTACGGCTTCGCCACCGTCTGCGTGAACTCGAGCAACGTGGGCACCGCGGCGCGCGCGCTGTCGGGCACCAAGGTGCTCCCCATCGCGGTGGTCGGCTTCCCCCTGGGCGCCGCGATGCCGTCGGCCAAGGCCTTCGAGACCCGCGAGGCGATTCGCTGCGGCGCCAAGGAAATCGACACCGTCATCAACATCGGTGCACTCAAGGCGAAGGACTACGCGCTGGTGCTCAAGGACCTGGCGATGACCGTCGCCGCGGCCGGCCGGGTGCCGGTGAAGGTCATCCTCGAGACTTCGCAGCTGTCGCTCGAAGAGAAGATCGTCGGCTGCGCGCTGTCCAAGGCGGCGGGCGCGGCCTTCGTGAAGACCTCCACCGGCTTCTCCACCGGCGGTGCCACCACCGAGGACGTGGCGCTGATGCGCAAGGTGGTGGGCGAGGACGTGGGCGTGAAGGCCTCGGGCGGCGTGCGCTCGCAGGACGACGCGATGAAGATGATCGCCGCCGGCGCCAACCGCCTCGGCGCCTCCGCGTCCATCGCCATCGTCACCGGCGGGACTTCCACCGCCAAGTACTAGCCCGTGACGCCGAAGGACCGCGCCGCGCTGCAGAAGTCCCTGCGCTCGAGCCTGGAAGCGCTGCGCGCCAAGGCGCGCCCGGAGATCGAGAAGAACCGCACCGACGAGGCGCGCGCCGGCGGCGACGACGACGCCCAGCCCTTCGTCGAGATGGGGCAGGCCATCGCCTCCGCGCGCAACAAGCACGACGCGCAGACGGCCGAGCGCATGGCGCAGGCGCTCTCGAAGCTGGCCAACGACCCCGACGGCTTCGGCGACTGCGCCGAGTGCGGCGAGCCCATCGCGCTCAAGCGGCTGCAGGCGATGCCCTGGGCGCAGTACTGCGTCGGCTGCCAGGCGAAGAAAGACGGCCCGCGCGGCGGCCCCACGCGCCGCAAGGTCACCGACTACACGTGAGCCTCGCCGCAGCCCTGCTGGTCCTCGCTGCCGCGCCCGAGCGCGTGGAGCTCGTCTTCGGCGGCGACGTGATTCCCCACGACGCGGTGAAGGATGCGGCGCGGCTCCACCAGGGGCTCGACGACGAGCCGCTCACCGGGTGGACGCAGATTCTCGGGCCGCTCGCCGAGACCTTCCGGCGGGCCGACCTCGCGGTGGTGAACCTGGAGACTCCGCTCACCGACGACAAGCGGGCCCGGACGGCGGAGATGCTCTTCAACGCCCCGTCGGTGCTCGCCCGCGCGCTCAAGGCCTCGGGCGTGGGCCTGGCCACCTTCGCCAACAACCACTGCCTCGACCAGCACCGGCCCGGCATCGTGGAGACGCGCCGCCACCTCGACGAGGCCGGGCTCCTGTCCACCGGCGCCGACGCCGACGAGGCGCGCGCCTGGCAGCCGCTCATCGTCGAGCGCGGCGGGCTGCGCCTGGGCTTCTTCGCCTTCACGCGGTTCCTCAACGACTTCCACAACGCGGCCGACCCCAGGGCGCCCCACGTGCCGCTGGTGCACTACGACAGCGACCCTGCTTCGGGCGGCATCGACGAGGCGGCGCTGCTGCCCCGGGTCCGCGCCGCGGCCGCGCAATGCGACGCGCTCATCGTCATTCCGCACTGGGGCGACGAGTACCAGCCGGAGCCCAAGCGGGTGGACCGACTCCTCGCCTGGAAGCTGGTCGAGGCCGGCGCGGCGGCGGTGGTGGGCCACCACCCGCACGTGGTGCAGCCGATGGAGACGGTGGTCCGCGCCGACGGCTCCGAGGCGGTCGTCGCGTATTCCCTGGGGAACCTGGTCTCGAACCAGGACTCCGACCGCCCGCGCAGCCCCAAGCGCGACGGCCTGTTGCTGCGCCTGGTGCTGGAGCGCCCCGCGCCCGGCGCGCCGGTGCGGGTGCAGCACGCGTTGCCGATGCCGGTGTGGACCGACCACGCCGGCACGCTCAAGCGCGACCGCCGGGTGCAGGCGCTGGTGCTCGACGACGAGCTCGCCGCGCTCGACGAGCGGCTCCACCGGCTGGAGCCGTACGCGGACAAGGTGAGCGCGGCCGAGAAGATGGTCCTCACCGCCCGCCGCGCGCTCTTCGTGGAGCGCCGGGCGCAGGTGCTGGAGCGGCTGCCGCTCGAGTTCCACCCGCCGGGCTTCGTGGCCTCGACCTCGCCCCCGCCGGTGACAGCCGCGTCCCAAGCTGCGACAACTGCCCCGTGACCGACGGCATCCCTCCCCTGGTGATGGGCGGCCGCTTCCGGGTGCTGAGTCACCTCGGCGGCGGCGGCATGTCGGAGGTGTACCTGGGAGAGCAGGTGTCCCTGGGCCGCAAGGTGGCGCTCAAGGTGCTCAAGCGCGACCTCGGCAAGCGCCCGGAGATGGCGGAGCGCTTCCGCCGCGAGGCGCGGCTGCTCTCGTCGGTCGACCACCCCGCGGTGGTCCGGGTCATCGACTTCGAGTCGTCGCCGGCCGCCACCATCCTCGTGCTGGAGCTCGCCGAGGGCGAGACGCTGGAGCAGCTGCACAAGCGCGAAGGGGCGCTGGCCCCGCCGCGGGCGATGGCGCTGCTCGCCCAGCTCGCCGAAGGGCTGAGCGCGATTCACGAGAAGGGCATCGTCCACCGGGACATCAAGCCGCAGAACGTGGTGGTGACGCCGTCGCCCCGCGGCGAGCTCGCCCGGCTGCTCGACTTCGGCATCGCGCGGCTGATGGAGCTGCCCGACGAGCCGGGGCCCGCGCTCGGCGGCATCAACCTGCGCATCTCGGGGCTCAACCCCATGCTGTCGCACCCCGGCCAGGTGGTGGGTACGCCGGCCTACGTGGCGCCGGAGCAGGCGACGGGCGGGGTGCTCGACGCGCGCACCGACGTCTACGCCTTCGGGGTGCTGGCCTACCGGCTGCTCTCGGCGCAGTTCCCCTTCCCCGGCCCGGGCTCGAAGGAGTTCCTCCAGCAGCACGTGGAGGCGCCGCCGAAGCCGCTGGTGGAAGCCGCCCCCGCGCTGGAGAAGTCGCCCGAGCTGGTGGCGCTCGTCATGCAGTGCCTCGCCAAGAAGCCCGCCGACCGCCCGGCCGACGGCAAGGCGCTCGCCGCCGCGCTGTGGACGATGGTGGCCGCCAACCCGATGGAGTCGGCCATCACCACGCCGACGCGGCGGATGCTCTCGTCGCCGTCGGGCTCCACCCCGGTGCCGCCGCCCAAGCCGTCGGTGCTCGACGGGGTGCTGGCCACCGCGGGCGCGGTCTCGAACAAGAGCGTCCAGGGCGCGAAGGCCACGCTCGCCGCGGCCCAGGGCCTGAGCCCGCAGTGGCGACGCGCGGTCGGCCTCACCGCGCTGGCGGCGCTGCTGGTGCCCGCGGCGTGGGCCGCGTGGCCGCCGACGGTGGCCCAGCAGGCCGCCCACCTCATCGAGACCGGCGCGGCGGAGCAGGCGCTGGAGCAGCTCGAGCTGCGCGAGCTCGCCGCCCCGGGCGAGGTGCCGGAGCTGTCGGCGCTCGAGGTGGCCGCGCTCCAC
Source organism: Myxococcaceae bacterium (assembly GCA_019694595.1). Taxonomy (GTDB): domain Bacteria; phylum Myxococcota; class Myxococcia; order Myxococcales; family Myxococcaceae; genus JAIBBQ01. The sequence goes on from JAIBBQ010000054.1 coordinate 17,820, forward strand.
CGGCTCAACCGCCACGACGAGGAACGGGAGCGCCTGCGCAGCCGGCCGTACCAGACGCTGTACGCAGCGCACCCGCTGTTGCTGGAGGCGCTCGCCGAGGACATGGGCGCGCGCGAGGACGACGAGGAGCTGCGCAACCTCATGGGGCTCTTGCCGCCCGAGGTGCTGGACCCGCCGTTCCGCCTGCTGGCGAAGGGACCGCGCTCGCGCCGGCAGTGGGGCGCCCTGCGCTACCTCGACCGCAGCGACCGCGCGGGGAACCTGGACCGCGTCGAGCTCTACGGCCGCGCGCTCAACGACGACGACTGCCGCATCCGCGCGCGGGCGGCGAGCCGGCTGGGCGAGCTGGGTGACGCCGACGCCATCGACGCGCTGCGCACGCTGTCGGAGCGCCCGAAGGACGAGCAGCGCGGCGAGAAGCTCAACTGCGGCCAGGACGAGGCCGCCGAGGCCATTCGCCAGCTGCGGCGCGGCAAGCACTGACGGGCGGCGGCTCCCTCAAAGCGGGAGCGCGCCCGCCCGGACCTCGAGCGCTTCAGCGACCCAGCATCGCCGTCACCGCCTCGCGCGCCTGGGCCATCGAGAGGCGCTCGAGGTGCACCGCGCCCTCGTGCTCGGGGACGCGGGAGACGGCCTTGAACTTCGCCTCCACCGCGCTGCCCGCCGACAGCGACGTCGACAGCTCGCGCTCGGTGAATCGCTCGCCGCGGAACGACACCTGGGCCTCGAGGCCTGCGAGCACCGAGAGGTCGCCCACGCTCAGCGCGGCCTGCACCTTGGCGGCCTCGCGCGGGGCGACGGCGAAGGTCAGCTTCCCTTCTGCGCCGTGCCGGGCGAGCGCAGCGCCGCCCTTGGCTTCGGCCTCGAGGTGCACCAGGACCTCGGGCTTCCCACCTTCGAAGCGCGGCGCGCGCACCTCGTAGGTGGCCTTGGCTTCCACCTCGCCCCCGCCCTTGAGCGGCGCGAAGAGCGCCGCCACGTTCTCCACCGGGCTGTAGCCGTACGGCGTCTTCGGAGCGCCGAAGCGCGCGAGCGCCTCCGCGCTCACGTGCACCGAGGCCCGGTCGACGAGCCATTCCTTGCCGCCCTCGTCGCGCTCCACGCGGGTGCTCAGCTCGGCGACGGCGTGCAGCTTCCCTTCGACCTTGAGGGCCGCCCAGCCCGCGTCCTGGTGCGCGCGCAACTCGCTGCCGCTCGAGACCTCGGCCGCCTGGAGGTGCGCGGCGAGGTACGCGGGGTCGGAGAGCAGCTCGGAAGCGCCGGCGGCGAGCGCGCTCCCGCCGAAGGCCCCGGCCACTGCGCCCGCCACGCCCGCGCCGGCCAGCCGCTGGAAGAACTGCGAGGTCTCCTGGGTGCCGTGGAACCGCAGCTCCGCGCCGCCGCGCACCGCGGCCATGGCACCGGCGTGGTGGCCGAGGCCCAGGCCGAGCCGGGAAGCGTCGTCCACGGCCACCACGAAGTCCTCGCCGTCGCGGCGGACCTGCACCTTCGCGTCGGCGCCGCCGAGGAGCCCGTGGCCCCCCAGCGCCTCGGCCTTGAGCGTGCGCGACTCGCCCTCGTGGAAGCCTTCGAGCCACGCGTCGAGCCCCGCGCGGCGGGCGAGTGCACCGCCCAGCTGCTGGAAGAGGCCGCCCTGCGCCCGGCCCTGGTACGACTCCACGCGGTCGCCGTCGCGCGCGGGGCCCACGGTGTCGGTGGAAGAAGCGGTGAGCTCGCCTGCCGGCTCGAGCTCGAGCGCCTGGGTGCTGCGACCGTTGATTCGGGTGTCCATGTCTTCACGTCCTCGTGGGGAATCGGGGGGAACGACCCCGGGGACCTGTGCGAGCGGGCCGCCACCGCAAGTGCTTGATGCCTCAGGGTCCTGGCCGGCGCCGGTGAGGAGGCCGTTTCGCCCGGCGGACAGGTGCGCTAGCCGCAGGCCCTCGCATGCGCCTGCTCCTGCCGACCCTCGCCTGCCTCGCCGCCAGTGCCTGCAGCGCCCGCGCTGGCCAGCAGGACGCAGGGCCTTCGGACAGCGGCATCCAGGTGGTGGTGCTCGACGGTGGGGTGCGGCACGCCGCCCTGCCCCCGGCGAAGCACCTCGCCTCGTGCAGCGACATGGCGTGCGGCAACGGCCTCGAGCCGCCGATGGGGGGCGACCACTGCCCGATGTGGCTGCCGTGCCGGGCGTACACCGAGGCCCAGCCGCGCTGTCAGTACCTGCACAACCTGGAGCACGGGCACGCGGTGCTGGCCTGGAACTGTCCCCAGGGCTGCCCGGACCTGGTGGCGCGGCTCACCCAGGAATTCAACGACCGCCAGGCGGATCCGTCGCTGCGCCGCATCCTGGTGACGCCCGACCCGCAGCTGTCGAAACGCATGGCGGTGATGGTGTGGGGCTGGGCGTGGGCGGGCGACGACTTCGACGAGGCCGCGGTGCGCGAGGTGCTCTCGCACCAGGACCTCGAGGCGCCCGAGGCCGGGCTGGGGTGCGACAAGTGAAGCTCTTCGCCATCGGCGACACCCACCTGCCGTCGACCCGCAACAAGGACATGGACCGCTTCGGCTGGTCCGGGCACCCGGGCCCGCTGCAGAAGGCGTGGGACGAGAAGGTGGGCCCCGATGACGCCATCATCGTGGCCGGCGACATCAGCTGGGCGACCCGCTCCACCGAGGTGCTGGACGACCTGGCCTGGCTCGACGCACGCCCGGGCAAGAAGGTGCTGGTGAAGGGCAACCACGACTACTGGTGGCCGGACTCGGGCCCCAAGCGCAAGGCGCTGCTCGAGCCGTTCCGTTCCATCGTGGGCGTCATTCACAACTGCGCGGTGGAAGTGGGCCCCTTCCTCATCGCCGGCGCACGGCTGTGGACCACGCCGGAAGCGCCCGAGATGCCGGGCGGCGAGATGGGCGACGAGGAAGCGAGCACCGACTACGTCACCCGCGAGTCGGGGCGGCTCACCCTGTCGCTCGACGACGCGCGCGCTCGCCACGCGAAGAACCCGGCGCTGCGCAAGGTGGCCGCGGTGCACTTCCCGCCGCTGTACGCCAACGCCGCGCCGACGGCCTTCTCCACGCTCCTCGAGGCCTGGAAGCCGGAGGTCTGCGTCTACGGGCACCTCCACGGACCGGGCATCGGCTGCGGCTTCGTCGGCGAGCGGGAAGCGGTGCGCTACGTGCTGGCGTCGTGCGATGCGGCGGGCTTCTCGCCGGTGCTCCTGCTCGACGTGCCGTGAAGGGCCCCTGGGAACGCCTCACCCTGCCGTGGACGCCCGACGAGGTGTACCGGGTGCCGACGGCCGACGGCGCCGCGGTGACGCTGGGCCGCTGGCGGCCGCGGGGCGAGGCCCGCCGGGGGCCGGTGATTCTCTGCCACGGCCTGGGGACCAACCGCTTCGACCTCGACTTCGACGAGCGGCTGTCGCTGGCGCGCTTCCTCGCGCGCCGCGGCTTCGAGAGCTGGGTGCTGGAGCTGCGTGGACGCGGCCTGTCGGGCCCGCCCCACGAGGCGAGCTTCGACGACCAGGTGGAAGGCGACGTGGAGGCGGCGCTGCGCACGGTGATTTCCACCGGCGCGGCGAAGGTGGCGTGGGTGGGACACTCCAAGGGCGGGTTGCTCGCGCTGGCGCACCTCGCGCGCCACCCGGCCGCGCCCATCTCGGCGCTGGTGACGCTGGGCACGCCCTTCAGCTTTCACGGGCAGCCGGGCCTGAGCCGCTTCATCGAGTGGCTCTCGCCCGCCTTCCGGCGCACGGCGCTGCCGCTCAAGGCGGCGGCGCGGCTGGCGGCGCCGCTCGGCCTGCCACCGAGTCCGATGAGCCCGTACCTGCTCAACCGCGACAACGTGGATCCGCTGGTGGTGCAGCAGTCGCTCGCCAACGCGGTGGAAGACCTGCTGGGCGGCGTGGTGCGCCAGTTCGCCCACTGGTCGCGCACCGGCACGCTCACCGCGCTCGACGGCTTCGACTACCGCGCGGGCCTGAAGGACGTGCGGGTGCCGCTGCTCGCCCTCGCCGGCGCGAAGGACCTGCTGGCGCCGGAAGACGCGGTGCGCGCGGTGCTCGCCCACCACGGCGGGCCCGGCGAGGTGCGCACGCTGGGCCACGCGACGGGCTTCCGCGGCGACTACGGCCACGGCGACCTCACCATCGGCCGGCACGCGCCCGACGAGGTGTTCCCGGTGGTGGCCGAGTTCCTCGAGCGGCACGCCTGAGGCGACGTCAGGGCTGCAGCACGCCCGCGCCGAGCAAGGCGAAGAGCGCGAGCCCCAGCACCACGCGGTAGACGATGAAGACCAGCGTCGAGCGGGTGCGCAGGAACTGGAGCAGCCCGTGAATCGCCAGCATGCCGGAGACGAAGCTCACCACCGTGCCGATGACCAGCGCCGAGGTCTCCGGCCGCTCCGAGGCTTCGAGCAGGTGCTTGAGCTCGAACACTCCGGCGAGGCCGGTGGCCGGAATCGAGAGCAGGAAGGAGTACCGGGCCGCCGCCTCGCGGGTGAGGCCGACCAGGAGGCCCCCGGTCAACGTGGTGCCCGAGCGCGAGCTGCCCGGAATGAGCGCCAGCGACTGGCACAGGCCGATGACCACGCCGTCCTTCAGCGTCAGCGACTCCAGCGGGCGATTCTTGGCGGCGACCTTCTCCACCACCGCCAGCACCGCGGCGAGCACGATGAGCGAGCCGGCGATGACCCACAGCGAGCGCAGCGAGCCTTCGATGTGCTTCTTGAGCAAGAGCCCGCCCAGGCCGATGGGAATGGTGCCCAGGCCGACGAACCAGGCGAGGCGCGAGTCGACGGTGCCGAAGGGCGCCCTCGCCAGGAGCCCCTGCACGAAGGCCTTGAGGAGCCGGGTGAGGTCCTTGGCGAAGTACACCAGCACCGCGGCCACCGTGCCGAGCTGGATGACGGCCGAGTACGCCGCACCCGGGTCGCCCCAGCCGAGCAGCGAGGGGACGATCTTCAGGTGCGCGGTGCTGCTGATGGGGAGGAACTCGGTGATGCCCTGGACGAGGCCGAGCACCACCGCTTCGAGCACGCTCATCGCCGCCGCAGCGCTTTCAGGTCTGGCCCCAGACGTCGCCGCCGAGCTCGGCGCGGCGCAGCTCCCACGCGGCGAGCACGTCGATGGTCCGGTCGAGCCAGTCGGAGGTGACGGTGGTGCCGCGGGCCGCCGAGTACTCCTCGAGGAAGACCTTGAGGCGCGGCGCCAGGAAGTGCGTCGCCAGCACCACCTCGCTGCCGTCGAGGTACTCCGCGAAGCGCACCGCGAAGCCGCTCTGGCCTTCGAGCGTCTCCACGCGCACCACGGGGCCACGAGCGCGGACCTCGCGGCCCTCGTCGCCCAGGGTGAGCGTCACCTCGAGCTCGGTGCCGAGCTTGAGGAAGAAGGTGCTCTGGAAGAAGACGCCGCCGACGCTGATGTTGTCGGTGGGGAGCGTGGCCTCGAACGACCGGCCCGGGTGGCCGACCAGCGCGAGCCGCGCGTGGACCTTGAGCTCGGAGCGCGGGTAGCGCCGCCTGGAGACGCCGCTCTTGGCGTCGGCCTTGGGCGGCTCGACGAGCCGCCGCGCGGGGGCCTTCACCGAGGTCGCGCTCTTCACCTCGGCGGCGCTGGGCGCGGGCGCCGCGGGAGCCTTCGCTGCGGGAGCGGCAGGCTTGGCGGCGGGCTTCACCGCCGGCGTGCCGCGCACCGGCACCACGGGCAAGGGCTTCGCCTTGAGCACCGCGGTGGCCGCCGGGCGGACGCCGGCCGCGTGTCCGGGCGACGCCGAGCGCGCCCCCGCGAGCAGCGCGGCGCGCACCTTGGCGGCCTTGCTGGATTCGACGCCGGCGCCCTTGGCGAGCGCGGCGACGAGTGGATCCTTCACTGGAACGGCGGCCGGCATGGCCAGACGGGTTCCCAGCCCGCGGGCGCGGGCCGAGAGGCTCGTCGGGGCTGGCTTCTTTCCGTTCGCCACGGAAGAAACCGTCAGACCGCCTTGAGCCGCGACTGACCGACCGCGTCGCGCAGCGCGTCCTTCTTGTCGGTGCGCTCCCAGGTGAACTCCTTCTCGGAGCGGCCGAAGTGACCGTACGCGGCGGTGCGCTGGTAGATGGGGCGCAGCAGGTCGAGGTGCTCGATGATGGCGCGCGGCTTGAGGCCGAAGACCTCGCGCACGGCGGCGACGATCTTCTTTTCCGGCACGGTGGCGGTGCCGAAGGTCTCGACCAGCACGCTCACGGGCTCGGCGACACCGATGGCGTAGCTGACCTGCACCTCGCAGCGGCGCGCGAGGCCCGCGGCGACGACGTTCTTGGCGACGTAGCGGCCCATGTACGCGGCCGAGCGGTCGACCTTCGACGGATCCTTGCCGGAGAAGGCGCCGCCGCCGTGACGGCCCATGCCGCCGTAGGTGTCGACGATGATCTTGCGGCCGGTGACGCCGGAGTCGCCCATGGGGCCGCCGATGACGAAGCGGCCGGTGGGGTTGATGAAGAACTTGGTCTTCTTGTCGAGGAGCTTGCTGGGCAGCGCCTTGTGGATCACGTCCGACATGATGGCGTCGTGGATCTTCTTGTTGCTCGCCTCCTCGGCGTGCTGGGTCGACACCACCACCGCGTCGATGCGCGCCGGGCGGCCGTTCTTGTACTCCACGGTCACCTGGCTCTTGCCGTCAGGGCGGATCCACGGGTGCTGCTTGCGGCGCGCGTTGGCGAGCTGCTTGGTGAGCAGGTGCGCGTAGTGAATCGGCGCCGGCATCAGCTCGGGCGTCTCGTCGCAGGCGTAGCCGAACATCATTCCCTGGTCGCCGGCGCCCTGCTCCTTGTTCTTCTTCTCGTCGACGCCGCGGGCGATGTCCTGCGACTGGCCTTCGATGGCCACCATCACGCCGCAGGTGTTGCCGTCGTAGCCCATCGCGCTGTCGGTGTAGCCAATGCGGCAGATGGTGCTGCGGACGATCTTGGGGATGTCCACCCACGCGTTGGTGGTGACCTCACCGGCGACGATGGCCAGACCGGTCTTCACCAGGGTCTCGACGGCGACGCGCGCGTACGGGTCCTTGGCGACGAGCGCGTCGACCACGCCGTCGGAGATCTGATCCGCGATCTTGTCCGGGTGACCTTCGGTGACGGACTCGGAAGTGAAGAGATAGTCCTGCGGCATGGTCGTCGCTTTCCTTCGAAGGGGCGCGCGGTCGGCACGATGGTCGAAAGGCGCGCGAGTTTGACCCCGGCTCATTGCACCGCACCTGCGCACTGTCAAACGACTCTGAATTGCTGCCTCCGGCCGCCGTCGTTGGTAGGAGCGATGCCGACCCACCCCTCTCGCCGGAGCTTCCCGATGACCCGCCTGCTCGCGCTCGTCTGCCTCGCCACCGCCCCGCTGGCCTTCGCCACCCCGAAGGACGACGTCTCGAAGCCGCTGAAGACGGTGGTGAACTCGGTCCGCTACGGCAAGGACGTGCTGGCCCTGAAGAACTTCGCCGGCGAGGCGCAGGGCAAGGAGCTGTGCCTCGACGCCTGGGACAAGGCGAGCGCGGATCAGAAGAAGACGTTCATCGAGCAGTTCCAGCTGCTCTTCGCGCGCATCGCCTTCCCCAAGATTCGCAAGAACTTCGAGAACCTCGACACCGTGCTCTACGACGAGCCCACCGTCGAAGGGGACACCGCGGCCATCGCCTCGACCATCCTCATCAACCACCCGCTCAAGAAGCAGGAGCTCAAGGTGAAGTACCGCCTGCTCAAGTCGGGCAAGGACTGGAAGGTCATCGACGTCTCGGTGCTGGGCGACTCGATGCTCCAGGGCATCCGCGACGACCAGGTGCAGCCGCTCATCAAGGAGAGCGGCTTCGACGGCCTGCTCAAGGCGATGAAGGCCAAGAACGACGAGCTCAAGGACGTGGTGGTGAAGTAATCGGCCCGGCCGGTCGCTCCAGGGCGTGCCAGGCCCGGGCACTCGGTCGGTCCCAGGTCGCCGCGGCGTAGTCGGCCAGCGCACGAGGCACTTCGTCGCCGTTGAGCACCAGCCGCTGCAGCGCGAGCGCCAGGTCGGCGTCGGCGATGCACCAGGCGCCGAAGAGAGAGCGCGCGCCGGGGGCGAGGCGGCCCGCGGCGTAGGCGAGCAGCGCGTCGGCGTCGGCCCGCGCGGCATCGGACAGCGGCGCGGTGACGCGCGCGCCCCAGAGCGAGCGCGACGGCCGCTCCGCGCGCAGCGCTTCGAAGCCGGTGCGCACATACCCTTGCACCTCGCGGCACTCGCCGCGCCGGGCGAGGTCCTCGGGGAAGAGGCGCGGGTGGCCCGGGTACGGGAAGTTCTCCGCGGCGTACTCGGCGATGGCCACCGACTCCGCGAGCCAGTACTCGCCCCGCTGCAGCGCGGGGATGCGGCCGGTGCGCGCGCCGAAGCCGGGCCGCCGGTGCTCGCCGCGCTCGAGCGAGAGCCCGCGCAGGGTGAAGGGCAGCTCCTTCTCGGTGAGCGCGATGAAGGCCGAGAAGGCCCAGGGACTGTCGAAGGTGTCGTCGACCCACAGCGTCAGCGGTTCGCTCATGTGCGAGTTCCTCGAGAAGAGTCCGTCAGCCGACGGCAGCGCAGAAGTGCAGGAACACCTCGTGGTGCAGCCCGGCGAGGTGGCGGGCGAGCTCGAGCAGCGCGCGCCGCTCGGCCGCCGAGAAGCGCCGGGCGTGCGTGGCGGTGCGCGCGTGGACCTGCCCGGCCAGGAAGCCGAGGTGGTGAATCGCGCTCCGCTGCTCCGCACCTCGCAGGGTCTGCGCTTCGAGCTTGGCCTCTCCCGGCATCAGCGCGCGCGCCACCATCGAGCGCCCCAGCACCTGCACCGCGCCGAGGCCGAACGGCGGCGCCGGCAGCGCGGAGCGGAGCGCGGCGACCACCTCGGCGGCGCCGCGCGGGCATGCCTTCACGTCGAAGAGCCAGAGCGCGCCCCGCCGGCCCTCGGCGAGCACCACCAGCCGGGTGAGGCCCAGGGAGCCGGTGCCGGCCACGCGCCACGCCGCGTCGAGGAACTCGAGCCTTCCGAGCGTGCGGCGCTCCTCGTCGGTCAACCGGGAGACGTGGCCCGGCATCGCCTCCAGCACGGCGCGGCGCAGGGCGGCGGGGGCCTTCGGCGTCTTGGGGCCCCGGCGGATGGCGCGGGCCTCGGGGTCGATGAGCTTCTCGAAGGTGCGCGACCCGTCTTCCGCGTCCTGCACGGCGGCGACGAGGAGCGACGGCGGACTCTGGCGCTTGCCGGACACGGCCTTCTGGTGGCCGTCGAGCGCCGCCTCGGCGAGAGACTGCACCTCGCGCCCGTCGACGCCCAGGCTCTCGCGCGCCAGCAGCACGCTGGTGAGCAGCCGCAGCACGTCGTGCGCCACCGGGCCCGAGCGCGTCTCGTCGAAGTCGTTGACGTGCAGGAGGAAGCGGCCCGGCTCGAGCCCCAGCACGCCGAAGTTCTCGAGGTGGAGGTCGCCCACCAGCGTGGCGGTGAACGACGGCGGCACCGCGCAGCTGCGCAGCGCACCGTCGAAGACGGGGAGCGCCCCGCGGAGGAAGGCGAAGGGCGAGGCGGCCATGCGCGCCCACTTCCGCTCGAGCAGCTCCGGCCGGGCGCGGCAGCGGGCCCGGTCCAGCGCCACCTGTCGCGCGGCGAGGGCCTGGGCGGAGGCCTTCGCGCTCACTGGCCGAGCGCCCGGAAGCGCCGCAGCGTCTCCACCTCGTCGACGAGGAACTCGAAGCCGGTGGCCTTCTTGAAGGCGGTGGCGTCCACCACCACGGGGAACTTGAGGTGCTCGAGCGCGCCGCGCGGCAGCGACGGGAAGCCGAAGCGGCCGACGAGGAGCTTGAGCAGCGGCTCGGGCACGCTGACCGCGGTGCGCCCGGTGCCTTCGATGATGGTGGACAGGGGCAGCGGCGCGGGGCCGGCGACGTTGAAGATGCCCTGCGGGCGCTTCTCGACCGCGAGCACGATGGCCTTGGCGGCGTCGGACTCGTCGAGGAACTGGAAGAGCGGGTCGTACCCGAGCACCAGCGGCGCGCGGTGGCCGCGCAGGAAGCTGGCGAGGGTGCCCTGGCGCGAGGGCCCGAGCGTGTAGCAGAGCCGCAGCACGCTGGTGGTGTGGGGGCCGCGCCAGAGCGTGGTGCCGGCGTAGAGGTCGGCGGCGACGAGGTCGGCAAGCTCGGGGAAGGTGCCCAGCGACTGCGGCGGCTCTTCCTCCCGGTGGTAGAGCGCGAGGTCGGCGGCGGCGCCGTAGTACGTGTGGCGGCCGACGAAGACGACGTGCTTGGCCCCGTAGGCGTGGGCGTGCTCGAAGACGGCGCGGGTGCCGCCCAGGTTCATGCGGGTGCGCTCTTCGCCGGCCATCACCAGCGAGGTGACGGTGGCCATGTGCACCACCACGTCGGGGCGGAAGCGGCGGAAGACGTCTTCCGCGGCGCGCTTGCGCAGGTCGACCGCGTGGAGCGCGAGGCGCGGCGGCGCGCCCGGCCAGCTGCGGCGGTCGATGCCGGCGACCTGGTGGCCGTCGGCGAGGAGCAGCTCCACCACCTGGCGGGCGAGCCCCGAGGCGGCGCCGGCGACGAGGACCTTCACCGCGCGTCCTTCCGGTGCTTGGCCTCGTGGCGCTCGCGGCGGCCGTTCTCGATGAGCATGGCGATGCGGCGCTTCACCTGCTCGACGTAGCCGCCGATGACGCTGTCTTCCTCGGCGCCGGTGCCTTCGAAGTGCATCGGCTCGCCGTAGTGCACCTCGAGGTTCACCGGCAGCGGCAGCGACACCAGGTACGGCGTGACGGGGATGTAGGGGACGCCCAAGAGCTTCCCCAGCGCCACCGCGTTGAAGATGGTGGGAATGGCCGCGCCGCCACCGAGGAAGCCGAAGGGGATGATGGGGCTCTTCGTCTTGAGCGCGAGGCGCATGAAGCCGGTGCCGAAGTCCACCAGCGAGTAGCGCTCGGTGTAGAGCTTGGCGGTGCCGCGGGCGCCTTCGGGGAAGACCATGAGGAGCCGCTCGTCGTGGAGCAGCGCCTCGGCGTGCTCCGGCAGGCCGGTGAGCTGCCCGGTGCGCGACGACCAGGTGGACGAGACGGGCAGCGCGTTGAGGAACTTCTCCGCCATGCCCTGGGCGAGGCGGGGCGGGTTCAGGTCGAAGAACATCGAGGCCAGCACCATGGCCCCGTCGATGGCCACGCCCCCGGAGTGGTTGCCGACCAGCATGCCGCGGCCCTTGGGGGGCACGTGCTCGAGGCCGAAGGCCTTCACCCGGAAGTAGTAGCGGTAGAGCGAGCCCAGGGCGGTGAAGAAGACCTTGAGGTGCTTCTTCGAGACGCCCCAGCGGTCGATGCCCAGGCCGTTGAAGCCCAGCTCCAGGGCGGCCACCCGCTCGTCGACGTCGAGACCCAGCATGCGATGCATTGTGGGCGGATCCGCCGCGGGTGGGAATGATTAGAGTGCGGCCGGACATGAGTGACTCCGAGCACGACGACCGGCGCAAGCACCAGCGCACGCCCCTGGCGATGCTGGTGCAGTTCCGGTTCAACACCTTCGAAGACTTCCTCGCGGAGTACTCGCTCAACATCTCGCCGGGTGGCATGTTCATCCGCACCGACGAGCCGCGCGAGGAAGGGTCCATCATCTACCTCCAGTTCTCGCTCAAGGACGGCTCGCGCCTCATCGAGGGCATGGGGAAGGTGGTGCGGGTCAACCCGCCCGGCAGCCAGGTTGCCGGCATGGGCGTCGAGTTCCTCAACTTCGACGACGAGTCGATGGCCCTCATCGAGGAGATCTGCCTCGCCAAGGGCACCGTCGGGCAGCCGAAGAACTGACCATGCGGCGCGCCCTCACCCTCCTCGGCCTCTCGCTCGCGGCGTGCAGCGTGGCCCCGGGCCGGGTGTCGGTGACGGGCGACTGTCCGGGCGCGGCGGTGGTGTCGGACGACACCACCGTGTACCGCTGCGACGGCGTCTGCCCGCTGCCGAGCCGTGCGACCGCGGTACACGGCGAGGCCCCCGCGAGGTGCGCCTTCGCCGGCTTCGACGGCGCCTGCACCGGCTCGGGCCCCTGCACGGTGGGCCCCGACAGCCCCGGGCTCTCGGCGGCCTTCGTGGCCTCGAAGACGCTGCGCTTCACCTTCGCCGGCCGCCCGCAAGACAACGCGGTGCTCTCGGTGGACGGCCTCGAGGACGCCACCTGCAGCCGCGGCTGTGAGCGGCAGGTGCAGCCGGGGGCCACGGTGCGCATCGCGCCGGTGGGGGTGCCGCTGGCGACCTTCGCCTGGGGCGGCGCGTGCGCCACGGCCGCGGCGGAGTGCACCTTCACCGTCGCGGGCGACACCGACGCCTCGCTCACCATGGGCGACCGCACCACCAAGGTGCTCACGCTCGACCGCACTGGCGAAGGCGCGGTGCACGTCGCGCCGCTGGACCTCACCTGCGCCGACCCACACTGCACCATCGGCGTGGAGCCCGGCACCGAGCTCACGCTGACCGCGCTCCCCGCGGCCGGTCACGCCTTCCGCGGCTGGTCGCTGCCCGACTGCCCGGACGCGGTCTGCCGCTTCGTCGTGCGCCAGGACACCACCGTGGCGAGCCGCTTCGTCGCCCAGCGCGACCTGTCGCTGTCCTTCACCGGGAACGGGGTGGTGGACTTCGGATCCCTGGCCGAGGCGTGTGACGGCGGGTGCACCCGGAGCTTCGACGACGGCACGCTGGTCGGCCTGCGCGCGACACCCGCGGAGGACTCCCGCCTCCTGGGCTTCAGCTTCGACTGCTCGGGCTTCCGGTGCGGGCTGACCATGAGCCAGGCGCGCAGCGTCGGCGTGGAGTTCAAGCGCGCGTACGGACCGCTGGAGAGCCTGCCCGAGGGCGTGGCCCTGAAGGACGTGGCGGTGGCGGACGACGACGGGGCGCTGGTGGTGGCGGGCTTCGTGACCTCCACGGTGAGCCTGCGTGGCGTCACGGTTCCCCTCGTCCCTTCCGATGCGCCGCTCGACCTGGTGGTGGCGCGGCTGACGCCCGACGGCGGCGTGGCGTGGCTCACCCGGAGCCAGGGCCCCGACGGGGGCGGCGGCGGCCTCGAGCAGAAGGTGGTGCTGCGGCGCTCAGGGGACGTGGTGGTCTCCACCTCGCTCTCCGGCACGCTGTCCTTGCCCGGGCAACCGCCCATCTCCGCGGCCCCGATGGTCTCGACCTTCGCGCTGGTGGAGCTCGACGTGAGCGGCCAGGTGACGGCGAGCCTGTCGGCGGCGGGGCAGCAGCTCGAGCTGCGCTCGCTCCAGCGCACCGCGAGCGACACCGTGCTCGTCACGCTGGGCGTCTCCGGCACCGCGACCGTCGGGAGCGCGGTGCTCCAGGGGCCCGATGCGGGGTTCGACACGTTCCTGGTGGAGCTCGGCCCGCGGCTGGCGGTGCTGCGCTCCCAGCGGCTGGCCGCAGGTGCCGGGACTGCGTGGGGCGCGGTCTTCCCGGCGAGCGACGGAGGCTTCCTCGCGGTGGCTCGCTTCTCGGCGGTCGCCGACTTCGGATGTGGCTCGAGCCTCGACGCAGGCGTGCCGCTCGTGGGGGCGCTGTTCCTCGCGCAGCTGGACGACGGGCTGCAGTGCCTGCGCAGCCGCGGCGTCATCGCTGGACCCGCCACCGTCTTCTCCCCTCCGCGCTCCGCCATCGAGCTCCCGGGGGGCCGCTGGGTGGTGGGCACGACCCTCGCGCAGGGCAGCACCCAGGTGCTCGACAGCCAGGTCGACTCCACCGGACTGACGACGACCCTCTTCGCCTTCGACGACCTCGACCACCTGCTGTGGACCCAGAGCATCGACCTTCACCCGATGCTGAGTGCCGACTTCGCCGGCCCCCTGGCCTACGCCTACGACGCGCCGAGCGGGCTGCTGTACGCCACGACGGCGATGGTGGGCGGCCGCATCGGCTTCCCTGCGCAGCCAGCGCTGGATGGGCGGTGCCCCGACTCGACCGCCATGAGGTCCCAGACGGGGGTGGTCGCGGTGCGCGGGAGCGACGGCGCGCCGGCGTGGGCCACCTGCTGGGGCTCGACGCTGCTCTACACGTTCGCGGGGTCCCACCCCTACGCGCTGCGCGCGACGCCGACCGGGGTGCTCGCGCTCGTCGACGCCCAGTGGAACACCCGCATCGGTGGGCGCGTGGTGTGGCCCGCGGCCGCGCCGGGCGACGAGTTCAACCACACGGCCCTGGTGTGGCTGACGCCGTGAGCGACGCGCGCTGAATGGGCCTCCTCTCGCTCGCGCTGCGCAACGTCACCCGCAACCGCCGGCGCACGGTGATGGCGGTGGTGGCGGTCGGCCTGGGCGTGGCGACGCTGGTGGCGATGCGGGCCTTCATCGCCGGGCAGCAGGAGCTCTTCCTGCGAGGGCTGGTGCAGGGCCAGGTGGGCGCGCTGCAGATTCACCGCTCGGGCTACGTCGACAGCATCGAGCGGCTGCCCCTGACGCTCGACCTGGAAGACGGCCCGGCGCTGCGGCAGAAGCTGCGCGCGGTGCGCGGGGTGACGGCGGTCGCCGGGCGCATCACCTTCGGGGCGATGCTGTCCACCGCGGGCGACGGCAAGACGGCGGTGCTGATGCTCACCGCGCTGGAGCCGAAGGAAGAGCGGGTGGTGTGCCCGCAGCGCTTCGCGTGGGTGGGCCAGGGCCGCGTCTTCGAGGACGACGCCGCGCGCGAGGCGTGGCTCAACGCCGACCTGGCGCGCAGCCTGGGCCTCACCACCGCGCCGCAGCCCGACGAGGCGCAGTGGCCGGTGCTCCTGGCGAACGACCGCGACGGGCTCCTCAACGGCGAGGCGGTGGCGCTCACCGCGACGCTCCTGTCCACGCTCCCGGGCGACCGGCGCATGGGCTTCGTGCCGCTGGGGCTGGCGCAGCGGCTCCTGCGCATGGAAGGCCGGGTCACCGAGCTCGCGGTGGGCGTCGAGTCCTACGAGGACGTGCCGCGGGTGAAGCGCGAGCTCGAGGCGGCCCTGGGGCCCGGCTACGAGGTGCACACCTGGAAGGAGCTGCTCCCCTTCCTCGAAGGCCTGCTGGCGACGATGGACCTGACCTTCGGCTTCGCCATCGTGCTGCTGCTGGTGGTGGTGCTGCTCGGCCTGCTCAACGCGATGCTCACCAACGTGCTGGAGCGGCGACGGGAAATCGGCACCCTGCTCGCCATCGGCATGCGCCGGGGCGCCCTGGTGCGGCTCTTCGTGCTGGAAGGCGCGGTCACCGGCGCGCTGGGCGGGCTGCTCGGGGTGACGCTGGGCGCCGCCGCGGTGCTGGTGATGCACACCCGCGGGGTGAGCGTGCCGATTCCGGGCAGCGAGCTGCCGGCGATGATGTTCCCCCGCCTGGAGCCCGTGGTGCTGGCCATCGCCTTCGCGGTGGCGGCCGTGGGCGCGGCGGTGGCGACGCTGTGGCCGGCGGTGCGCGCGAGCCGGCTCAAGCCCATCGAGGCGCTGAGCGCGACATGAGGGTGCTCCTGTCGCTCGCGGTGCGGAACGTGGTGCGCAACGCGCGGCGCAGCGTGGTCACCCTGTGCGCCATCGCGCTCGGCGTGCTGGTGGTGGTGGTGCTCAAGGGCGGCGCCGACGGCTTCATCTCCCTGGTGGTGGCGAGCGTGGTGGACGGGCGCACCGGGGCGCTCCAGGTGCACCGCGCCGGCTACTTCGAGGAGCGCGAGGCGCTGCCGCTCCACTTCTCGATGCCGCGCAGCGCGGCGCTGGAAGGCGCCATCCTCTCCGTGCCGGGGGTGAAGGGCCTCTCGCCCCGCATCCACTTCGCGGGCCTGCTGTCGGACGGGGCGAGCCAGGCGAACGTGGTGGGCACCGCCATCGACCCGGCGCTGGAGCGGCGCGCCTGCCCCAACTGGGGCAAGGACCTGATGCCCGGGAGCGTGGACCTCTCGAGCGACGACCGCGGCAAGGCGCTGCTCGGGGTGGCGCTCGCCGCGAGCCTGCACGCCACGCCCGGCGGCGCGGCCCACCTGACCTTGAGCGCCTCGAGCCCCGGCGGGCGGATGAACGCGCTCGACCTGGAGGTGAAGGGCGTCACCGAGACGATGCTGCGCTTCGAGAACAAGCGGCAGCTCACCGTGCCGCTCGGGTTCGCGCAGGAGCTGCTCGGCCTCGAAGGACAGGTCACCGAGTACGCGGTGGCGCTGGAGGACCTGGGCGCGCTCGACCAGGTGGCGGCGGCGCTGCGGCAGCGTCTGGGGCCGGAGTACGAGGTGCAGACCTGGCGGCAGGCGCAGCCGTACATGTTCGGCGTGGTGCGCCGGCAGGAAGGCGTGGTGCTCATCGCCGGCGTCATCTTCTTCCTCGCCATCGCCACCGGCATCGCCAACGCGATGGCCACCAGCGTGCTCGAGCGGGTGCGCGAGGTGGGCACGATGCTGGCGTTCGGCATGCGGCGGCGCACCATCCTCGCGCTGTTCGTGCTCGAGGCGCTGACCATCGGCGCGGCGGCGGGCGTGGT
>JAIBBQ010000283.1 GCA_019694595.1 Myxococcaceae bacterium
CGTCGCCGAGCAAGCGCAGGAGCGCCTTGGGCCCCTCCGACGCGGCGCCGATCTCCGCCGACGGCAGCTCCCACAGTCCGCCGAAGAGACCGCCCTCGGCGCGCTGGCCGAGGAGCAGGGTGCGCTCGCGGCGGGCGACCGCCACCGCGAGCGTGAGCTGCTTGCGCGCCGCGCGCGGGCGGGCCGGGGGCAGCTCGTCGACGCGGCCGGTGCGGCGGGCGCGGCAGACGGCGTGGAGGGGGCAGAGCAGGCAGGTCGGGCTCTTGGGCGTGCACACCAGCGCCCCCAGCTCCATCAGCGCCTGGTTGAAGTCGCCGGGGCGCTCGCCGCCGACCAGCTGCTCGGCATGGGCCCACAGCGCCGCCTCGCGCGCGGGAACGCCGGGCAGCCCTTCGATCTCGAAGACCCGGGCGAAGACCCGCGCCACGTTGCCGTCGACGATGGGTGCGGCCTGCCCGAAGGCGATGGAGGCCACCGCCCCGGCCGTGTACCGCCCGAACCCGGGCAGCTCGCCGAGCGCCTCCGCGGTGCGCGGAAACTTGCCGCCGTGCTCCGCGACGACCGCCTTCGCCGCCTTGTGGAGGTTGCGCGCCCGCGAGTAGTACCCGAGCCCGCTCCACAGCTTGAGCACCTGGGCCAGCTCGGCGTTCGCCAGCGCCTTCACCGTGGGCAGCTCGTCGAGGAAGCGCTGCCAGTAGCCCACCACCCGGTCGACCTGGGTCTGCTGCAGCATCACCTCCGACAGCCAGATGGCGTACGGATCGCTGGTGCGCCGCCAGGGCAGGTCGCGCCGGTGCCGGTCGAACCACCGCAGCAGGGGGCCGCGCACCAGCCGCTTGGCGGGCGAGAGCTCGGTGGTGACCGGCTTCTTGGAGCGGGGCGGCATCGCCTGCCCCTTACCATGCGGTCAGCGCCCGCCGCGCAGGCGCCGGTAGTCCTTCAGGTGCCGCAGCGCCGCCATCTTCTCGCCCTTCTTCTCGTAGAGCCGCGCGAGGTTGAAATACGCGTCGACGTTGCTGGGCTCGAGCGCGATGGCGTCCTGGTAGCGGGCGATGGCGTCCTCGGTGCGGCCCTGGTCTTCCAGCACCACCGCGAGGTTGAAGGTCGCCGTCGCGTCGCCCGAGCGGGCGACCAGCGCGGCCACGTAGTGGGCCTCGGCCTCGCGCAGGCGGTGGCTGGTGTGGAGTAGACGGCCCAGGTTCACGTGGGCGTCGGCGTGGCGGGGGTTGGCGGCCACGCACTCGAGGTACTTCTCGACCGCCTCGCCCGGCGAGTGCTCCTCGAGGTTCACGCCCTGCCGGAAGAGGAGCTCGGCGTCGGCACCGGTCGGGCGCAGCATCGCCGCGCCGCCCTTGGCCGTGCCGCGGAAGTCGAAGACCTGCTGGCCGGACTCGGCGTTCCACCGCGCGTCGCCCACGCCGACCACCAGCTCGGCTCCGGCCGCGTCGAAGCTCACCGCGGACAGCGGCTGGTTGGTGGGCAGCTGCGCCTTGAGGCGCGCCAGCGCGGCGGCGATCTTGGCCTTGGACACCTTGCGGGTGACCAGGCCGTGCGCGCTGCGCAGCAGCACCAGGTCCTGGAAGTCGTAGAGGTCGCGGACCTCGCCGTGGACGAGGTGGCTCAGCGACTGCGCCTGGGCGACGTCCACCCCGAGGAGGGTCGCCACCTCGGTCTGGGAATAGGCCCGCTTCACGAAGAGAGGACCTAGCAGCCCCCTCTGACATCACCGCCGGCTCAGAGCTCGACGGGCTTCTTCTTGAAGGCGGAGAAGCTCGAGCGATCGGAGTTCGCCGCCGCGGCCGCGGCCTCGTCGCGAGCGATGGCATTCATGATGTTGGTCAGGTTCTGGAGCGCCTCGTCCCGCGCCGGTCCCGGCTTGCCGACGTCGCTCGCCAGGTTGTTGAGGTCCTTCACCAGCTCTTCGCGGGCCTCGTAGAGCGACTTGACCCCGGGGATGGTGGAGGTCGGCACGCCGGTCTTGCGATCGATCTCGGTCTCGATGCGCAGCAGGCGCTCCTGCGCGTCGTGCCGCTGGGCCGGGGAATTGGCGTAGTTGTTGGCCTCGGCGAGCACGGTCTTGCGTGCCTCGACCAGCGAGCCACGCAGCCCGCCGTTGGAAATCGCGCCCGAGATGGCTCCCCCGATGTGGCCGATTTTGCCAGTCTTTACGAAGTGTTGCGGCGTCTTGACGGTGGTCGACATGGTGCGCTCCCCAAAGGCTTCTTGTTTCGTGAGAATCCGGAAGACACCCAGTTATCTGCCGTGGCGCCGACCGGGCTCCTCTCGGGTGTGACATCCGAGGTTACAGGCAGCCGCCGTCTGGCCACGGTTGGCCGGAGTCAGCCTGGATTGCCGCGCAGCTCACCAGGGTGGGTTCCTCATCACCCTCCGAGACACTGGCCCGGGCGAGCGCCTGCACCACCGGCCAGCGGATGCCTGGGCTGCCCACCAGCGTCCCGGCGTCGCTCACCAGCGGACCACCGGAGGCGAGGAGGATCGAGTCCGGCCCGTCGGGAGGGTCACCGGTCCAGCGGCCGCCGAGGAGCTGCCCCTGCGCATCGAGCGCGACGGTGGCCGACCAGCTCCAGCGCGAGGGGCGCACGCCGATGCGGCGGTAGCGGGTGGGGTCGCCGGGGCGCTCGAGTGCGATGCCCTCGGCGATGCCGAGCTCGGTCGAGCTCAGCGTGACGTCGAAGCGCAGGTCGACGAGTGAGGCCGTCACCGCCTGGAGCTCCGCGACCCGTGGCTCGTCGGCCGGCGGATAGGGTGGGCGGACGACGGTCACCGTCGCCGAGGCGATGGCCGCGTACTGCCCGCGCGGCGAAGGGAAGACGTCGACCAGGAAGGAGCGGCGCTCGCGACCGAGCAGGTTGAGGAGTGCGAGGGCGAAGGTCGCCGGGTTCATGCTGCAGGTCGCGCCGGAGTCGAAGCTCGCCCTCGGGCAGGCGCCACCGAGCTCGAGCTCGTCGGTCTGCCAGTAGTACGAGACCGCCAGCAGCGCGCGAATGTCCTGCGGAAAGAAGCGCACCGTTCGCCCACCCGGCGCGTCGACCCGGACGACGCGGAACGGCTCCGGCTCCGAGAGGGCCGCGCCAGCGACGCCGTTGCAGAAGCCGAACCAGAACCGCGGGTGGCCGTTGTGGGTGCGCGCGAGCGCCGCGCGGGTCGCCGGGAAGTCGGGGTCGCCCACGGCGAGGTCGTACTTCTCGGCGGGAGACAGGCGCGTGAGCTCCTCGTGCTCCAGGCGCTCGAAGGTGGGCGGCGAGGTGCCGGTGATGGTCCGCCACGCCAGGGACAGCGTCCCGTCTTGCCAGCGCCCCGCCTCGCTGCCGAGCCACGCAGGGAAGAAGGACGAGGACCACGGCGCCACCACCGGCGTGAGCGGCCGGCCGAAGAGACCGCTCGCTTCCAGCGCGTCGAAGCGGGTCAGCGGCGGTCCCTGGGTGAAGGCCACGCGCGCGATGGAGTCCTCCGCGGGGATCGGGCGCAGCGGGCGCGGCTCGAGGTGGGCGAAGCACCCGGTGACGAAGGCCACGACGCAGACCACCGCCCAGCTCACGAGCACCGCGGCGGCCCGGCGATCTCGTGCGCCGACCAACGCGCGGCCGGCGAGCCAGACCGGGAGCCACAGCACGAGCACTTCCTGCGCCAGCACCACCGCGCCGAAGGCGCTGAACACCTCGGGCAGCCCGAGCGGGATGGCGTTGATCGGCCGCAGTGGCAGCAGGAAGCGCTGGTCGCTGAACGGCAGGAGCCAGGCGACGCCCGGCGCGCCCAGCGTGAGGCCGTCGATCGCTCCGTGGGACGCCGCCAGTGCGAGGAGTCGCCACAGCGCGGCGCGCCGCTGCCCCGGGAACGCGAGGGCGCCCAGCACGGCGAACACCGCGGCCACCAGCAGCGAGTGCCCGAGTCCCCGGGGTTCGAACACGTCGACCACGCCCTGGCCGAACACCGGAGCGAGCGCGTCCAGGTCGGCGGCCGTGGAGGCGAGGCCCGCCACCGCCAGCCAGCGGGCGGTGACGCGCTGACCCGGAGCGAGCGCGCGGCCCGCGAGCATCGGGAGCACCGCGTGGGTGAGCGCGGTGGCCATTCAGCGGCGGCGGGGAAACGTCGCGTAGAGCAGGAAGGGCGAGAAGAGGATCAGCTCCACCGCGAGCACCAGCAGGCCGCGCTGGGACAGCATGCCGAGGCCGATGGGCGCCACGGGGATGGGGTGCACGGGGAAGAAGAAGCGCTCCTGGCTGAACGGCCAGAGCAGCGCAGCGCCCAGCCCGCCGTTGGTGAGCGCGTCGAGCACGCCGTGGCTCATCGCAGTGACCGAGGCGATGGCCGCGGTCCGGGCGAAGGGGCTGCCCGCGAGCCTGGCGAGCCCCGCAGCGGCGAGCCCGAGCAGGAGTCCGAAGAGCAGGGCGTGCGAGGCGCCACGGTGACCCCACTCGTCGCCGTACTCCACGCCGAAGCGGAACCCGATCACGTCGGCGTCGGGGAGCATCGAGAGCGCGCTGAAGGCGAGCATCGGCTTCCACAGCGTGCGGGCGGACGCGCCCTTCGGGGCCCACAGCCGCCCCGCTGCCATGCCCAGCGCCACGTGTCCGAGGCTCGCCATCTCGGAGCCGACGCTAACGCGGAACCGTCACGGCTCGATGCCCAGCACCTCGAGCTCCAGCACTCCCGAGGGCCGCTCGACCTCGAGCGCCTGCCCGACGCGGCAGCCGAGCAAGGCCCGCCCGAGTGGCGACACGATGCTCAGCGCCCCCTGGCGCGCATCGGCCTCGTCGGGGCCGACCAGCCGATAGCGCAGCGTCTTTCCGGCATCGTCGCGCACCGTCACCGTGCAGCCGAACCCGGCGCCGCCGTCCGGGTCCCGGGACACCGCGGTCACCTCCACGCTGTCCAGGAGCGCGGCGAGAGCGGCGAGGCGCTGCACGGACTCGGGCTCGGTCGAGCGCTCGGCCTGCGCGCGGGCGTAGGCCTCGGCGAGCGCCCGCTGACCTTCGGCGGTGATGGGGCGCCGCTCGCCGGCCCTGGCGCGCACCACCGCCCGGCCGGGAATCACCTCGTCGGCGGTCTCCTCGCTGGTGAAGGCCTTCGACATTCAGGGCACTCTACGGCCGATGACGCCCCTTCCGCTCCGCCCCGACAGCCGTGTCCTGGTGCTCACCGGCGCCGGCATCTCCGCCGAGAGCGGGGTGCCGACCTTCCGCGGGGCGGGCGGCCTGTGGGAAGGCCACCCCGTCACCGAGGTGGCCTCTCCCGAAGGCTTCGACGCCGACCCCGCGCTGGTGTGGCGCTTCTACGGAGAGCGTCGCCAGGCGAGGAAGACGGTGGCGCCGAACCCTGGGCACCGGGCGCTGGTGGCGCTCGAGCACGCGCTGGGCGATCGCTTCCTGCTCGCCACCCAGAACGTCGACGGCCTCCACCGCGAAGCGGGCAGCCAGCGGGTGCTCGCGATTCACGGCGAGCTCTTCGAGAGCAAGTGCGAGCGGTGCCGCGTGCCGTTCCCCGACGAGCGGACCTACCTCGGCGAGCCGGTGCCGGTGTGCCCGACGTGCGGCCAGCGCATCCGCGTCAACGTGGTGTGGTTCGGCGAGATGCTCGACCCCAAGCACCTGCGGCAGATCGACCGCTTCATCGCCGAGGCCGGCAATCGCCTGGTGTTCCTCGCGGTGGGAACGAGCGGGCTCGTCTACCCGGCGGCCGGGCTGGTGGACTCCGCGAAGCAGGTCGGCGGCACCACGGTGCTGGTGGACCTCGCGCCGAACCGCGAGCACGCGCGGCGGTTCGACCGCGTCGAGGTGGGCAAGAGCGGGGAAGTCCTGCCCCGCCTGCTCGCCGCCGCTCAGTGACCCTGGCGGCGGAACCGGTAGACGAAGCCCTGGTGATCGTCGTTGTTCAGCGAGCCGCCCATGAGCAGCTCGTCGGCGCCGTTCTCGCGCACGAAGTAGAAGTTGCGGCCGACGGCGCCGCCGATGGGCGCGACGCCCACGTCGCCGAACTCCCCACCGTCGAGCTTCATCAGGAACTCGTAGCCGCCCACCCAGACCTCGCTGGCGCTCAGGGCACGCACGGTGTGCCCGGGGTTGGGCAGCGGCAGCCGGGTGACGGTGTTGCCCACGACGTGCGCGGCGAAGTTGCTGGAGTCGGCGACCGCCCAGAAGTCGTCGTCGGCGATGCCGTGAATGTCGATGACTCCGCCGCCGAAGCCGGCGTCGATGATGCCGCCGTCGAGCTGGCGCAGGAGCCCATCGGCGCCGCCGGTGATCACCCGGCCACCCGGACCGACCCACACCTCCCAGAGCGTCATGCCCGCCAGCACCTCGTTCTGGGGCTCGAAGCCCGCGTCGGACCGCCAGCGGCACAGCGCGTTGTCGGTGCCGGCGAACCAGGCCTCGTCCTTCGAGCGCACGCTCGCCGAGTACCAGTACGGCCCGGCGTCGTACGCGCAGTCGGACGCGAGATCGTTGTTGTTCACCGAGGTGAAGTGCTCGATCAGCGGGTCGGCGAACCAGAAGTCCGTCTTCGACAGGCCGTCGGCTCCGTAGAAGTAATAGCCGGTCGCGGTCGCCTTCCAGTCGCCGCCGACCGGGCTCACCAGGCGCACGGTGTTGCTGTTCTGCGTCGAGCAGGCGACCACGAAGTTGTCGCCGCCCGCCGCGGCCGCTGCGGTGCACTGGGGAACGCCGCCGTCGTCGAACTTGCCCGTCAGGCAGAGCAGGGCCTGGCAGCCTGCATCCGCCGACCCACCGCCGCTGCCCCCGCCGGCCATGCCGCCGCCCGAGGCCGAACCACCGCCCGAGGCCGAACCACCGCCCGACGCCGAGCCGCCACCCGATGCGGCACCACCGCCCGACGCCGCGCCGCCGCCGGATGACGCGCCACCGCCGGAGGCCGCTCCGCCACCGGCCGCGGCGCCGCCACCCGACGCCGAGCCGCCGCCCGCACCGCCGCCCTTCGGGCCACCGCCTCCGGTGCCTCCGGCGTCGGCGAGCTCCTGCTCGCGTGCCTTGTAGGCCGCATCGAGGTCGGAGCA
>JAIBBQ010000284.1 GCA_019694595.1 Myxococcaceae bacterium
TCCACTCCCTCGAATTCCTGCTGACCGCGGCCCAGGGCGGGCTGGGGACCTGATTCGCGCGGCTACTTCTTCTTGCCGGCGCGGTCGCAGGCGTCGAGGCAGGGCTCCTGCTGGTCGCCGCAGCGCTTGAGGCAGGCCATGGCCTTCTCGCGCGGGGTGTTGCCCTGGGCCTGACAGGCCTTGAGGCACTGGTCCATCGCCTGGCCGCAGCGCTGGTGGCACTGGGCGTCGGGGGACTGGGACAGCAGCAAGAGCACGAGCGCGAGCATGGGTCAGTGTCCCTTCTTCTTTCCGCTCGGCCGGGGCGCGCCCGGGAGCGACTGCGGGCGCCGGGCCGAGTCCTTCTCCATCGCCTTCTTGATCTTGGCTTCCTCGGCGCGCCGCTTGACGGTGCACACGTCCTGGCATTCCTGGGCGCGGGCGAGGCACCGCTGGGGGCAGCGCTCGTCGGAGCACTTTTCCTGGCAGAGCCGCTGGGCGTTGGCGCACCCCTGCTCGCAGGGCACCGGGGCGGCAATCAGCCAGGCGACGAGCAGCCCCGTCATGGAGTGCCCGGCCGGCGCGTCAGGGGGTGTGAGGAGGTGGTGGACATGAGGCAAAGCGTTCGACGGAGCGCCGCGGAGGAAATGCTACGGCACTTCTTCCGCGGCGTGGATCTTCCGTTCCCTCGGGGGTTTGGCCCCGTGCTACGCGGCAGCGCGTCATGACCGCACCGACGAAGGACTACAAGGCCACGCTGAACCTCCCCCAGACCGAGTTCCCGATGAAGGGGAACCTCGCCCAGCTGGAGCCCAAGACGCTCGAGCGCTGGGACGCCCAGGGCCTGTTCGCCAAGGTGGTGGACGCCCGGCCCGACGGCAAGCGCTTCGTGCTCCACGACGGCCCGCCGTACGCCAACGGGCGGCTCCACGCGGGCCACGCGCTCAACAAGATCCTCAAGGACATCGTGGTGAAGTTCAAGGCGCTCACCGGCCACCGCGCGGACTACGTGCCGGGCTGGGACTGCCACGGCCTGCCCATCGAGCAGGCGGTCGAGAAGCGGCTGCGCGAGAACAAGGTCGACCGCGCGAGCCTCTCGCGCGACGAGTTCCTGCAGAAGTGCCGGGAATACGCGCTGGAGTTCATCGACGTGCAGCGCGAGCAGTTCAAGCGCATGGGCGTGCTCGGCCGCTGGGCCGACCCGTACCGCACGCTGACCTTCGACTACGAGGCCCAGGAGATCCGCGAGCTGGCGAAGTTCGCCGCCCAGGGCAGCCTCTTCCGCAAGAAGAAGCCGGTGTACTGGTGCCTCACCGACGCCACCGCGCTCGCCGAGGCCGAGGTCGAGTACGACGACCACACCTCGCCGTCGGTCTACGTGGCCTTCAGCGCCAAGGGCGACCTGGGCGCGAAGTTCTCGGCGCTCCAGGGCAAGCCGGTCGACTTCGTCATCTGGACCACCACGCCGTGGACCCTGCCGGCGAACCTCGCCATCTGCGCCAACCCCAAGCTGGAGTACGTCTTCTACGCGCTGAACGAGAAGCGCACGGTGTGCGTGGCGAAGGGGCTCTTGCCCCGCTTCCTCGAGGCGTGCGCCGCCGACCACCTGAAGGTGAAGCAGGTGGCCGCCGCCGACACCACCTTCGACGCCGCGGTGCTGGTGGACCCGACCCGGGTGCTCGCCTACGCGACGGGCGAGGAACTCGCGGGGCTCGAGTACTCCCACGTCTTCTACCCGCGCACCGGCAAGGTGCTGCTCGGCGACCACGTGACGCTGGATGCCGGTACGGGGCTGGTGCACACCGCGCCCGGCCACGGCACCGAGGACTACGAGGTGGGCCTCGCCCACGGGCTCGAGGTCTACAACCCGGTCCGCCACGACGGAAAGTACGACGACTCGGTGGGCGAGCGGCTCGCGGGCACGCCGGTGTTCGAGGCGAACCCCAAGGTCATCGCCTGGCTGGTGGAGCTGGGCGTGCTGCTCAACCCGGCCACCGACACGCTCAAGCACAGCTACCCGCACTGCTGGCGCTGCCACCGGCCCATCATCTTCCGCGCCACGCCGCAGTGGTTCATCGGCATGGAGAAGAACGGCCTGCGCGAGAAGGCGCTCGCGGCCATCGACCACCAGGTGAAGTGGGTGCCGGCGTGGGGTCGGGACCGCATCCGCGGGATGCTGGAGACGCGCCCCGACTGGTGCATCAGCCGCCAGCGCACCTGGGGCGTGCCGATCCCCATCGCGCTGTGCGAGGGCTGCGACGAGCCGCACGTGGACGCGGGGCTCATGGGCCGCGTCGCCGACGCGGTGGAGAAGGAAGGCGCGGGCGTCTGGTACCGCACGCCGGTGGAGCAGTTCCTCGCTCCGGGGGCGAAGTGCGCCAAGTGCGGGAAGTCGGCCTTCCGCCGGGAGACGGACATCCTCGACGTGTGGTTCGACTCCGCCTGCAGCTACGCGGCGGTGGCGGCCAAGCGGCCCAACATGTCGGTGCCGGTGGACCTGTACCTGGAAGGCAGCGACCAGCACCGCGGCTGGTTCCACTCGTCGCTGCTGGTGGGCGCGGGCACCATGGGCAAGGCGCCGTACCAGACGTGCCTCACCCACGGCTTCGTGGTCGACGGCAACGGCAACAAGATGTCGAAGTCGCTCGGCAACACGGTGGGGCCGGAAGAGATCATCAAGCAGCACGGCGCCGAGGTGATGCGCCTGTGGGTGGCCTCGAGCGACTACCGCGACGACGTGCGGCTCTCGAAGCCCATCCTCGAGTCGCTGTCCGATTCCTACCGCAAGGTGCGCAACACCATCCGCTACGCGCTGTCGAACCTCTACGACTTCGACCCCGCGAAGCACGCGGTGGCGGCGCTGCAGCCGCTCGACGCCTGGGCGCTCAGCCGGCACCAGCAGCTGGTGGCGCGGGTGCGCGCGGCGTACGAGGCCTTCGAGTTCCACACCGTGCACCACGCGGTCATCGACTACTGCGCGGCGGACCTGTCGGCGGTGTACTTCGACATCCTCAAGGACAAGCTCTACACGCTGCGCAAGGACGGGCCCGAGCGCCGCAGCGCGCAGACGGTGCTCTACCGGGTGGCGAAGGAGCTCATCGTGGTGCTCGCGCCCATCATGAGCTTCACCTGCGAGGAGGCCTACGGCTTCCTCCCGGGCGCCAAGCTGGAGTCGGTGTTCCTGGAGAACTTCCCCGGGGCCGACGGCGCGCGGCCGAGCGTGCTCGCGGAGACCTACGACGCGCTCTTCCAGGTGCGCGCCGGGGTGCTGCCGCTCCTCGAGGCGGCGCGCCAGAAGAAGGCCATCGGCAAGTCGCTGGAAGCGAAGCTGGTGGTGTTCGCCGACGGCGCGACGCGGGCGCTGCTCGACAACCACCGCGCCGAGCTGCCCGAGCTCTTCATCGTCAGCGGGGTGGAGCTGGTGAACGCCGCGCCCGAAGGCGCGACCGCGGTCACCGTGCCCACCGGCACGCTGCAGGTGCTGGTGGCTCCGGCCGAAGGCAACAAGTGCCCGCGCTGCTGGCGCTTCCAGCCCGAGGTGGGCGCGCAGGAGCTCTGCGGCCGCTGCACCGAGGCGGTGCGGTAGGGCGAAGGCGCTCCAGACGAGCGCCCTGCCCCACCCGCCCCCGCTCGAGCGCGCGCCGCGTCAGCCGCGGCGCTCACCGCCTTCGCTCCTTCAGCGCCGGAGCGCCGAGAGCGCTTGCTCGAGCCCCGGGGCGTCGTCGGCCCCCAGCACCAGCGGGAGCGCGTGGCGGCGGCGCACCAGCACGGTCGGCCCGCGACACTTCCGGGTGTACAGCCGGAAGCGCCCCAGCGAGCGGGTCCAGTAGAGCCCGTAGCTCGCCGCGAAGCCGCCGCAGCCGAACAGCCGCAGCACCCGCTCACCGTGGAAGGCCGGCCCCGGGCCCACGCCTTCGATGTCCTCGGCCGCCACCTCGAGCGGCCAGCCGAACGCCCGCCGCACCTTGAAGCCGTGCGCGCCCACCTCGACCTCGCGTGGCCCCCAGGCGAGCGCGCCCGCGAGGCTCACCCAGGCGAGCGCCATCGACCCCAGCACCGCCACCTTGACCACCAGCGGCCCCACCGCGGTCGCCGCCACGGTGCTCGCGGTCCCCGCCGCCACCAGCACCAGTACCACCGGGACCAGCGTGCGGTGCACCCCGTCGGCGCTCATCTTGAAGTTCGTCATGGCCTGCCTCCCGTTGCGCGTCGGGAAGGCGTGAGTGCGACCGGCGTGCCCGCTCCTCGTCCGCGTGACCGCGAGGCCCCGGCCGCAACGCCGTCATTTCATTCGCGGAGTGCCGTCATTTTCACCGGTTCGCCACGGCGCGCGGGGACGCTTTGCTTCCCACGCCGTCTGACGTTATGGCCCGGGCGTGCAGAAGAAATACGTCGTCCTCATCGCGGTTGCCCTGGGCGTGGTGGCGCTCGACCAGTGGGTGAAGT
Source organism: Myxococcaceae bacterium (assembly GCA_019694595.1). GTDB lineage: Bacteria > Myxococcota > Myxococcia > Myxococcales > Myxococcaceae > JAIBBQ01. The sequence continues at coordinate 4,426 of JAIBBQ010000284.1, forward strand.
TCGAGGTGCTCTCCGAGCTCACCACCGCGCTCGACGGCAAGGGCGGGGGCGACGGCATCGGGGTGTTCCTCCACGACGCCCCGGAGCTGCGCTTCGACGGCTTCCACTACCAGTCGAAGCGGGCCATCACCGTGTCGGAGAACTTCTTCCGGCTGCGCTACGCGGAGAACCCGGGCGCGGCGTTCGGTCTGTTCCGCGGGCTGCCCGAGAACCTGCGCGGGCCGCTGTTCCACCTGGTGACGCTCGGCGCGGTGGTGCTCATCAGCTACTACTTCACCAAGCTCACCGGCGCGAAGGTCGAGCGCTTCGCCTACTACGGGCTGCCGCTGGTGCTGGGCGGCGCGGTGGGCAACTGGATCGACCGGCTCGCCCGCGGCTTCGTCATCGACTTCCTCGAGGCGCACTGGTTCGACAAGGCGGCCTGGCCGAGCTTCAACGTGGCGGACATGGCCATCTGCGTCGGGGTCGGGCTGCTGCTCATCGACTCCTTCGTGCGCAAGGAGAAGAAGGACGCCAAGCCGGTGCCCGCGCAGAGCGCGGCCTGACGCCGAACGCTTCTCCAGGAGAACGTCGACATGCTCCCCGTCATCTACCAGTTCATCTTCGACACCGACGGCGCGCGCCTGGGGCTGTACGTCGCCTGCGCCTTCATCGTGGCCTACGCGGCGTGGAGCGGCTGGCGCGGCGCGGTGGGCGCGGTGGACCCCAAGACCGGCCAGGCCGCGGAAGCGACCAAGGACGAGCGCCGCGCGCGGGCCATCAAGTACGCGCTGGGCGGCGTGGGCCTGTCGCTGGTGGGCATGTACTACTCGCTCGACTCGGTGCCCTTCCTGGGCATCGCGGGCAAGCACCAGGGCATTCCCATTCACACCTACGGGGTGCTGGTGGGCGGCGGCTTCATCGCGGCGGCGACCGCGGCGAGCTGGCTGTGCGGGCGCGAGTGGCCGGGCCAGCTGGGCAAGGAGCGCCAGCTGCAGATGCTCGACCTGTCCTTCTACATCTTCATCGGCGCGATGGTCGGCTCGCGGGTGCTCTTCATCATCGTGAACCTGAAGGACTACACCGCGCACCCCGAGAAGCTGTTCGACCTCGGCGGCGGCCTGGTCTTCTACGGCGGCCTCATCGGCGCGTCGGTCACCGCCTTCTGGTACGCGAAGAGCCGGGGCATCGAGTTCCTGCGGCTGGCCGACGTCTGCATGCCGATGGTGTCGCTCGGCCAGGCGCTGGGCCGCCTGGGGTGCTTCGCCGCCGGTTGCTGCTGGGGCGACGTGGCGCCGCTGGGCACCAAGCTCGCGGTGCACTTCCCCGGGCCGGGCGCGAAGAACGTCTTCGGCGGGCTGGCGGGCACGCCGAGCCTCGCGTTCCAGGACCAGGCGCAGGACCAGCGCTGGGTGCTGGAGTCGACCGGCCAGCTGTTCCACGAGGCGGTGCCGGGCGCGGTGAAGATGAGCGACTGGGTCGCCGAGCACGGGCACACCTTCGGCGTGTGGCCGACGCAGCTGTTCGAGTCGGCCGGGCAGCTGCTGCTGTTCGTGGGGCTCCTGACGCTGCGGCGCTACCGGCGCTTCGAAGGGCAGATCTTCGGCCTCTGGCTGGTGCTGTACGCCTGCCTGCGCACCTCGGTGGAGCTCTTCCGCGGCGACGCGGCCCGCGGCACGCTGCACTCGGCGCTGGAGTACTTCCACCTCGACGCCATGGCGCGGAGCGTGCCGCTCGAGGCCTGGTACAACATGTCCATCGGCCAGTTCATCAGCCTCTGCCTGTTCGGCCTGGGGGCGACGGTGCTCTACCGCGGCCTCAAGGACCGCCAGGCGCAGCCCAAGGTGGACCTGAACGCCCTCGCCGTCGGGTAAGCTTCCAGGCCTCGTGGCTGAATCCGCGCTCAGCGACCGCAAGACCCTCGGCGACGCCGCCGAGGTGATGAAGCTGTGTGACGCGCTCGAGGAAGAGCTCGCCATGCTGCGCGGCGCGTACGAGCAGTACTTCCTCGGCGTCGAGCGCCGGCCGCCCACCGACAAGCACGAGGCCATCAAGAAGAAGCTGCAGCAGATCCGCAACACGTTCGTGCGGCAGACCAACGCCAAGTTCCGGGTCAACAACCTGCAGAACAAGTTCGCCACCTACGAGCGGCTGTGGATGCGCACGCTCAAGGAGATGGAAGACGGCACGTACCGCCGCGACGTCTTCAAGGCGCGCCTGCGCAAGCAGCAGCTGCAGAAGGACGCGGCGAAGAAGCCGGCGGCGCCCGACCTCTCGTCGGAAGACGTGGACCTCGACGACCTCGACGACGACACCGACGGCCCGATGGGCAGCCTCGCCGCCGCGGTGGAGAGCGCCGCAGCCAAGGCCGCGCCCAAGGCGACCGCCCCGATGGGCAAGCCCACCACCGCCGCGGCGCCCGCTGCCGCTGCGGCGACGGCGAAGGCCCCGGTGTCCGGTGCGGTGCCCGCGGTGAAGGCCGCCGGCACGGTGCCTGCCCCGGCCAAGCCCGGCTCGGGGCCGCTCGCGGTGCCCGCCAAGGGCGTGGGCCCGAGCTCGGGGAGCTCGCCGCTCGCGGTGTCGGCGCGCCCGGCCGGCCCGGCCTCGG
>JAIBBQ010000285.1 GCA_019694595.1 Myxococcaceae bacterium
ACTCGATCCTCGCCGACGAGTGGCCTTCGGTGCGCGAGCGCCTCGACGGCTTCCTGCGCCGCTGACTACTCGTCCGGGTGGGGCAACCCGGCGGCGCTGCATCGCGCCAGCGCCTGCATCAGCACGCTCAGGCCGAACGCGGCGTCGTCCATGCGTGCGTGCTCGCGGCTCGCGAGCGCGAGCAGCTGCAGCACGTCGCGCCCGTCGACGCCCAGCAGGTAGGCCTGCGCACCGGGCGGGCCGTCTCCGGCGAAGGCCAGCGCGCGCTTGAGCCCTTCGGCGCAGGCCCGCACGCAGTCCACGTACTCGCGGGCCCGGAAGGTCTGGTCGGCCACCTTCGCCACGTCGAGGAGCACGCCGGGCGCGAGCGCACCGGCCGGCCCGAGCTCGGCGGCAGCCCCCGTCTCCAGGTGCTGCTGGATCTGGGTTTCCAGCCCGGCGACGGCGGGCTCGGGCGCGCTCTTCGCGGGCGACGCCGGCTTGGGCGACGACGGCCGGGCAGGGGGCACCACCTTCTTGCCCCGGAGGTCGCGAATGACGAGCCGCATGATGGCCTTCAGCGCGTCGAGGATGCCCTGGCCGCTGGTGGCGCAGGTCTCGAAGTCGGGCACGCCGCGGGGGTTGAGCAGCTCGCGCAGCCGCTCGACGCTCACCGCCGTCGGGGTGTCGCGCTTGTTGTACTGGAGCACCAGCGGGAAGCGCTCGATCCGCACGCCTTGCTCGGCGAGGTTCTCTTCCAGGTTGCGCATCGACTCCAGGTTGGAGTCCTCGGCCGCCGCCTGGGAGTCGGCGACGAACACCACGCCGTCGGCGCCCTGGAGCACGAGCTTGCGGGTGGCGTTGTAGAAGACCTGCCCGGGCACCGTGTAGAGCGCCAGGCGCACCGAGAAGTCGCCCACCCGCTCGACCTTCACCGGCAGGAAGTCGAAGAAGAGCGTGCGGTCGGCCTCGGTGGGCAGGCTCATCAGCTCGCCGCGGTGGGCGGGCTTCACCGTGTCGTAGATGCGCTTGAGCGACGTCGTCTTGCCCGACAGGCCAGGCCCGTAGAAGACGACCTTGGCGGCCAGCTCCCGGGCGATCACGTTGACGGTGCTCATCGGCCTCCCACGGCGATCTCCAGGCGGGTCAGCTTGTCGCTCAGGCGGGCGTTGAGGCGCTGGAGCAGCTCCTCGCGGCGGCCCTCGAGTTCCTTCGCCCACGCGACCGACTCGCAGCTCACCACCAGCACGCCTCGCCCGACGGTGCGCAGCGCGGTCTGCCGCGCGATGGTCTCGCCGACCGCCTCGCGCCACACCTGGGCCAGGAGCGCGCCGCTGCCGCTGCGGCCGGCGATCGATTCCAGCGCCTGGGGCAGGAGCGCCTTCAAGAGCTTGGGTTCGGAGCGCGCCACGGCGCGTCAAGTCTCCCCGATCGCGACAGCACTGTCCTTGTTCTCGTGCATCAGGACGGAGCGTCAACGCACCATTTCGCCTCGTCGCAGGCCTCTGGCGGCTGGCACGCCGCTCGCTGCTGATCGGCGGCTTAGTTCCGTTGACAAGGCGGAACGTCACCCGTCAAATGCGCCGCCTTTTTCGGTTTTCTCTTCGAAGTCTTCATCACGACAACAAGGAGCTTGGAATGAACGGACTTTCGCGACTCGCGAAGATTCTCGCGACCTGCGGTCTGGCCCTGACGATGACCGGTGTCATCGGCTTCACGGCCGGCTGCGGTGGCTCGGGCGGTGGTGGTACCGGCGGCGGCTCGGCCTCGAGCGGCGGTGGCTCGTCGTCCGGCTGCCAGACGGACAACGACTGCGGCGACCCGCAGCTCTTCTTCTGCAACACGATGACGTTCAAGTGCGAGCCCGGCTGCCACGTGCAGGCGGACTGCACCGCGGCCAAGCGCGGCGAGGCCAACAAGCTCCCCCAGTGTGAAGGCAGCCTGGGCTGCCAGTGCGACCAGGGCACCTGCGTCGCCGGCCTCTGCTCGGCCGACAGCGAGTGCGGCTCGCAGGTCTGCCGCAGCGGCAAGTGCGTCGACGCCCCCGCGGCGAGCACGGTCACCAAGTGCGCCATCTCTCCCGATGCGCAGCTGATGAAGGAAGGGACCAAGTTCCGCTTCTACGTCTCGGCGTGGGACGCGGCGAACAAGCCGGTGGTGGTGAAGGCGGCGGACATCGCCTGGAGCGCGGCGACCGCGGCGGTCACCGTGCCGGCGAGCACCACGGGCTTCTCGGCCGAGTTCACCGCTGCGGCGGCGAACACCGCCCCCGAGGCTGCGGTGAAGGCGACCATCGGCTCGGTCAACTGCACCGGCCTGGTGCAGGTCATCTCCAAGACCGTCGCGGCCAACACCGTGAAGGTGCTGGTGACCGACGAGCTCAGCGGCCGCCCGATCCAGGGCGCCGACGTGCTGGTGTCGAACCCCAACGGCAGCGCGCTCGGCAGCGCGGTGAAGACCGCCGCTGACGGCACCGCGAGCGTCTCGACCACCGGCGCGACCGGCGCGATCTCGGTCAGCGTCTTCCACAACGACTACAACTACCTGACCATCGCGAACTACACGGGCACCGGCACCGACGCGAACTTCCTGGAGATGGCGCTGCGCCGGAACCAGATCGACAAGTACGGCGGCCAGAAGGGCACCGTGAAGAACGCCCCCGCCACCGCGAACGTGCACATCGGCCTCGCCGGCATGTCCGTGGCCGGCTCGATCACCGACCTGTCGTTCTCGCAGCTGCTCGGCCCGAGCCGCCCGACCGACATCAAGATCGGCAACATCAACCAGAAGGCCGTGCCGCTCCCCGACGGCGTCTACCTGGCGCTGAGCGACACCATGATCAAGACCAACATCGCGGCGCAGGGCCTGGCCGGCACCTGCACCACCTCGGCCGGCGCTCCGGACGAAGCGAAGATCGCCACCGGTGACTGCGGCACCCGCAGCGCCTGGGCGCTCCTCGGCGACGTGTCGCTGGCGAGCCTGCCGCTCGACCAGTTCACCGGCGGCACCGCGAACATCAACTACAGCGTGATCCTCTCGCGGCTGATCCCGCTCTTCCGCAACTTCAACTCGTCGGTGATCCGCGACGTGTCCTTCACCATGAAGGCCACCCCGGTGATGAACGGCGTGCCCAACTTCTCGGACACCTCGCACTTCACCACCGCCGATCACGACTACGCGAGCGTGGGCCTGGGCTTCAACTTCGTCGCCCGGCTGCCTGACGTGCCGAACTTCCGCGGCACGCCGATCGACGGCGTCCTCATCCTCGGTGGTGCGTCGGCCCCCGGCCGCGGCGTGGTGCCGCTCGGCGTGGGCGCGGCGGTCAACACCATGGCCCCGGTCAACAACAAGACCGACAAGCAGCTCGACCTGTCGGAAGAAGGCCTGGTCAGCGTGCGCATGGCGCCGACCCACTCCGGCCTCGAGGGCGCGGACTACGGCCTGGTGGCGCTCGGCGTGTCGCTCAAGAGCGTGACCGATGCCTCGGCCGGCCTGGCCACCTCGGCGATCTTCTCGCGCATCTCGAGCGGGAAGCTCAGCTTCGACCCCAAGGGCGCTGCGCCCATCGACCTGAGCCCGGGCGGCGGCTTCCCGGTGATCCCCGAGAAGGCGGCGTACAACTTCACCGACGCCACCCAGAACGGCCTCGCCGCGCGCACCTTCAAGTTCACCAGCGCGGTGACCACCACGGGCATCAGCTTCGTGCGCACCATCTTCACCGACGATGACGAGCACCGGTGGGTGGTGCACTCCGACCCGGCGAAGATCACCGACGGGTTCGTGATGCCCAAGCCGCCCGGCGCCTACAAGGACCGCACCTTCGGCACCGGCGTCTCGTCGGGCGCGCGTTCGTCGCTCACCGTGCAGTTCGTGCGCGTGACCGAAGACGGCAAGGCGACCGGCACCGCGGTCAACTTCGCGAAGATGGTGGAGCTCAACTCGGTCAGCGCGACCCGGCTGGCTGACCTCACCACCGGCTTCTCGATCCTCGACTACCGCCGCCCGCAGGTGGCGTGGCTGACCCCGCTGATGGACGGCACCACCATCACCGCCGGCTCCATGGTCACCGTGAAGGTCACCGGCTTCAAGGTGGGCAGCACGCCGACCGACGACGGCTACGTCCGCCTGTCGTTCACCGGCGGCAACGCGAGCTGCACCGACGTCGACACCAAGAGCGACCCGTCGATGGGCAAGGGCGAGATCACCATCACGCTCCCGGCGGGCTGCAAGAGCACCGGCGGCGCGGCGACGATGACCGCGACCCTGATCGGCGCGAACAACTCGCCGATCTCGCCTCCGGCGGGCTCGTCGATCACCGCGACCATCAACTGACGCAGACGTCAGTGGGTTGAAAGACGCGGGGCGGTCCTGGCCGAGGCCGGGGCCGCCCTTCGTCGTTCCGGGGGAAAACTCGGCGGCGGGCACTCACCGCTTGCGGTTCGACGCCCTCCCTTTGCTACGCTGAGTCCGCAGGGGCGCATGGGCAAGACCAAGACCGTCATCACCGTCATCTCCAAGATCTCCGAACGCCCCGTCGCGCAGGACGCGGCGCTGGTCGTGATTCACGGCCTGGATCTGGGGCGGAAGTACGACCTCGCCAAGCCCACGCTGGTCATCGGTCGCTCGTCGAAGTGTGCGGTCCAGGTCGACCAGGAGTCGGTCAGCCGCAACCACGCCCGCATCTCCAGCCAGGACGGCGTGGTGACGGTGGAAGACCTGGAGTCCACCAACGGCACCTACGTCAACGACGAGCCCGTCAAGGCGAAGGTCCAGCTGCGCAACGGCGACCTGATCAAGGTCGGCAGGACGATCTTCAAGTTCCTGGCTGGCGGCAACATCGAGGCCGCCTACCACGACGAGGTCTACCGTCTGACCACGGTCGACGGTCTGACCCAGGCCTTCAACCGGCGCTACTTCGAGGACACCCTGGAACGCGAGCTGTCACGCTGCTCGCGCTACGGCCGGGCGCTGTCGCTCATCATGCTGGACATCGACAACTTCAAGGTCATCAACGACAGCCACGGCCATCTCGCCGGCGACTACGTGCTGCGGCAGGTGTCGGCGGCGATCAAGACCAAGATCCGCCGGGAAGACATTCTCGCGCGGTACGGCGGCGAGGAGTTCGCGCTGCTGCTCCCCGAGGTCGACCTCAAGGGCGCCGCCGCGCTGGCCGAGAAGACCCGCAAGCTGATCGAGAAGCACCGCTTCGAGTTCGACAAGGCGGTGATGCCGGTCACGGTGTCCGCGGGGGTGGCCACCATCGCGTCGAAGAGCGCGGACCCCGCGGAGCTGGTCCGAGAAGCCGATCTGCGGCTGTACGCGGCCAAGGAGTCGGGCCGCAACCGCGTCGTGTCCGACAGCTGACGGGCGCCAGCGCGCTCAGAACACGCCGGGACGGGCGCGCAGCAGCTGCTGGATCAGCCCTTCGATCGTCGAGCGGGTGCGGTCGTTCGCACGCTGGACCCAGGCGAGATCGCCTTCCGGCGCCTGCGAGGGAGCGTCCGACAGGTCGATCGCGGGGCCGAGGGCGATCTTCCACCGGGCCGGCAGCGGCGGCGTGGTCACCGGCAGGTGGGGGAGCCCGAGCCAGCCGCCGGGCAGCCGGCCCAGGAGCGGCATCGATTCCTCGGCACCCACGATCGCCGCCGGAATGATGGGCACCCGCTCGCGCACCGCGAGCTTGACGAAGCCCCCGCGCCCGAAGCGCTGCAGCTGGTAGCGCTGCTGGAAGGGCTTCGACAGCCCGTGGATGCCTTCGGGGAACACCAGCACCGGCCGGCGCTCCCGGAGCAGGCGAATCGCGTTGTCCGGGTTGGCGCGGATCGCCCCCAGCCGCGCGAGCATGAGCCCCACCACGGGGGCGTCGAACACCTGGTCCTCGACCAGCCAGCGGGGAGCCTGGAGCTCGGGCCGCGCACGCCGCAGCGCGGAGGCCAGCACCGGCCCGTCGAGCGGGAGCGCCCCCGAGTGGTTGGCGATCACCAGACAGGGCCCCTGGGGCAGGTGGTGCGCCCCCTCGAGGTCCAGGCGCCAGTAGCGCTCGAGCAGGAAGTCACCCAGCGGCCGCAGGCGCGCCTCGAGCGCCGGGTCCTTGCCCCAGACGTCGACCTGGTCGCCGCCCCCCAGCCCGAGCCCCACCCGGGCGGCGTGCGCCAGGCCTTCGAGCGCGCCGCGCCAGCCTCCGGTCGAGGCGGACAGCCGCGGCTCGTGGCCCGGCACCAGCGGCGCCGGCGAAGCCCGGGGAGGGTGCAGCTCGTGCGACGGCGGCGCCGGCGTGGCCCGGGGGGGAATCGAGGCGGTGGCGAGGTTGAGCCGTTCCCGGACGCGTTCCGCGCTCGGCCGGGGCTCGCGCGCCAGGCCTTCGGGCGAATTCGGGTGAGAGATGACGCCCTCGAGCCCCAGGCCTTCCGGAGAGCTGAGGTGGGGGCGCGGCGCCGACGGCGGCGACACGGCCTCGGGCGAATTGGGGTGCGGCCGTGGCGCCGACCCTCGAGGAATGCCGATGGGCGAGTTCGGGTGCGGCCTCGGCGCCGACCCTTGAGGAATGCCGATGGGCGAGTTCGGGTGCGGCCGCGGCGCCGACCCTTGCGGGATGCCGATGGGCGAGTTCGGGTGCGGCCTCGGCGCCGACCCCTGAGGAATGCCGATGGGCGAGTTCGGGTGCGGCCGTGGCGCCGACCCTTGCGGAATGCCGATGGGCGAGTTCGGGTGCGGCACCGGGCCTTCGAGGCCCAGGCCGACGGGGGAGTTCACGTGCGGCCCCGGCGCGGACGCGGGCGCCCGGAGCCCGATGGGGGAATTGGCGTGCGCGATCGGCCCTTCGAGCCCCTGCCCGTCGGGGGAGTTCACGTGCGGCCCCGGCGCCGAGAGCGGCGGGCGCAGTCCGACCGGCGAGTCCTCGTGCGCCACCGGAATGGGCGCGGTGACCTGCGCAGCCACGCCGGGCTTGCGGCCCTTCGCGGCCCGCGCGCTCTTCGCCTTGGTGGGGCGGCTGCCCTTCTTCGGCACGGGGGCAGGCCGAGTCTTG
>JAIBBQ010000286.1 GCA_019694595.1 Myxococcaceae bacterium
CCGCCGCCGCCGCCGAGCCTGGACATCGCCGCCGAGAGCTACACGCCCGACGCGCAGGCGCTCGCCTTCTGGCGGCACACGGAAACCGCGCTCGGGCTGCTGCCGTCGCCCGACTCGCCGCGGCTCGACCGCCGGGCGCTGTCGGCGGAAGGGCGTGCCGAGCGCAAGAAGCTCAACGGGTGGATCGACGGACTGGGGCAGAAGTTCGACGCGGTGCCGGAATCGCGCGCGCTCGCGTGCCTGCTCAAGCTCTACATGGCGGCGCAGGTGAAGGAGAAGACGCTGTTCGGGCAGCCGAACCCCAAGCGCAAGGAAGCCTTCCTCGACGCCTTCGCCCTGCTGAGCGGCGAAGCGCTGGCCGCGGGCCACGCAGCGGTGTGGTTCGAGCTCGACGGGCCGGAGACCGTCAAGCACCTGCAGGCCGGGCTCGAGCAGCTGCAGGACTACTTGCAGTTCTGCGCCCGCGGCACGCTCGACCCCACCTCGCCCGAGGCGGCGGCCCAGTTCCTCGGACTCTAGACGACAAGTCGTTGAAGACACTCCCGAATTCAGCGGCCCGCAACTCGAGCGGCCCTCGCGGGTTGTTCGGTCGTGGCTGAGGACGACGACGCCGCGCTGATGACCCAGGTCGCGCGCGGCGACCGCCTGTCGTTCGCGACGTTGTTCGACCGCCACTGGGCGCGGGTGGTGCGGTTCTGCCGGCGGTTCACCGGCAGCGAGGCGCTGGCCGAGGAAGCGGCCCAGGAGGTCTTCGTGAAGCTGTACCGGTCCGCGGGCCGCTACCGACCGACGGCGAAGTTCACCACCTTCCTGTTCCGGGTGGCGACCAACCACTGCCTCAACGAGCTGCGGCGCGGCGCGCAGGCGGCGCAGGAGCCTTTCGTGCCGGCCGCGCACGACGTGGCGCCGGCACCCGAGCGGGCCGACGCCCCGCTGGAAGCGGCGGAGCTGCAGGCGGCAGTGGTGCGGGCGCTCGACGGCATGAGCGACCGGGAGCGGGCCGCCTTCAGCCTCTGCCGCTTCGAGGGGCTGCCGTACGCCGACATCGCCCAGGCGCTGGAGGCGAGCGAGGCGGCGGTGAAGAGCCTCATTCACCGCGCCACGCTGCAGGTGATGCACGAGGTGCAGGCGCTCGCGGCGCCGCCGCTCAAGGAGCTCGCATGATGCCCGACGACGCCGAACAGCTGACCGCGTACATCGACGGCGAGCTCTCGCCCGAAGCAGTGCAGGCGCTAGAGGCCCGGCTCGCCGCGGACCCCGCGCTGCGCTCGCTCCACGCGCAGCTGGCGCTGACGGTGGCGAAGGTGGAGGCGCTGCCGCCCGAGACGGTGGCGGTGCGGCCGGCGGCACGGGCCGCGGTGCTTCGCCGGGTGGCCGAGCCCGAGGAGCGCCAGGGCTTCTTCGCGGCCTGGCTGACGCCGCGGCGGCTGCTGCCGTCGCTGGGGCTCTCGGTTGCGGTGGCCATCGCGGTGGCGGTGTCGCTGCGCGGGCCACACGAGCGCGAGGTGGACGTGCCGGGTGAAGAGGAGCTGCAGCTCGCCCAGCAGCTCGACGTGCTGGAGAACTACGAGGTGCTGGGGCTGGAGTCCGCGGACGACTTCGAGGTGGTCGCCGCGCTGCACGAGCTGGAGGCCACGCCATGAGACTGTCGCTCGCGGTGCTGCTGTGGTCGCTGTCCGCGCTGGCCCAGGCCCAGCCGGCGCCGGAGACGGCCGAGGAGCGCTTCTCGAAGCTGTCGGAGCGCGAGAAGGACGAGCTGCGCGCCCGCCTGGAGCGCTTCCGCGCGCTGCCGCCGGAGACCCAGGAGCAGCTCAAGGCGAACCTCGCGCGCCTCAAGCGCCAGCCACCGGAGGAGCTCGAGCGCCTGCGGCGCAACGCCGAGGCCTTCCGCCGCCTCTCGCCGGACGAGCGGGCGGAGCTGCGCGAGCACATGAAGGCGCTGCGGCAGCTGGACCCGGAGCAGCGCGAGCTGATGCGCCGCAAGCTGAAGGAGTACCTGCTGGCGCACCCCGAGGCGCGGGAGCAGCTGCGCGAGAACCTCCGCAAGTGGCGCAGCCTGAGCAAGGAGCAACGCCAGGAGCTGCGGCAGAAGCTGCGGGAGCGGAGGCGCCGCTGATGGGCCCGTGGTTGTGGCTGTGGCTGGTCGCCGTGGACGGCGGCGCGCCGGACGCACACGTGGCCACCGCGAAGCCGACCGACCGGGAGGTGGTGGAGCACCTCGAGCTGCTGGAGCTGATGGACGAGGCGGGTGACCTGGACCTGCTGCTGGAGCTGTCGGTCGAGCGCTGAAGGGCTTTGCGCCGGCACCCCGCTGCGCTACTGGAGCGCGCACGATGCCGTTCCTGGTCCGTCGGGTGAAAGTGGAAGACATGCCCCGGGTGGAGCTGCTCGCCTCCGACGAGGCGAAGCGCTTCCCGGCCCGCGGGGGCTGGCTGAGCACCGCGCGGCGGCAGCTGGAGAAGGCCCTGTCGGACGAGCCGCAGGGCATCCTCCTGGCGGACTACGACGGCCGGGTGGTGGGCGTGGCGGTGGTGCGTCACCAGGGCACGCACCCGGTCACCGGGCTGCGGCACGGGACGCTGCAGCTGCTGGTGGTGGCGCAAGGCTGGCGCGCGCAGGGCGTGGCTGCCCGGCTGCTGCGCGAGGCCGAGGCGTACTGCAAGGCGCGCGGAGCCGAGGTGCTGACGCTGCAGCTGCCTGCGGACGCGGGCGAGGACGCCGACGTCTTCAAGGAGTCCGGGTACCAGGTCGCCGGCTGGGAGCTCGAGCGCTCGCTGAAGTGAAGTTGCGCCGCCGAATCGTCAAGGCCTGGTGCACAGGTGTGGCTCGCCGCATCCTCCGGCCTGCCCGCGCGACAATGCAGGGATGAGCTTCAAGGGGAGCATGGCGATCGTCCTGGCGGTGTGCGCCGGGTGCAGCGGGGCGGATCCCGGCGGTGGATCCGCTGGCGGGAGCGCCTCCAGCGGAGGCGGGAACGCATCCGCTGGCGGAGGCACCTCGGCGTCCGGTGGCGGCGCGTCTTCCGGTGGCGGTGCGTCTTCGGGTGGCGGCGCGTCTTCGGGTGGCGGCGCGTCTTCGGGTGGCGGCGCGTCTTCGGGTGGCGGTGCGTCTTCCGGTGGCGGCGCGTCTTCCGGTGGCGGTGCGTCTTCCGGTGGCGGTGCGTCTTCCGGTGGCGGCGCGTCTTCGGGCGGCGGCGCGTCCACCGGTGGCGGCGCGGCCTCCGGCGGTGGCAGTCCGACCTTCACGCCGCGGACGTTCTCGCGGCTCCTGACCGACGACGTGCTCGACTGGCCGCAGTACGTCGCGGTGCGCAAGAGCCCGACCGAGCTGCCCGATCAGACGCAGAAGGCCCGCTGCGAGGCCCTGCTCCCGGGCCTCGTGGGCAAGCCCTTCGTGGGCAACGCGGACACCTGCGTCATCTTCAACACCTACGTGCTGACGAGCATCCCCGACCGGGCGCAGCGGGTCGCGGTGCTGGAGCAAGGGTTCCGCGAGCCGGCGGTGATGATCGGCAAGGACCGCATCGGGCACCGGCGGCTGGCGGTGGAGGTCTTCCTGGACCTGCTCAACGCGCCCCTGGCGGACCTCGAGCAGTGGACCGCGGACCTCATCGAGGCGGCCGACCGGGCGAAGGTGCCCGTCATCTTCGTGCTCGACGCGGTGAACTGGTGGGGCGCGCGGCCGGACCTGTGGAACTTCTTCGACCCCAACGGTGCGGGCTACGACGTGAAGAACGTCGACAACGTGGAGTGGGCCGGCGACACCTCGGCGAGCGCCACCCGCGTCTTCTGGCGCAACTGGGGCTCGCAGATCCGCGTGACGACGCCGGTGCCCAACCTGGGCGGTGCGGGCTTCCGCGCGGCGGTGGCGGCGGCGCTGGCGAAGGTGCTGCCGCAGCTCCACGCCTACGAGGCGCGCCTGCCGCCCGACGAGAAGGAGCGCTTCGGCGGCGTGGTGGTGGGCACCGAGGTGTCCATCGGCGTGAACCACTACTTCTACCCGAACGGCAACCAGTACCTGGGCCAGGACGCGAAGTGCGACCCCGGTCTGCCGCACGCCGCGGGCTGCCCGACGGGGAACGCGGGCTGCCCCGCCAACAACCACGGCATCTGCGAGCCGGACTTCAACACCTCGAGCCTCAGCGGCGGCGTGGCGCAGCTCGGCTACAAGTCGTCGCTCGACCTCGGCCTGCGGACCGCGGGACAGCCGATGACGCGCGCGGTGCTCGACGGCGTGGTGCGCGACTACTTCGCCTTCATGAACCACCAGGTGGTGGTCATCGGGCAGCTGCCCCAGCACAAGCTCTACGCGCACATGGGCGGCACCTTCGGGCAGAACTTCGGGCCGCACAGCTACGGCGTGCCCCGCTACGCCTCGTATGCCGCGGGGTGGAGCCTCTACGGCGGCGACGCCTCGAACGTCTCGGCCTCGGGCGCGGGCAACTACCTCAAGAACTCGGGGGGCGACGCGGCGCTCCCCTGGTCGGTGCCCGAGTGGCTGCCGTACCAGCGTAACACCGCGAGCCAGGCGAGCTGGTTCGCCGCACTCGAGAACACGCTCAACTTCCTCAACGCGCGCCTGCTGGGCGTCGCCAACTGGGAAGGCGTGAGCCCCGACGGCAACTTCCGCGCGGCGATGGCGCAGTCGCTCAGCGCGCCGCGCAGCGACGCCTGCGCGATGGTCCCCCGCGTCATCCTCGGCCAGGAGACCTTCGGCGCCACCAGCGGGCTGCGGCTGAGCGGCGCGGTCCCCAACACCGCGACGTACTTCGTGGCGTCGAGCTCGAACCTCACCGACGGCCGCGGCGGCCTCGCCACCATCGACGTGGCCAACGAGGCGCTGGGCGACGCCAAGACGTACTTCTTCGGCAACGGGGCACCGCAGAAGATCTACGTGCAGGTGGTGACCGACGGCTGCGTGCGCGGAGGCGTGGCGCAGCGGATGCTCGCCCCCATCACCGCGCTCACGGTGGGCGGCAACGGCCAGGCGCCCGCGGGCCCGACGCTCTTCGTGCAGGTGGGCGCGCCCGCGAGCAACCCCTGGGTCGCGCTGTCCTGGGAAGTTCCCGCCGCGTCCGTCACCGCGGGCTACGCGGCCTACCTCAACATCTCCACCGACCCGACCTTCGCCACCATCGACGTGCACAACGAGGTGGTGACCGGAAAGGACCTGCTGGTCCGCGACGGCCTCAAGGGGGTCAAGAGCTACGCCCGACTGGTCGTCGACTCCAACGGCACCCGCGCGTACTCCAACGTGGTGACGCTGGGGCCCTGACGCCCCGGGCCGAAGACCCGAGCGTTCGCGGAACAACCGCGAACTGGGGAGTCACGAGCCACCCTGTTGGCTTTCCACTCCCCAGTTGAGCGAGGCCGGGGACGACCCGCCCCTGCTCACCACTGCAGCCGGGCGCCGCCTTCCACCACCAGCCGGTCGTTCACCAGACTGTTGGGGTTCTGGAAGAAGTGGCGGCCCCCGACCTGGGCGAAGAGCGCGAGCCAGCGCAGCGGGGCGAAGTCCACCCCGCCGCTGCCCCCGAGGCCGAAGGCAGTGCCGTCGCGGCGGAAGGCGAGCGGCAAGGACAGCTCGACGAAGGCGTGCAGCCGCTCTCGCCACAGGGGCACCACGAAGGCGGCGCGGGGCGCGAGCGCGAAGCTGGGCGCCAGGCGCACGCTCAGGCCCACGCGGGACCACGGCAGCGCGACCCCGGCGCCGAGCTCGAGGCCGCCGTCGACCGCGCCGTTCTCGCTCACCCCGCGCAGCTCGCCGTACGGGCTCACCAGGTGGCGGGCGGGCTCTTCCGGTGGAGCCGCCGGGGGCGCCACGGGCACCGGGGCAGCCGGCGCGACCGCGAGCGCGAGCATCACCGACTGCACCCGGCGCGCGTGCACCACCACCGTGGCCTGGGCGGTGCCGTCCTTCCAGCGGGCGCGCACCTCGTGGCGGCCGAGCGGCACGGTCAGTTCCTGGGGCGCCTCGCCGCGCGCCTGCCCGTCGAGCTCCAGCGCGGCGCCGGCGGGCTCGCTCGCCACCTGCACGGTGCCGGTGAGCCGCTCTCGCAGGGCGTCGAGCAGCCGCACCACCGACGGGTCGACCCGCGAGGCGTCGAGCGAGGCGAGCGGGCTCGCCTCCAGCGCCAGCGCGAAGGCGTCTTCCGCCTTCCCGAGGTCGCCCTTGGCCGCGAAGCACTGGCCGCGCAGCAGGTGCACCCGGGCGAGCGTGGCGTCGTCGCCACCTTCTGCGGCCGCGAGGTCGAGCGCCTTGAGCGCGGCGTCGAAGTCGCCCTGCACGAAGGCCTTCTGGCCGGCCTCCAGCCGGGCGCCGCGCGCGGGGGCGGTGGCGGCGAGCAGCGTGGCGAGGAGGAGCGCCGGCATCGAGGTTGAACCTCGCCGACTGTTTCACGGCGCCCCCACCAGGGCAAAGAAGCGCGCGCTTCAGCGCTGGAGCTCGAAGCGGACGGCGAGCGCTGCGCCGCGGCCGAGGGAGATTTCCTGTTCCTGCGGCGTGAAGCCGCTGCGCTCCATGCGGATGCGGTGGCGCCCGGGCGGCAGCATCACCACCAGCGGCGTGCGGCCCTTGGGCGCGCCGTCGACGTACACCTGCGTCCACCACGGCTCGCCCATGAGCGTGGAGACGATGCGCACCTGACCGCCGCGACCGCGCATCGGCTTCACGGTGATGCCACCGGCACCTGGCGCGCCCGGGCCCGCGTCGACTCCGGCCGACTGCGCGAGCACCGGCGCCCCGCCGTCGGACTCCGCCGCGCCAGCGTCCATCTCGGCGATGGCGAGCCCGGCGTCCACCCGGGGCTCCGCCACCGCCTGGGGCAGCGTGGTCGCGGCCGGCCGCGGCCAGGCGAGCGCGACCACCGCGAGCACGGCCACGACGCCGGCGACCAGCGCGAGCGGCCAGCGGCCGCGGCGCACCGCGACGGCGGCGAGGTCGACGGCGGCCTGGGTGGGCT
>JAIBBQ010000055.1 GCA_019694595.1 Myxococcaceae bacterium
GAGCGATGCGGCTTCACCACTTCGTCTGTGTCCTTCTACCGTCGCTGGCCCTGGCGCAGACGCCCGCGCCCGCGCCGAGCGCCCCGTGCGACGAGCCGGTGCCGAGCGAAGCGCAGGTCGCGCCCCCTGCTGCGGCGCCCGCGACCGCGCCGGTGGCGGGGGCGAGCACGGCGGTGGCGGCCGACGCGCCGGCGACCTTCAAGGGCTTCGACCTGCGGCTCACCGTCTTCTCGTCGTCGGGCGTCTTCTTCGGCGCCGAGGGCTACACCAACACGCTCACCCTGTGGTTCGAGCCCAGCTACGCCCTGGGCAAGCAGCTCTTCGCCGGCAAGTTCTTCGAGCCGCTCACCGTGGGGCTGCGGTTGCCGCTGGAGATCGAGCTCGCCGGCACCGACCCGCGCTTCCGCGGCCCCAGCTTCAGCTCGAGCGCGCTCTTCGGCAGCCCCGAGCAGGCGGTGCTGGCGGACGCGGCGGCGCAGAACCGGCAGATCGACGGCACCGAGCACCGCCCGGTGGTGGTGGGCGACACCTGGCTCAGCTTGAGCGACCCCAAGCTCTTCGTCATTCCCAAGGTGGGCATCGAGGTGGGGGCGGGCGCGCGCTTCGTGCTGCCCACCAGCGCGTCGAGCCGCAACGCGGGGCTCATCACCGCGGCGTCGCTGGGCGTCTTCGCCGACAAGCAGCTGGGGCCGGTGAACCTCTCGTACGCGGTGCGGCCGTCGAAGTACTTCTTCAGCCGCGCGGTGCCCGAGCTGCACGGCACCAGCGAGACGGTGCTGGTCAACGGCAAGCAGGAGACGCTGTGGCGACCGCCGTCGACCGGCGTGCCCAACCCCAACTGGGGCGTGGTGCACGGCGCCTCGGTCGAGGTGGAGCTGCCCAGGCACTTCGCGCTGTCGCTCAACTACTACCTGCTGCACACCACGCCGTATCGCCCGTCGCAGTGCCTGGTCGACGGCACGCCGGGCGCCGACGTCTGCCGCGATGGCCCGCTGGTGGGCGACGTGCGCGGCGACGCGATGCGGGTCGACCAGTGGTTCCTCGCTTCCGCCGACTTCCGCGCCGCCTTCGCCACCTTCTCGCTGGGCGTCTCGACGTTCCGTCCGCTCGTCGACCCCGACGGCAAGGTCGCGCAGCCGTTCTTCGTCTCCAACCGCAACAACTACACCACGCTGTACCTGTCGATGGTCGTGAGCGCCGAGCAGCTGGCGCAGGCCGTCTCGGGGAAGGGCCACACGCCATGAAGCGCTTGCTCGCCGTCACCGCCGCCGCCTGTGCGGCGCTCTCGTGTGGAGGCCCGGTCGCGCCGCGCACCACCGTGCAGGCCGACGCCATCGCCAAGGCCGACCTCCAGGGCACCTGGTACTACCGCCAGACGGTCATCGGCGTGCCGTTCACCACCGGCTTCACGTTCATCGGCGAGCAGGGCGAGAACGAGATGGAGAAGGTGGTCTGGGACATCCAGGAAGACGTGCTCACCGCGCGCCGCGCGTACGAGTACGTGAAGGGCTCGGAGAAGGGCGAGCCGAGCCACGCGGGCCCGGCCGGCTATCAGGGCGCGGCGGTGGCCGCGTTCCGCATCAAGAGCCACTTCGACATCATCCGTGAGTACAACCCGTCGACCGGCGAGGAGTACGACAAGGTCGTCGAGAGCCAGGAGCGCAAGTGGTACGAGCGCGCCTTCGTTCGCGTGGACTGGTCGACCAACCTGGTCTCGAACTTCAACTTCCTCGCCGACTGGTCGGCCCCGAGCATCCAGCCGATCCGCACCGACCCGGTGCCCTACTACGTGTCGGATCCGAAGGACCCCGACGCCTTCCGGCTCGAGCGCCCCGATTCCAGCTCGGCGGCGAACTACATGGAAGTCACCCAGAAGCTCATCGCCCAGCCGGAGATGGTGACCTTCGAAGACGGGTCGACCTGGCCCCTGTGCTTCCTCGAGTACACGGTGGCGGACTGCGCGAGCCAGGAGCTCAAGGTGCGCAGCTCGTTCCTGCGCGCCGAGAAGCGCGACTACGAGCCGCTGGTCTACGACGACAAGATGATGGAGCGCTTCGGGTTCTTCTCCACCGAGCGCAAGTCGTACAACCGCGAGTACGGGCTCACCGAGGCGGGCCGCTCGCGCTTCATCAACCGCCACAACCTCTGGCGCCGCTCGCTCACCACCGACGAGTGCCGCAAGGACGCGGACTGCGGCGCCGCCGCGCCCGGCCGCCGCTGCGTCACCGAGCTGCCCGACGCGCTCATCGACGAGAAGAGCGGCGTGGTGACGGGGGTGTGCTCGCTGCCGTACGCGGTGCGAAACCTGGAAGACCCGAGCAACCCGGCGAGCGCCGACCTGGGCCCCAGGCCCCTCGTCTACTTCCTCAACGACACGTTCCCCGAGGACCTGAAGGGCGCCGCCAAGAACCTGCAGGACCAGTACGACGCCATCTACAAGGGCATCGTCAAGCAGCTCACCGGCAAGGACGTCGCGGGCCAGCTGTACGTGGTGTGCCCCAACAACCCGGTGAAGGACGGCGACCCGGCAGCCTGCGGCCCGGCGGGCACGCACGCGCGCGTGGGCGACCTGCGCTACAGCTTCCTCTACTGGGTCGACGAGCCGACCTCGGGCGGGCTGCTGGGCTACGGCCCCAACTCCAACGACCCGGAGACCGGCGAGGTCATCTCTTCCAGCGCCTTCGTCTACGGCGCCTCGGTCGACGAGTACTCGGCGTACGCGCGCGACCTGGTGCGGCTGGTGAACGGTGAAATCGCGCCCGACGCCTTCATCTCGGGCGTCAACGTGCGCGACTGGCTGGCGAACACCACCTTCGGCCAGAAGGCGAAGACCGCCGACGTGGCGCAGTCGGCCGCGGCGATGAACACCGAGTGGGCCAAGGGCCTGCCGAAGACCAAGGCCATTCGCAAGGGCTCGGCGGCGGCGGTGCACCAGATGCGCATCGACCGGCACGCGCAGCTCGCGGCGCTGCCGTCGCTCAAGGGGGAGCCGGGCATGGTCTCGCGGCGGCTCGCCAAGCTGCACGGCACCGACGTGGAGTCGCGCCTGGTGAGCCCGGAGACGCTCTTCCTGCGCGGCATCAACCCCAAGGCGCCCGGTCTGGTGGCCGACGCGGCGAAGGTGCGGCCGCTCGACCTCTTCAACCCCGCGGTGCGCACCTTCCGCGCGCAGCAGCGCCGGCAGCTGGGCGCGCACGGCGTGGACTTCGCGTTCCTCGACGACAACATCCTCGGGTTCGCGCTGGCGCAGAAGGGCAAGGACCCCGCCGAGGTGTGGCGGAAGATCCGCGAGCAGGTGTTCCTCTCCACCGCGCTCCACGAGGTCGGCCACACCATGGGCCTGCGCCACAACTTCGCGGGCAGCTACGACCCGATGAACTACCCCAAGACGTACTGGGACCTGCGCACCAACAACGGCACCATCGACGCGCACCCCCGCTACGTGGACCCCGAGAGCGACAGCCAGCTCAAGGGCGTGACGCTGCCCAACGGGCTGCACGCCGGCATCAGCGAGTTCATGCAGTCGTCGATCATGGACTACGGCGCCAACTTCAACTCCGACATCCAGGGGCTGGGGAAGTACGACGTCGCCGCGCTCAAGTTCGGCTACGGCCAGCTGGTCGAGGTCTTCACCGACGTGAAGGACCCGTACCTGCTCGGTGAGCTGCAGGCCTCGGTGACCTACGGCGAGGCGTTGCCGGTGTTCACCGACTGCACCGGCAACGACTTCATCTCCTCGCACTACTCGTCGCTGCCCAAGCTGGTGTCGCTCGAGAAGCGCGCCGACGTCTCGGCGGTTGGCCTGGTGAAGCAGGTGGTGGCGCCGAGCTGCAAGTACCCCGACCAGGTGGAGACCGACGCGCAGCGGCGCATCGTGGTGCCGTACAAGTTCTGCTCCGACGAGTTCGAGGGCGCGTCCACCGGCTGCCAGGCCTTCGACCGCGGCGCCGACCCGTACGAGGTGGCGCGCCACTACGCGAACACCTACCGCAACTACTACGTGTTCGACGCCTTCCGCCGCGAGCGGCTGGGCTTCAACCCCGAGTGGTACCTGGACCGCGTCTACGGCCGGTACCTCGAGCCGCTGCGCACCATGATGCAGTTCTACGTGCTCGACCGCGGCTATTACGAAGGCGCGGTGCCCGACACCTTCTGGACCGCGGAGAACGGCTACGGCCCGCTGACGCAAGGGGTGAGCGACACCTTCGACCTCTTGGGCGAGATGCTGCTGATGCCCGAGCCCGGCGAGTACCGCGAGTACCTGGGCGATGACGGCCGCGAGAACTGGTACCTGGATCCGTACGGCGACGGCCCCGCGGGCTTCACCCTGGGCCTCTCCCAGAGCCGGTACTTCACCACCGAGTGGGAATACGACTCCGGGTACTTCTGGTACGAGCGGCTGCGCAACGTCGGCAGCTTCGAGGACAAGGTCGCCGCGCTGGTGGAGATGGTCGACCCCGAGACGTACTTCATCGGCAAGGACGAGGCGGCCGACCTGCGGCAGTTCTCCATCAACTACTGGCGGCTCTACCCCGACCAGATGATGAACCTCTTCACCAACACGCTCACCGACCGCTGGGACCTGATGGCGCCGGTGTTCGACACCAAGTCGGGCTACCACCTGCGGCCGATTTCCCAGCCCATCGCGGCGCTCGCGCCCACCGCGCGCCCGGTCGACCCGGCCCTGGGCTTCTCGGTGCAGCTGTGGACCGCGAGCCTGGGCAACGGCCTCATCCCGCTCACCTTCGACCCCACCTACTCGGACCGGGCGCGGGTGTGGCTCGCCGGCAACGGCGACCAGATTTCGTCCACGCTGCCGACCGTCACCTACGTCGATGCGGAAGGCGGCAAGACGTACACCGCCGTCTCCTACCTGGTGGCGGGCAAGGAGCAGGGCCTCGGGGCGCGCATGATTGCCCGCGCCAACGAGCTCAAGGCGCTGCTCGACCCCAAGGACCCGTACACCGTGACGGCCCTGCGCAACTATGTGCAGCTGCTGGAGTCGCAGCGCTCCATCAGCGCGGTCTACGCCGACCCGACGTACTGACGCGGGCGGGGGTGGCCGTTACAGTCCTTCCCCATGGCACACGAACTCACCCGGCGTGACGCGGTGGTTGGCCTCGCGGCCGCCGGCGCGGCGTGCGCGGAGAAGCCCAGGGCAATACAGGAAGGCGCGATGAGCACCACCGTCGACCCCGTCACCGCCGTGCACGCGCTGGGCTTCGCCTGGCCGACGCCGGATCCGTTCCTCTTCTGCGTCCACCACGACGACCACTACCCCAAGGGCAACGAGCGCTTCGGGCCCGCGGCCTCGCTCGCCGGCCGCACCATCGGCCAGGATTTCGAAGGCAAGGACGGCTGGCGCATGTACCACGGCAGCGTGGTGCCGGGCTTTCCCCAGCACCCGCACCGCGGCTTCGAGACGGTGACGGTGGTGCGGCGCGGGCTGCTCGACCACTCGGACTCCATGGGCGCCGCCGCGCGCTACGGCCAGGGCGACGTGCAGTGGCTCACCGCGGGCGCGGGCATCCAGCACGCGGAGATGTTCCCGCTGCTCCAGCAGTCGAAGGAGAACCCGGTCGAGCTGTTCCAGATCTGGCTCAACCTCCCGCGCGCCGACAAGCTCGCGACGCCGCACTTCTCGATGCTGTGGGGCCCGCAGATTCCCACCCACCAGTTGAAGGACGACGCCGGCCGCGCGGTGGAGGTGACCACCGTCGCCGGCACGCTGCTCGGCAAGGCACCGCCGAAGCCGCCGCCGAGCTCGTGGGCCTCGCGGCCCGACTCCGACGTCGCCATCTGGACGGTGAAGCTCTCGCCGCGCGCGCAGTGGACCTTGCCGGCCGCCAAGCCCGGCACCAACCGCTGGCTGTACTTCTTCAAGGGCGACGCGCTGCGCGTGGGCAGCCGCGCGCTCGACCCGTCGCACGCTGCCGAGCTCAAGCCCGACGTGGCGGTGACGCTGACCGGCGGCGCGCAGGAAGTCGAGGCGCTGGTGCTGCAGGGCCGGCCCATCGCCGAGCCGGTGGTGCAGTACGGGCCGTTCGTCATGAACAGCCGCGAGGAAATCCAGCAGACCTTCCTCGACTACCAGCGCACCCAATTCGGCGGCTGGCCGTGGAAGAGCGACGACCCGGTGCACGGCCGCGACGAAGGCCGCTTCGCCCGCCGCCCCGACGGCACCGTCGAGCGCCCCGCCTAGGTTCGCGCTACGGCGCCGGCGCCTCGACAGGCGCTGGCGGCGCGACTGCTTGCACCTCGGCGTAGCCCTTGCCCACCGCGCCGCTCGCGAAGCGCCGTTCCATCGCCGCGATGTCGTGCGCCACCACCACGTCGACGGTGGGGTTCGCCTTCTTGAAGTCCTTGATGGCGCGCAGCTGGTGCACGATGGCCTCGTCGTCTTCGCCCATGGCGAGAGAGACCAGCCGGGCGCGAGTGCTCTCCTTCTCGAGCGCCAGCTCCTGCCAGGCGATGTCGCCGACGAGCAGGAACTCCGCGCCGCCCGCCTGGCGCACGTAGAGCATCTGCGAGCCGGGCGTGTGGCCCGCGGCGGTGACCGCCACCACGCCCGGCGCCACCGGGTGCAGCGAGCCTTCGGCCCCCGACTCCAGCGTCGCCGGCCCGGAGAGGTCGCGCGCCACGCCGCCGAAGGGCGCCTTGCGCCGCTGCGCCGCGGTCAGCTTGAGCTTGGCGCCGAAGCCGTCGAAGTGCGCCGACTGGGCCGCGCCGCCGAGGTGGTCGTAGTGCTCGTGGGTGACGGCGATGACGCTGGCCTTGGAGAGCGCCGCTTCCTGCCGCGTCCACGCCGCGTCGTCGTAGGTGGACTCGGCCGGCAGCGATTCGGGCCTGGCGTTGACGGGGTCCAGCACCACCGAGGTGCCGTCGGCGTAGGCGAGCTGCCAGCCGTAGAAGCCGAAGGTGAGCTTCTCGAAGGCGCTGCCGGCCACCACCAGGGGGCCGGGGAACTTCTGGTCCGCCACCTTCTCGGCGCGGACGGAGACGGGGCCTGCTTCCTGCGGGCCCGCCGCCTGGCGGAGCGCCGCGAGGTCGAGCGTGAAGCGCGCCTTCTCGGGCAAGCCGCGCGCGGTGAGGAGAGCGAACTTCACCACCAGCGCGAGTCCCACCAGCACCACCAGCACGACCCTGAGCTTTTTCACGTCGCGGGCCTTACCACGCCGGCCGGCGCCGTCGTCCGGGGCAGCAAAAGGGGCGTCACCCCGGGAGACGACTAGGCTCGCGGGGCGTGGGCCGGGTCCGTCCGCTCGAGTGGGTCGTGGCCGCGTTCGCGGCGTTCGTGCTGGTCCGCGCGGGGCCGCAGGCGTTCCTCGCCTGGCCGGCGCTCCTCACCGACCGGGCGGGGGCGGTGCTCGCCGCGTGGCTGGTGGTGGCGCTGGTGCAGCAGGCGGTGCACCTGAAGCGTTCCCGGCGCGCGCTGCCGCGCTGGGCCCCGCTCACCCTGGCGCCGTCGTTCCTCTTCCTGGGGCTGACGCTGTCCGACGTCGAGCTGCGCGAGGCGCTCGCGGGCGCGCCCACGCTCGCCGACGCGCTCCTGGTGGTGGGCGCGCGGGTGCTCTTCCTCGCCGGGTGGTGCACCCCGGCGCCGCTCTTCGCTGCCTGGTGGGCGCTGCGTCAGCGCGGGGTGCCCTGGGGGGCGCAGCTGTGGCGCAGCCTGGTGAGCGCGGCGCGCGACCTGGGGCCGGTGCTCTTTCTCCTGTCCGGCTACTCGTGGATGGCGAGCGTCGTCGCGCCGCCGGAGCGCGACCTCGACGCGGTGATGGCCGCCGCCGACCGGGCGCTGACGCTGGGCGGCGACCCGCTCCACGCGCTGGAAGGCCTGGTGCGCCCCGCGCTGTCCGAGTTCCTCGCGCTCGTCTACGCGAGCTACGCGCTCCTCATTCCCATCTGCCTGGGGGTGCTGTCCTTCAGGCGCGGAGCGCCGTGGCGCGAGTCGGCGCTGGCGGTGGGGCTCATGCTGGCGCTCGGCTACGTGAGCTACACGCTCGTCCCGGTGCAGGGGCCGCTCACCACCATGCACTTCACGGTGCCGCTCGAGCTGTACCTGGTGCGGGAAGTGAAGGCCGCGCTGATGGACCGGCTGCGCATCACCTACGACTGCTTTCCGTCGATGCACACCGCGCTCACCGTGGTGTTGCTGGTGCAGTGCCGCCGCCACGCGCCGCGCCTCGCGAGGTGGGTGTGGCCCTTCGCCGCCCTGATGCCGCTCGCGTGTGTGTACCTGCGCTACCACTACCTGGTGGACGTGGTGGCGGGCCTGGGGCTCGCCATGTGGGTGTGTGCGCTCGCGCCCTGGCTTTCGGCGCTCCACGAGTGCGCCGCGTTGGAGCAGAATGCCGTGGGGGAGCACCCGTGAACGACGACCCGCAGAACCGCCCGACCCAGCTCGACGATCCGTACGGCGCGACCTCGATTCGCCGGTCGGATCCGAACCTCCCGGCCGTGAACGAGGGAGAAGCACGGCCCGGGGCCTTCACCCCGCCGGCGCAGGTGGGCCGCTTCAAGCTCGAGAAGCTCCTCGGCCGCGGCGGCATGGCGGCGGTGTTCCTCGCGCGCGAGGAAGGCACCGGGCGGCTGGTCGCGCTCAAGCTGATGGACCCCAACCTCCGCGGGGACCCGAGCTTCGTGGAGCGCTTCCTTCACGAGGCGAAGAGCTGCGCCTCGGTGAAGCACCCCAACGTCGTCGAGGTCTACGACTACGGCGACTTCCAGGGCTGGCACTACCTGGCGTGCGAGTTCGTCGACGGCGGCACGGTGGGAAGCCTGCTGGAGGCGATGGGCGAGCTGCCCGCGGCGCTGGCGGCCGAGCTGCTCACCCAGCTGCTCCAGGGCCTGTCGCACGCGCACGACAGCGGCGTGGTGCACCGCGACCTCAAGCCCGAGAACCTGCTGCTCACCTCGAGCGGGGTCCTGAAGATCGCCGACTTCGGCATCGCGCGCTCCGCCGACAACAGCAAGCTCACCAAGACGGGCATGCTGGTGGGCACCGCGGGCTACATGAGCCCCGAGCAGGCATCGGGCAAGAAGGTCGACGCGCGCAGCGACCTCTTCTCCACCGGCATCATCCTGTACGAGATGTTGACCGGGAAGAACCCGTTCGCCTCCGACAACCCGGCGACGTCCATCACCCGCATTCTCACCAACAGCTGCCCGCCCATCTTCGAGGTGAAGCCCACCGCGCCCGCCGAGCTGGAGACGATGCTCGAGCGGCTGCTGGCCTACGACGCCGACGCCCGCTTCCCGTCGTCGCGCGCGGCGGCCGAGGCGTTGATGCCGTACGTGGCGCAGCGACGCAGCGCCCAGCCGATGCTGGTCGCGGAGTGCATCAAGAACCCCAAGGACCTCAAGGCGCTGCTCGACAGCCAGTCGGCCATCGCGCTGGTGAACGAGGTGCGGGGCGACGTCGAAGGCAACGCGCTGCAGATGAACCACGCGGCCATCAAGCTCTTCTTCGCGCTGCAGCTCGACGCCGGCAACCGCGAGGCGCGGATGCTGCTCGACTACCTCGGCTCGAAGATGCGGCTCAACTTCGGGCCGCCGCAGAACCCCAAGCTGGTCGAGCTCGAGGCCCAGCTGGAGCGCGACCCGCAGAACACGCTGGTGCTCACCCAGCTGGCGCAGCTCTACAAGGCGGAAGGCAACATCCTGCGCGCGGCGATGTACCTGCGGCGATACCTGCGGCTGAAGCCGACCGACAGCTACGTCGCCAGCCAGCTGAACCAGCTGATGGGCGAGCGCAGCAAGCCGGCGACCCTCGCGGGTGCTCCGGCGGTGGGCACGGCGGTGCTCCCGGCGCCCGGGCCCAGCACCCAGGACCTGGTGCGCGGCGTGAAGACCGGCGGCATGAAGGCGCCGCGGCCGTCTGCCCCCACGGGCCTGAGCACCCAGCGCCCGCGGTCCACCGAGGCGGTGGCGGGGTTCGACGTGGTGCAGGTCGAGGCGAAGGACCCGCGCAAGGCCCAGTTCGCCAAGCTGGGCGTCATCGCGCTGGTGCTGCTGGTGGCGGTGCTCGCCTTCCGCAAGCTGACCCGCTCGGTGGACAACGTGGTGCAGGGCAGCCAGGAGACGACGGAGCAGCTGCGCGCCCGCTTCGACCCCGGCCAGCCGCCGCCCCAGGTGGACCCGGTGGCGCCTTCGCCGGGTGGCACCGAGCCGGGCGCCGGCGGCGTCGCGGGCGGCGCGGAGAAGGCCGCCGCGCTCTACAACTCGGCGCTGCGCGCGGAGAACACGCAGGACTACCGCGCCGCGCTCGCCCAGTACGAAGAGGTGATGCGCGAGTACCCCAAGCGCTCCCAGGCCGAGAGCGCGGCGTTCCACGTGGGCAAGGTGCACCTCGCGCTGTCGGAGTCCACCGAGGCGCTCACCGCCTTCGACGACTTCCTGCAGCGCTACCCCGGCTCCACCGACGCCACCGAGGCCTTGATTCGCCGCGGCGAGGTGAAGGCCAAGCTGGGGCGCCACGAGCAAGCCGTCACCGACTACACCGCGGTGCTGGAGCAGCACGCCGCGAGCCCGCTGGTGACCGAGGCGTACGTGCTCCGGGGCGAGGCGCGCACGGCGCTGAACGACCCGCAGGGGGCCCGCGCCGACTTCGCGCTGGCACAGAGCCGCTGCTCGCCGTCGGACCCCTGGTACAAGCGGGCCGCGGTCGGGCTCGAGGTGCTGCCCAAGCCCTGAGGCCGCGCCTCAGGCGGTGCGCGCGCGCAGGCCGTCGACCACCAGGGTCACCAGCGCCAGCGGAATCTCGAGCACGTTGCCCATCTCCTCGTCGAGGAGCACGCCGAGGAACAGCCGCTCCGCCGCGCCCACCACCGCGCGCGCGGTGACCGGCACCGGCAGTGGCTTGAGCAGCCCGTGCTTCTGGGCGACGGTGGACACTTCTTCCGCGAGGTCGATGACCCGCTTGGCGAGCGCGCCGATGGGCTTGCGGGTGCCCACCGCAGGCGCGCGGCATTCCTGGAGGTAGAGCCGCGCGGGCCCGGGCGACTCGAGCAGCAGCGAACCCAGCGCCTCGCCGATGCCCCGGTAGGCTTCGATCTGCCGCTCGGCGGTGACCGCGTCTTCCAGCATGTCGCGCGCGGTGATGAGCGCACTGGTGAGCGTGCGGCGCGCCGGGGCGATGAGCTCCTCGACCAGCGCTTCCTGGTCCTCGAAGTACCGGTAGAAGCTGCCCTTGGCCACGCCCGCCTTGGTGGTGATGTCGTCGACCGCCACGTTGGAGACGCCGTGGTCCAGGTACAGCAGCAGCGCCGCGTCGATGAGCGCCGCCTTGCGCGCCTTGCGGTTGGTGTCCCGCACGCCGCCGGGCTTGCCGGGTCGCTTGGAGCCACGAGGGACTTGTCTTTTTGATGACCGTCTGGTCATGATTTGGCCTCGGACAGGCCGCGCAGGAGGCAGGAGCACGTCATGGTCGGAATCCCGTTGGGTCTCGCGTGGGCGAATGCGTTCGAGTGGGTGTTCCACAAGTACATCCTTCACGAGCGAGGACAGGACAAGCGGAGTTTCTGGTCCTTCCATTGGCACGAGCATCATCGGGAGTCGCGCAAGCACGCCTTCGAGGACCCGTGCTACCGGCGCAGCGTCTTCAGCTGGTCGCCGCAGGGGAAGGAAGCGGCGGCGCTGGCGGCGGGCGCCGTGGCGGTGGCGCCGCTCTTCCCGGTGGCGCCCTTCTTCGTGGGTACGCTGTGGTGGAGCGCGCTCCACTACTACCGGGTGCACAAGCGCTCGCACCTGGACCCCGAGTGGGCGAAGGCGAACCTGCCCTGGCACTACGACCACCACATGGGGAAGGACCAGAACGCCAACTGGTGCGTCACCCACCCGTGGTTCGACTACGTGATGGGCACGCGCAAGCGCTACGACTACGACGAGAAGCTCAAGGCCACCGAGCAGCTCGCGCCGGAGGCGGGCGGGGTGCTCGGGCGGGCGCGGCGCTACCTCGGCAACGTGGTGACGCAGGTGGCGCAGCCGATCTAGCGGCGTTGGCGTAGGGTGGCGCGCGATGGCCGAACCGGCACCGCCGCGCCCCTGGTGGCGCAAGAAACGCGTCCGCATTCCGCTCGCGCTGCTCGCGCTCTACACGCTGCTGGGCTTCGTGGTGCTGCCCCGCGTGCTGGAAGCGAAGCTCCCCGAGAAGCTCTCGCCGGTGCTCAAGCGCCCGGTGACGGTGGGGAAGATTCGCTTCAACCCCTTCGCACTCGAGCTCGAGGTGCACGACTTCTCGGTCACCGAGAAGGACGGGGCGCCCTTCGTCGCCTTCCGCGCGCTCACGGTGAACGCGTCGTTCTTCGCGCTGCTGCGCGGGCGGGTGGGCTTCGACGCCATCGCGCTCGACGGGCTGCGCGCGAGCGTCACCTTGCTGCGCGGAGGCGCGCTGTCCTTCGCCGACCTGCTGGAGCCCGACCCGGCGGCGCCGCCGCCTCCTCCTCCGTCGAAGAGCGAGCCCGTCACCGTGAGCATCGCCGCGCTCAAGGTGAGCGACGGGGCCTTCACCTTCCGCGACTTGACGGGCGTGCAGCCCTTCACCGCGCAGCTCGAGCCGCTGGCGCTCGAGCTCCAGGACTTCACCACCGAGACGGGGAAAGGCAGCACCTACGCCTTCAAGGCGAAGCTGGGCGCCGCCACGCTGGACTACGAAGGCGACTTCAGCGCGCGCCCGCTCAAGTCGGCGGGCCGGCTGTCGATGCAAGGCATCCGGCTCCCGGTGGCGCAGCCGTACGTCGCCGGGCTGACGCAGCTCGAGCTGCTCGAAGGCGTGCTGGGCGTCTCCGCGCGCTACACGCTCGACGGCTCGGCGGAGCCGCTGCAGCTCGCGCTGCACGACGCCAAGGTGACCCTCGACGGCCTCAAGGTGGGTGGCGTCGGCGAGGCACAGCCGGTGTTCGAGCTCGCGCAGCTCGAGGTCACCGCGCCCACGGTGGACGTGGCGGCCAAGCACGCGGAGGTGTCCGCGCTGGTGCTCAAGGGCGGCACGGTGCGCGCGCGGCGGGAGAAGGGCGGTCAGGTGCAGCTGGTGCGGCTCGCCAGTCGCCCGAAGGGCGGCGCCGCGGACGTGGTCGACGCGGGCGCGCCGGACCCGGCGCCGGTGGCGGCGACGCCTGCCCCGGCTCCCGCTCCCGCGCCCGCGCAGAAGCCCGGCTGGTCGGTCGCGCTGGGCCGCTTCGCGCTCGAGCAGTGGGCGCTCCACTGGGCGGACCAGTCGCTCGAGTACCCGGTGGCGCTGGACCTGGACCAGCTCGACCTCGTGCTCCCGGACCTGAAGTGGCCCGAGCCCAGGCCCATCGACGCGTCGCTCTCCTTCCGCTGGCAGGAGACGGGCACCGTGTCGCTCTCGGGGCCGGTGACGCTGGAGCCGCCCGGCGCCGCGCTCGCGCTCAAGGTGAAGGACCTGAACTTGAAGCCCATCGACGGCTACCTCTGGGACTCGGGGCTCAACCTCACGCTGCAGCAAGGCGTGCTGGGCGCGGCGCTGGAACTCAAGGCCTCCGAAGGCGGCAAGCGCCTCGCGGTGAAGGGCGACGTGAACGTGGAGCAGCTCGCGCTGCTCGACGGCGACGACAAGCCGCTGATGGAGCTGCGCGCGCTGGGTCTCCAGGGGCTCGACTTGCAGTCCGCTCCGGCCGTGCAGGTGTCGCTCGAGGCGCTCAAGCTCGCCGGCCTCAAGCTGCGGGTGGAGAAGGACGCCAAGGGCGTGCTCAACCTCTCTCAGCTCTCGCGCGCCCCGGCGGCGCCTCCCGTCGCGCCCGCGCCGCCCGCGGCCGAAGGGCCACCGCCGACCGCGGCCATCAAGGCGCTGGTGGTGGACGACCTCAACGTCGACTGGCTCGACAAGACGACGTCGCCGCCGTTCGCCACCGCGCTGTCCAAGCTCACCGGGAAGCTGACCCAGGTGACGTACCCGGTGAAGAAGCCGGTGGGCGTGGCGCTGGGGGCGCGGCTCGACCAGGCGCCGCTGCGCATCGGGGGCACGGTGCTGCCGCTGGGCAAGGCGCCGCTGGTGGACCTGACCGTCTCCCTCGAGGGCTACGACCTCTCCCACGCCACGCCGTACTCGGTGCAGTACGTGGCGCAGCCCATCAACGCCGGGAAGCTGGGGCTCGACGTGAAGGCCAAGCTCGCCTCGCGCAAGCTCGACTCCAGCACGCACGTCATCGTGGACCTGCTGGAGTTCGGCGAGAAGGTGGCGAACCCGGGGCCCGACGCGACGAGCCTGCCGCTGGGCCTCGCGGTGGCGGTGCTGAGCGACCGCAACGGCCGCATCGACCTCGAGCTGCCCATCCTCGGGGACCAGGACGACCCGGATTTCCGCTGGGGCGGCGTGCTGTGGAAGGTGCTCACCACGCTGATGGAGAAGGTGGCCACCGCGCCCTTCGCGCTGCTGGGAAATCTCCTCGGTGGCGCGGACCCCGAGGTGCTCAAGCTCATCGCGTTCGCTCCCGGGCAGAGCGTGGCGACGGGAGACGAGGCGAAGAAGCTCGACACCCTGGCCTCGCTGCTCAAGGACCGGCCGCAGCTCAAGCTCGAGCTGACTCCGGGCGCCGACGAGGTGACCGACCGGGATGCCCTGCGCCACCGCGCGCTGGAGCGCTCGCTCACCGCGCGCACGGGGCAGGGGGCCGTCGCGGACGGAGGCACGCCGGTGCTCGCGCGCGAGGACTACGAGCGGCTGGCGACGACGGCCTGGAAGAAGCTCGCGGTGGGGCGGCCCGACGCGGGCAGCGTGCCCTTCGCGGAGATGGAAGCGGAGCTGCTCGCGCGCCAGGTGGTGGCGCCGGAAGAGCTCGCGGAGCTCGGCCGCGACCGCGTCGCGTGGTGCCAGGCCGGGCTCGAGGAGCGGGGCGTCAGCGTCACCCGCGTCTTCTCGGTGCAGCCGGAAGGCGGC
This sequence comes from Myxococcaceae bacterium, assembly GCA_019694595.1. GTDB lineage: Bacteria > Myxococcota > Myxococcia > Myxococcales > Myxococcaceae > JAIBBQ01. The sequence goes on from JAIBBQ010000055.1 coordinate 14,897, forward strand.
AAGGGCGCGCGCGCCCAGGTGGACATCGGGCTGCGCTAGCGGCGCTTCTTGGCGTTCGACTCGGCGCGCTCCACCCGCTCGAGGCGCTTGAGCGGGTCGTCGTTGCCGAGGAAGGCCGACGCGTTGGCGCCGGCCTTGGCCACCCCCTTGGCGAAGTTCGACGGCCCCGCGTACTCCGGGCCGTGCGCCTTGCCGTAGGCGGCGAGGAACGACTTCGCGAGCTCCTGCTCGTCGGGCGGCGACTCGTCGACGAGCAGCACGCAGACCGCGCGGTGGCCGTTGGCGGCGGCCTTGAGCAGCGCCGTCTCCTGGTCGTCGTCCTTCCACTGGGGCTCGGCGCCCGCGTCGAGCAGCACGCGCACCAGCTCGAGGTGGCCGGCCTTGGCGGCGGCGATGAGCGGTGTCTGGTTGCCCTCGCGCACCTCGTTGAGGTCCGCCCCCGACTTCACGGCGGCCTTGAGCGCGGCGAGGTCGTTGGCGTCGACGGCGTCGAAGAGGCTCATGCGCGGGAGTCTAACGCCCGGACCGAGCGGGTGATTTCTGAAGAAGTGTTGCCTCAGGCCTTGAAGGCCGCCACGAGGCGAGGGTCGAGGAGCTCCACCTCGAAGGAGGCCGCCTGGGTCGCCAGGAGCGCGAGGCGTTCGCCGATCCCGCGGGTCAGCGTGTACTTCTTGAGCGCCGGGACGGCGCAGATGACCTTCGCCGCGCAGCTCCATTCCATGGTGCGCGCCTCCGCACGCTCCGCGGCCGCCCGGGCGAGCGCGGTGGCGACGATCACCACCAGCCGCTGCACCTCGGGCCGCGTGACGCCGAGCGCCGCCGCGAGCTCCGCCTGGAGCCGGGTCGACTCCTCGACCGACAGGTGGGCGCCCCGGGACCAGAGCGCCGCGCCCTGGGCGACGTCGGCGACGTTCACGGCGCGTCGCACGGGCGATCGGTCGAGGTCGCTGACCCGCTTCAGCGGCCCGAGGATGAAGTGGTTGAGCCCCTGGCCGATGGCGAGCCCGAGGAGGGGCCCCACCACCAACGACGCCAGGAAACCGTTCCACGCGCCGGCCCGGCCACCGCTGCCCTCGAAGATCGAGACGAGGAAGAAGAAGACGACGGGCGTCGTGAGGATGACGCTGCCCATCAGGAACGGCAGCCGCTGGGCGACCGCCCAATCGCTCTCGTCGTAGTACCGCTCGAGCGTCCTGCGTTCCATGGCGTCTCCGGGGTCGAGGTTCACGCACCTCGAAGACTGACCCAGGATGAACGATGAATCTCAGTACCGGTTGTCGGCCATTCGATAACTGAGGGTGTAGAATGCGCCCGAGGCGAATCAGCCCTTTGCGAGGCCGGCGACGACCCGGCGCGCCGCGGCCAGCCGCCTCGCGGGGTGTGCGTGAAAGCCCACCGGCCCCAGCACGCGGACCCCGGGATGCCGGCGCTCGAGCCAGCGCACATTGTGCTCCACCGACGCATCCACGCCGCGCACCGACTGCACCAGCACCACCGCCGCCACCGGGAGCTTCCGCCGCGCGAGCTCCGCCAGCGAGAGCCCGACGTGGTTGAGCGTGCCCAGCCCGGCGCGCCCGACCAGCACCACCGGGAGCTGCAGTGCCTGCGCGAGGTCGGCCACGTCGTGGCGCCCATCGAGCGGCACCAGCAAGCCTCCGGCGCCTTCCACCACCGCGCACGCGCCCATCGCGCGCTCGAGGTGCCGGCGCACCTTGGCGAAGGACACCGGCCGCCGCTCGAGCTCCGCCGCCACGCCCGGCGCCAGGGGCGCGCGGAACCGCGCCACGCACACCTCGTCGAGGTCTTGCCGGGCGCCCGCACGGCGCCGCAGGAACTCCGCGTCGCCCACGCCGCCCGACTCGTACGGCTTGAACGCCCGGGGCTCGAGACCGTTCGACTCCAGCTCGGCGAGGAGCGCGCCCGACACCAGCGTCTTGCCCACGCCGGTGTCGGTGCCGGTGACGAAGAAGCGCTTCACCGGCCGCAGACCGCGTCGATGGACTCGCGCACCGCGCGCGTCAGCAACTCAGCCTCGTCGAGCGTGAGCGACAGCGGCGGCATCAGCACCAGCACGTTCCCCAGCGGCCGCAGCAGCACGCCGCGCTCGCGCGCCTTGCGGCACACCTGCATGCCCATGCGCTCTTCCGCCGGGTAGTCGAGCCGCTTCGCCTTGTCCTGCACCAGCTCGACGCCCACCATCAGGCCCCGCCGGCGCACGTCGCCCACGTGCGGGTGCCCAGTCAGCGGCCTGAGGCCCACCGCGAGCGTCTCCACCACCGGCTTGAGCTTCGCGAGCGTCTGCTCTTCCTCGAAGAGCTCCAGGTTCCGCAGCGCCACCGCGCACGCCAGCGGGTTCCCCGTGTACGTGTGCCCGTGGAAGAACGTCTTGGCGTCCTTCGCGCTGCCCAGGAAGGCGTCGAAGACCTGCGGCGTGGTGAGGGTCGCCGCGAGCGGCAGGTACCCGCCGGTGAGCCCCTTCGCCACGCACAGGAAGTCCGGCGCCACGTCTTCCTGCTCCACCGCGAACATCGTCCCGGTGCGGCCGAAGCCGGTCGCCACCTCGTCGCAGATGAGCAGCACCTCGTGCTTGCGGCAGAGCGCGCGCAGGCCCGAGAGGAAGCCTTCCGGGTGCATCCACATGCCGGCGGCGCCCTGCACCAGCGGCTCCACCACCAGCGCGGCGAGCTCGTGCGCGTGCGCCGCCAGCAGCGCCTCGGCCTGCGCGAGCGCTTCCTTGAGCACGTCGGCGCCGCCCTTCCAGCGGTAGCGGTGCGGCGACGGCAGCCGCAGCACGTCGAACACCAGGTCCTGGAAGCGCTGGTGGAACAGCTCGATGCCGCCCACCGAGACCGCGCCCAGGGTGTCGCCGTGGTAGCTCTCTTCGAGCGCGGCGAAGCGGCGCTTCTGCGGCCGGCCCACCTGGCGCCAGTACTGGTACGCCATCTTGAGCGCCACCTCGACCGCGGTGGAGCCCGAGTCCGAATAGAAGACCTTCGACAGCCCGGGCGGCGCCAGCTCCGCGAGCTTCGCCGCCAGCTCGATGGCCGGCACGTTCGCCGCGCCCAGCAGCGTGCTGTGGGCGAGCTTGTCCACCTGGGCCTTGAGCGCCTCGTCGAGCGGCGCCTTGCGGTGCCCGTGCACCGTCACCCAGAGCGAGGAGATGCCGTCGAGGTAGCGGCGGCCCAGCGTGTCGATGAGCCAGTTGCCTTCGCCGCGCTCGATGATGAGCGGCTCGTCGCCCGGCCACAGCTGCATCTGGGTGAAGGGGTGCCAGACGTGCTTCAGGTCGAGCGCCCACAGCCGCTCGTGGCGCTCCTGCGGGGTCACAGCCGCGCCCCGGCGAAGGTCTCCAGCGCCTGCACCGGCACGCGCGGGAGCACCACCGCCAGCGCCTGCATCGCCCGCTCCAGGTGCTCCGGGGTGTGCGCCGCCGTCACCGTGAAGCGCAGGCAGCTCTTGCCCTGGGGCACCGTGGGCGGGCGAATCGCCTTCGCCAGCACGCCCTGGCGCCGCAGCGCGAGCGACGCTTCCACCGCGGCCTCGGGCGTGCCCAGCACCACGCTGAAGATGGCGGAGCGCGCCTTGGCGGGCAGGCCGAAGTGCTGCAGCCCTTCGGCGAAGGTGCGGATGTTGTTCCACAGCCGCTCGCGCAGCGAGGAGTCGACCCGCAGCCGCTCCAGCGCCGCGGCGCCGACCCACGCCAGCACCGGCGACATCGCGGTGGAGAAGACGAACGAGCGGCTCTGGTTGAGGAAGAGGTCGCACAGCGTGCGGCTCGCGCCCGCGAAGGCCCCTGCGCTGCCCAGCGCCTTGGACAGCGTGCCCAGCTTCACGTCGGGGGTGACGCCAGCGCCCTCGCACGCGCCGCCGCCCGTGGGGCCGAGCACGCCGAGCGCGTGGGCCTCGTCGACCATCAGCGCCGCGCCGTGGTGCGCGCACACCAGCGCGAGCTCGGCGAGCGGCGCCACGTCGCCTTCCATCGAGAAGACCGCGTCGGTCACCACCAGCTTGCGCTTGGCGTTGGACGCGTGGAGCTGGTGCTGCAGCGCCTCCACGTCGGCGTGCGGGTAGATGTGCACCTGCGCGCGCGACAGCCGGCAGCCGTCGATGAGGCTCGCGTGGTTGAGCGCGTCGGAGAAGACCGCGTCGCCGGGGCCCACCAGCGCGCTGATGAGGCCCACGTTGCCCGCGTAGCCCGAGGTGAAGGCCAGCGCGCTCTCGGTGGCGAAGACGCGCGCCGCCGCCTCTTCCAGCGCGCGGTGCGCCGGTCCGTCGCCCACCACCAGGCGCGAGGCGCCCGCGCCCACGCCGAACAGGTCGACCGCCTGGTGCGCCGCGGCGATGAGCCCGGGGTCGCTGGAGAGCCCGAGGTAGTCGTTGGACGAGAAGTTCACCAGCGCGCCGCCGCCCTCGAGCTGCACCACCGGGCCCTGACGGGACACCAGCGGCTCCAGGGTGCGCTTGAGCCCGCGCGCCTCGAGCGCGGCGAGGGTCTCCTTCGCCCAGCCGTCGGCGACGCCCACGACCGGTCAGCTCCGCGCCGGAGCGCCCGTGGTGTCGGGCTCGAGCGGCTTCACGCCGGCGTCGGCGAGCAGCTTCATGTCGGCGGCGAACTCGGGGTTCGCGGTGGTGAGCAGGGTGTCGCCGAAGAAGATGGAGTTGGCGCCCGCGAGCATGCACAGCAGCTGCGCTTCCTGCGACAGCGACAGCCGGCCGGCGGACAGGCGCACCATCGCGCCCGGCATCAGGATGCGCGCGGTGGCGATCATCCGCACCAGCTCCACCGGCTCGACCTGCTTGCTGCCCGCGAGCGGCGTGCCTTCCACCGGCACCAGCGCGTTCACCGGCACCGACTCCGGGTGGTGCTCCTGGTTGGCGAGCGTCACCAGCATGCCGCAGCGGTCGTCGATGGACTCGCCCATGCCGATGATGCCGCCCGAGCACACGCTGATGCCCGCCGCGCGCACGCGCGCCAGCGTCTTCAGCCGGTCGTCGTAGGTGCGGGTGGAGATGATGTCGCCGTACTTCTCGGCCGAGGTGTCGAGGTTGTGGTTGTACGCGGTGAGGCCGGCTTCCTTCAGGCGCTTGGCCTGCGAGTCGCTCAGCATGCCCAGCGTGCAGCACGCCTCCATGCCCAGCGCGCGCACGCCGCGCACCATGTCGAGCACCGAGTCGAACTGGGGGCCGTCCTTCACCTCGCGCCAGGCGGCGCCCATGCAGAAGCGGGTGGCGCCGGCCTGACGGGCCTGCTTCGCCGACTCCAGCACCTGCTGCACCTGCATCAGCTTCTCGGCCTTGACCCCGGTGTCGTAGCGCGCGGCCTGCGGGCAGTACGAGCAGTCCTCGGAGCAGCCGCCCGTCTTGATGGACAGCAGGCTGCAGAGCTGCACCGCGTTGTCCTTGAACACCGCCCGGTGCACCGTCTGCGCGCGGTAGACGAGGTCGAGCAGCGGCGTGTCGTGAATCGCGCGGACCTCGGCGACGGTCCAGTCGTGGCGCAGCGGAATTTCCTGGGGCACCGCGGGGCCGTGGTGCGTGTGGGCGTGGCCGGTAAACGCGTGGTCGGACATGGCGCGGGCGTGCCTCGGGTGAGGGGGAAAAGCTCGAAGAAGCCCGAGTGGTTAGAAGGCGTCCGCCCGCTTGTCAACCCGACGCGACCCACGGGTTGACGAGGCTCGCGGTCACTTCACGTCGACGGGCTCGAAGCCCTTGGGAGCCTTCTCGCGCGTGGCGGCGGGCTGCACCTCGCCCTTGGCCAGCGGGAAGGGGCTCACCTCACCGCTCGCTGCTTTGCCCTTGGCCTCGAGCTGCTGCGCCTCTTCCGGCGTCAGCAAGGCGACCACGTCCTTCATCTCCGGCGTGGGCTTGAGGCTCAGCCCTTCCTTCGCGGCCTCGCCGAGCAGCTTCTTGGCGTCGTCCTTCTTGTCCTGCTTGAAGGCCAGCAGCGCGAGGTTGAGCTTCGCGCGGCCGCGGGTGCGCCACTCGCCGGGCGCCTTGGCCGAGGCGTAGGCGCGGGTGAGCAGCGCATTCGCGTCGTCGAGCTTGCCCGCGAGCAGCTTGGCGTAGCCCAGCCGCACCAGCACCTCGCCGCGCACGTCCTTCTTCGCCGCGAGCGGCTCCAGCACCGCCATCGCCTTGTCGAGCTGCCCGCCGTCGACGTAGCGGCTCGCGAGCTCGAGCGAGAGCTCCTCGGAGTCGGGGTCGAAGGCCAGCGCCTTCTCCGCGAAGCTCGCCGCCTCCGCCGTCTTGCCCAGCTTGGCGAGGCTGCCCGCGAGCCGGGAGATGATGAAGGCGTTGGTCGGCGTGCGCGCCGCGTACTCCTGCCACAGCCGCGCCGCGTCCTGGTGGCGGCCGAGCGCGGTGTAGAGCTCGGGCAGGTAGGTGCGCGCGAGCAGGAAGCCGGGGAGCGTGGCGATGGCCTCGAGCAGCACCTTCTCGCCCGCCTCGCCCGACTGGTAGCGCGTCACCAGCCAGAAGCGCGCGAGGATGGCGTTGGCCACCGGCGTGCCCGAAGCCTTGGCCTGCGAGAGCGCGAAGACGGCGCGCTCGTCGTTGCCCAGGAAGGCGGCCGCCAGCGCGAGCGAGCCCCACGCTGCGTGGAGCTGCGGATCGGCCTTCACCGCCGCGCCGCACAGGCCCACTGCGCGGGTGAGCTGCACCTGATTGAGCACGGTGGGGTTCTCGAGGCCGAGCGGCTGCTCGAGCAGGAGCGCCTGGCAGGCGGCGAAGTCGCGCATCGCCCCGTCCTTCGACGGCAGCGCGGTGGGGAACGGGTCTTCCTTCACGCCCTGCGCCGCGCGCACCGCGGAGGCGATGGCCGTGGCCGCCGCCGGCACCAGCACCGCTTCGCCCGCGGGGAACTCGACGCTCCCTTCCTTCACGCCGACCTCGCCCACCTTGCCCACCGCGTAGTCGAGCTTCCAGCCCTTGGGCGTCTTGGTGGCAGTGCTGTAGGCGAAGACGCGGGCACCCACGCGCTCCGCGGCCTGGCGCGCCACGTTGGGGTCGCCCATGGCGTCGAGCTTCATGCGGTGCCGGCTCGCCATGTTCGCCAGCTGCCGCCCGTGCAGCACCCACTCGCGCTTGCTGAGCAAGAGCGCGCTCGCGTGCTCCTGGATGGCGAGCGCGATGCCCTCGGAGGCGCGGCCGCCCTGGAAGGCCGGCGGCAGCACCACCACCACCGGAGACTCCGCCGCCGAGGCGGTGAGGGACAGGCACAGCGCGGCCACGGCGAAGGAGCGGGTCATGGGGGCGCACGATGCCAAAGCGCGCGGCGTCGCGGGAGGCAATTGCGCGCCACCGGCCGAGGCGTAGATTCCCGCGCGCCTCACCCCTCTCTCTCTCTCTCAAGGAACGCCATGTCCAAGCTCCTGCAGTCTGCCGTGCTCGCCGCCGCGCTCGCCTTCCCCACCGTCGCCTTCGCCGAGAAGCAGCCGCACATGCGCGCGGCGCACGAGGCGCTCAAGAAGGCGCGCGAGGCGCTGGAGAAGGCGTCCCCCGACAAGGGCGGCCACCGCGTGAAGGCCATCGAGCTCGTCGAGGCCGCGCTCGCCGAGGTGAAGGCGGGCATGGAATTCGACGACAAGCACTGAGCGGCCTCGAAGTGATGCTCGACCGCCTGACGGCTCCACCGCTTCCGGACTGGCTCGCGGCCGAGCTCCCCTTCTCCCGGTACACCGTGCGCGCGGCCGGCCGCACGGTGCACGTGATGGAGCAGGGCGAAGGCGTGCCGGTGCTCCTGGTCCACGGCAACCCGACCTGGGGCTTCCTCTGGCGCAAGGTGGCGCGCGCGCTCGCCGGAGCGCGCCTGCGGCTGGTGATGCCCGACCTCGTGGGCCTGGGCCTCTCGGAGCACCCCGGCGCCGACTTCCACACGCTCGAGAACCACGGCCAGGTGCTCGCCGCGCTCATCGAAGGCCTCGGGCTCGACGCCCCCGTCTTCGTCTGCCAGGACTGGGGCGGCGCCATCGGCGGACTGGGCCTGTCGCTCGCGGGCGTGATGCCCCGCGCGGTGGTGGCGATGAACACCGTGCTCGGCCCGCCGCGCGAAGGCTTCCGGCCCACCGCGTTCCACCGCTTCGCCCGGATGCCGGTGGTGAGCGACCTCGCGTTCCGGGCCCTGAGCTACCCGCAGCGGGCGCTGCACCTGGCGCAGGGCGACCGCGGCTCGATTCGCGGGGCGACCGCGAAGGCGTACCGCTGGCCGCTGTCGTTCGCGAAGGGCAACGCGGCGCCGCTCGCTCTGGCGCGCATGGTGCCCGACTCGCTCGAGCACCCGTCCATCGCGCCGCTCAAGGCGTGCGAGGCCTTTCTGCTGCGGCACCCGGGGCCGCAGGAGGTGGTGTGGGGAGACCGCGACCCGGTGCTCGGCCGCGCCTTCAAGCGGCTCCACGCCACGTTGCCGCGCGCCAACGTCACGCACACCCAGGCCGGGCACTTCCTGCAGGAAGAGGTGCCGGACGACATCGCCGCCGCGATTCGCCGCGCCGCGGGGTGACGAAACGGTCGTCGGCGGCACCGGGCGGGTGACAGCCTGTCGCTCGCCGGAGCTGCGCGGTCGGCCCAAGTCCGCGCCGCTGCTGGTGCGAGGGGCCTGGCGCGCCGCGTGCTCTCACCTCGCGCACCATGTGGCGCGCAGCGGGACTCGCGGTGTTCATCGCAGCAGTGGTCTTCTCGCAGGTGGAACCGTCGCTCGACGAGCGGCCCATCGCCCTCGCGCTGACGGCACCCGCGGCGAGGCCCGCGCTTCCTCGACGCGCGGTGAGTGTGGAAGCGCTGGGCCGGCTCTTCTTCGTCCCCCAACCGAAGGTCGTGAGCGCGCCATCGCGGGTGCGCGTGGTGGGAACGCTCGACGGCCCGCGGCCCGAGGAGAGCCTGGTGGCGCTGGAGGTCGACGGCGCGGGTCGCACGCACCTGCTCGGCGTGGGCGACCGGGTGGGCGCCTGCGAGCTGGAGTCGGTCGCGCACGGCCGCGTGTGGGCCCGCTGCGACGGCGAGAAGCGCGAGCTGCGGGGCGACGCGGTGACGCCTCCGGTGACCTCGGCGGCGGGAGGTCCAGCCAGTCTGGTCAGCGCGCTCGGGCCCAACCGGTACCAGGTCGACCGCGCGCGGCTGGAGTCCGAGCTCCCGGCGCTCCTGCCGCAGTTGATGGACGGCACCCACCTGGTGCCGCACTTCAGCCAGGGCGCGAACGACGGGTTCCGCCTGTACTTTCGACGGGGCTCGCTCTTCGAGTCGGTGGGGCTCGCGTCCGGCGACCTCCTGATGCGGGTCGACGGGGAAGCGCTCCGGCCCGAGGTGGTCGCGCGGCTCCTGGCAGGGCTGCGGCAACGCCGAGCCGCGGTGGTGGAGGTCAGGCGCGGTGAGGCCGTGGTCGAGCTGCGCCTCGAGGCGCGCTGACCGAGCCGCGCGATGGAGCCACCGGGCCTCCCGGCGCTCGGGTAGGGTGCGCCCGCGTCGCCGACGAGGAGCTGCCCATGAGCAACGACAAAGCGCTGACCACCCTGGTGCCCACGAGCGTCGAGCGCGTGCTGGCGGAGTTCGCCGAGCGCAACCGCAAGGCGATGAGCGGCGACTCCACCGCCAAGAAGGTGCGCGTCACCGTGCACCTGAAGAGCGGCCGGGAGCTGCGCGGCTTCCCGCTCGCGGTCGGCGAGGCGCGGGAGACGGTGCTCCTCCAGCTCGACACCTCGATGGCCACCGCCGACGTCTCCCACGTGCCCTTCAGCTCGGTGGAAGCCGTCACCGTGCACTCCATCTTCGAACTCTGAGGCGGGGCGCAGGGTTTGCGGGCAGGGGTCGGTAGATGCAGAATCTGCGCGTCTGCTGGCTGATCGGGCCGGTACGACTCGGGCACACCATTTGCTCTCGGGAGGTTCCATGGCCCTCACCCGAGTCCTGATCGTCGACGACGAGGTCAATGCGCGGCAGGCGCTGCGCACCATCCTCACCGAGGAAGGGTACGAGGTCGCCGAGGCGGGAGACGGCGCCGACGCGCTGCCGCTGCTCGAGACCTTCCGGCCCGCGGTGGTGCTGTGCGACGTGCGCATGCCCAAGCTCGACGGCCTGTCGCTGCTCAAGCAGGCGCGCGCCAACGGCGACACCGCGAGCTTCGTGATGATGACCGCCTTCGCCAGCGTGGAGACGGCGGTGGAGGCCATGCAGGCCGGCGCCGAGAACTTCCTCATCAAGCCGCTCGAGGTGAAGGCGGTGCTGGTGGTGCTGCAGAAGGTGCTCGAGAAGCGGGCGCTGATCCGCGAGGCGGACACCCTGCGCGAGCGCGTCAAGGAGCGCTACCGGTTCCCCGGCATCATCGGCGAGGCCCCGCAGCTCCAGGCGGTGTTCGAGGTGGTGAAGCAGGCCGCGCCCACCAAGGCGACCGTGCTCATCCTCGGCGAGTCGGGCACCGGCAAGGAGCTCATCGCCCAGGTGCTCCACGAGAGCTCGCCGCGCAAGGACAAGCCCTTCATCAAGGTGAACTGCGCCGCGCTGTCGGAGTCGCTGCTCGAGAGCGAGCTGTTCGGCCACGAGAAGGGCTCGTTCACCGGCGCGCAGGGCCGCCGCGAAGGCCGCTTCGAGCTCGCCGACACCGGCACGCTGTTCCTCGACGAGGTGGGAGAGATTTCACCCGCGCTGCAGATCAAGCTCCTGCGCGTGCTGCAGACCCGCGAGTTCGAGCGCGTGGGCGGCACCCAGTCGGTGAAGGTCGACGTGCGGCTGGTCGCGGCGACCAACCGCGACCTCGCGGCCGAGGTGAAGGCCGGGCGCTTCCGCGAAGACCTCTACTACCGGCTCAACGTGGTGGCGGTGACGCTGCCGCCGCTGCGCCAGCGCAAGGGCGACATCCCCGCGCTGGTGGGCCACTTCCTCGAGAAGTACTCCGCCGCCTACGGCAAGCAGGTGAAGTCGCTGGCGCCGGGCACGCTCAACGCGCTGCTCGCCCACTCGTGGCCGGGCAACGTGCGCGAGCTCGAGAACGCGGTCGAACGCGCGGTGGTGCTCTGCAAGAGCGAGGAACTCTCGGCCGACGACCTGCCGCCGTCGCTCCAGGGCGCGCGGCCCCGGCCGGGCGACCCCGCCGCGCTCATTCCCGGCGCGACGATGGCGGAGATCGAGCGCGAGGCCATTCTGCGCACCATGGAGATGGTGCAGGGCTCGACGTCGCGCGCCGCCGAGGTGCTGGGCATCAGCGTGCGCACCATCCAGTACCGGCTCAAGGCGTACGCCAGCGGCGACCCCGCGAACCCCGAGCACCAGGCGCCGCTCGACGACTAGCGCGGTCGGTTCAGCGCGCGAGCAGCTCTTCGGGCGCCGGCGGCTCGGCGGGGCCACCTGCGGGCACCACGTAGCCGGCCTGGCGCGCCACCCAGCGGGCGACGTCGAGCGCGGAGACGATGCCGCACACCCGGCCGTCGCGCCCCAGCACCGGCACGCGGTGCAAGCCTTCGAGCGCCATCAGGGCCGCCACCTCGCCGAGGTGGGCGGTGTCCTGCACGCAGGTCGGCCGCTCGCTCATCACGTCGGCCACGGTGCGTGGGGTCCCTTCCTCGGGGTCGATGGCCGCCTCGTAGGCTTCCCGCACCAGGTCGGTCTTCGACACCATGCCCACCGGCCGGCCTTCGGGCGTCACCACCGGCGCGCCGGAGAAGCGCAGGGTGAGGAAGAGCTCGGTGAGGCGCTCCAGCCCCAGCGACGGCTCGACGCAGGTCACGTCGGTGGTCATCACCTCGGTGACCAGCGTCTGCTGGAGCACGGCTTCCATCGCGCACCCGAGCAGCGACGGCTTGCGGGTCAGCTCGGGCCGGCTCGGTGGGGGCGGGCGGCAGTGGACCGCGACCGCGCGCCCGCTGCGCGACTGCTCGATGCGCTCGGTGTGCACGCAGCCTTCGCAGCGCTCCAGCGCGACCGGGTCATCCGAGCGAGGGCAGGTGGCCACCGAGACGGCGCAGGAGCCGCCTTCCGACTCCACGTGGCGGGTGCGCACGGTGACCCGGCGCAAGGGTGGCCGTTGTTCGTCGCTCATGGGCTCTCCTTGGGCTTCGCCACGCCCAGCAGGTCGTCGGCAGGGGAGGCGACCGACACCACCTTGCGCTGCGCAGGGTCGAGCGCCACCACCAGGCGCCGCTTCGAGCGCGGGCCGACGATGCCGAAGTGGACGCGCAGGAGGTTGGGCCCCAGCTCTTCCACCCGGTCGACCTGGCTCGACTCCCCCGGCTCCAGCGCCAGGCTGTCGCTCGCCAGCTGCACCGCGTCGCTCACCTGAGCCTGCAGCGAGGCGCTGGTCGGCGGCGGCGAGCGCCGCAGCGGCCCGGTGGACGCGCTGGCGCAGGCGGTGAGGCAGAGTGCGACGACTGCCAGTCTGGTCATTGGAGAGAAGGGTGCTGCAGCCGGCAGGCCAGAGGATCTCCCGGGGAAAGGGCCTCTTCGTGCGCACCCTCTGCGTTCGACGGGGTCTGGCGACGAAGGGCTTGCGTGAGCGGCCCAGGCTCACGTGGGCCGGTGTGGTTGGAACGGCGATTGCTGTCGTGTCCACCGGGTCTCGCGATGGCCGCGGATCCGTGGATCGCAATCATGGAGGGAAACGTCATGGCAGACATCGCTGTGCGCAAGAGCGTCGGTGGAGCACCGGTGGTGAGCGCCAACCGGGAGCTGGAGCCGTACCAGCTGATGCGTGAGCTGCTGCGCTGGGACCCCTTCGGCGAGATGACGCCGGCCTGGACCGAGGCGCGCGGGCTCGGCTTCGCGCCCGCCTTCGAGGTGAAGGAAGTGAAGAACGCGTACCTCTTCAAGGCAGACCTGCCCGGGGTGAAGGAGGCCGACCTGGAAGTCACCATGACCGGCAATCGCCTCACCGTGACCGGGAAGCGCGAGGAGGAGCACGAGGAGCACCAGGGCACCTACTTCGCCCGCGAGCGCTCGTACGGGCAGTTCACCCGCGCCTTCACGCTCCCCGAGGGCGCCGACGCCACCCAGGTCCACGCGGACCTCAAGGCGGGCGTGCTGACCGTCGCGGTGCCCAAGCGGCCCGAGGTGCAGCCCAAGAAGATCGCCGTCGGCTCTGGCGAGCGCCCGAACAAGTCGTGAGGCAGACTCACCGGGGTGCCGGCCGACGTCTGGCCGGTGCCCCCACGCTGATGAGGAGCTGAGACCGCCATGAAGACCATCATCGCCGCCCTCGACGGATCCGACCCTGCGCTGCACGCCGCGACCAAGGCCGCGGAGCTGGCGCGCGCCCTCGGCGCCCGGCTGGTGCTGACCTCGGTGGTCACTCCGGTCTTCATCCCCATGGAAGCCGGGGCCATCGACCTCGCGGCCATCGAGGACGCGATGGCCAAGGACGCCGAGGCCCAGCTGACGAAGGCGGCGACCACGCTGCAGAGCCCCGGGTTGAAGATCGACCGCAAGGTGCTGCGCGGCACCACGGTGGAATGCCTCATCGACCTCGCCCAGAAGGAGCAGGCCGACCTGGTGGTCGTCGGCAGCCACGGCCGCGGCGCGGTGCAGCGGGCGCTCCTGGGGAGCGTGTCCAGCCGGCTCGTCCACCAGTGCCCGCGTCCGGTGCTGGTGGTGCGCTAGCCGCTAGCCCTCGGCGGCGTCCGCCTCGCCGTCGAGCGGGCCTGCCCCGACGCGCTCCGCTGCCACCTTCAGCAGGTCGGTGGCGGTGAGCAGCCCCACCAGCGTGCGGTCGCTCTCCACCACCGGCAGGCAGCCGAGGCGGTAGCGCAGGAGCAGCCGCACCGCCTCCTGCGCCGAGCTGCCGGGGCGCACGGTCATCACCTTCTTCTTCATCACCTCGCCCGCGCGCGCCGGGGCCTCGCCGTCTCGCTGGCGGGCCGCCTGGGCGAGGAGCTCCCGGTGGGTGAGGAGCCCCACCAGCGTCCGCCCGCGGACCACCGGCAGGTGGTGCAGGTGCGCCAGCGAGAGCCACCGGCGCACGTCGTCGAGCGGCTCCTGCTCGTCGAGCGTCACCAGCTGGGTCGACATCAGGTCGTTCACCAGGAACATGCGGCCTCGGGCAGACCTCGGGGTCCAGAGCAGGGCAGCAACCGACGTGCCGCGCCCTTCCTGCGGCCTGGGTGACCTGGCGTGCACGCCGTGCAGGCCGGCGAGGCGCCGCGCAGCCCTTGCGCGACGGCCCGGGCTCCTCCGTCGAGAGCGGGTGGTACGACTCGTGAAGCGAGGTGTGCCCATGAGCGTGCTGTGTGGGTTCGACCTCTCCCGCGCTTCGCAGCGTGCCGCCACGGTGGCGGCGGCGCTGGCCCGGGCGCGCCGCGAGCCCCTGGTGCTCGTGTACGCCGTGCCGCCCTGGCCCAACGAGTGGGAAGGCTCGGGCCGAGGCGAGCTCCTCGCGGGGCTGCGGCGCGCGCTCGACCGGGAGACCGAGCGGCTGCGCGGGCCCGAGCTCGCGGTGTCCGCGCGGCTCGTCGCCGCGACGCCGGTGGAGGCGCTCGCCCGCGAGGCTGCCGACAGCGAGGCCACCTTGGTGGTGCTGGGCTCCGCCGCGCCTTCCGAGCGCATGGGAGGCCGCGCAGGCCGGCTCGCCGAGCGGCTCGCGCAGCGCAGCCCGCGGCCCACCCTGGTGGTGCGCGACGCCGAGCCGTGGCTCGCCTGGCTGTCGGGCGGCGCGCCGCTCGAGGTCCTGGTGGGCGTCGAGCCCGGGCCCACCTCGGAGGCCGCCTGGCGCTTCGCGGTGTCGCTTGGCGCGCTCGCGCCGGTGAAGGTGACCGGCGCGCACCTCTACTGGCCGCCGCACGAGTTCAAGCGGCTGGGCCTCACCGGCGTGCGCAGCTACGTCGACGTCGACCCCGAGGTGGCGCGGGTGCTCGAGCGCGAGCTGTCGGCCCGGCTCCCCGGCGGACCGGGCGCCACCGTCGGCTTCTTCAGCGCGCCCAGCCTCGGGCGGCCGGCCGACCACCTGGCGAGCCTGGGCGCGGAGCGCGGCGTCCACCTGCTCGTGGTGGGCACCCACCGGCGCTCCTTCGTCGAGCGGCTGTGGGAAGGCTCGGTCTCCCGCGGGCTCCTGCGTGGCGCCACCGTCGCCGCCGCCTGCGTGCCGGCGCACGGGGTGCCCGTGCCTGCGCCGCCCGAGGAGCCGCGGCACGTGCTCGCGGCGACCGACCTCACCGCGCTCGGCAACGCGACGGTGGAAGCGGCCTTCGCGCAGGCCGGCGAGCACGGCGCCATCACCGTGGTGCACGTGCTGGAGCCGCCGCCGCACCACCGCGACCTGGACCCGCACGACGTCTTCGAGGTCTCCGCAGAGAACGCCCCGCGCAAGGCGCAGGTCCTCGCCGAGCTCACCGCGCTGGGCACCTCGCACGGGGCAGGCCGGCTCACGCCGCTGGTGCTGGAGTCGCACTCGCCGGCCAAGGCCATCGCCCAGGCCGCGGAGCGCGTCGGCGCCACGCTGGTGCTGGTGGGCACGCGCGTGAGGGAAGGCAGCCGGCCCGGCCCCGGCGCGGTGCTCGAAGGGGTGCTCCAGGGCACCACCCGGCCGGTGCTGGTGGTAAGGCCGCCGGGCCGATGACCGAACCGCTCGCGCCCACGCTCACCTTCGCCGGCGGCGCGGGCACCGTCACCGGCTCCAAGTACCTCGTGCAGGCCCAGGGCCGCCGCGTGCTGCTCGACTGCGGGCTCTTCCAGGGGCTCAAGGCGCTGCGGCTGCGGAACTGGGCGCCCCCGCCGTTCGACCCGCGCTCGGTGGACGCGGTGGTGCTGAGCCACGGCCACCTCGACCACTCGGGGGCGCTGCCGCTGCTCGCGCGCGCGGGTTTCGCCGGCCCGGTGTACTGCTCGAGCGCCACCGCGGACCTCCTGGGCGTGGTGCTGCGCGACGCGGCGCACGTGCAGGAAGACGACGCCGCCCGCGCCAACCGGCACCGCTACTCGAAGCACGAGCCTGCGTTGCCGCTCTACACCCTGGCCGACGCCGAGGCAGCGCTCGCGCTCGCCGCGCCGAAGCCGACCGGGACCTCGTTCGAGGTGGCGCCGGGCCTCGACGTGCTGCTGCGCCGCTCGGGCCACATCCTCGGGGCGAGCACCGTGGAGCTGAACATCGGTGGGCCGAAGCCGGTGCGCCTCGTCTTCTCCGGCGATCTCGGCCGCTGGGACCGGCCCATCCTCAAGGACCCGGAAGCCGTGCCCAGCGCCGACGTGCTGCTCCTCGAGTCCACCTACGGCGACCGGCTCCACCCGGGGAACGCCGACGAGCAGCTGCGCGAGGTCATCAGCCAGACGGTGCGCCGCGGCGGCGTGGTGGTGGTGCCGGCCTTCGCCATCGGCCGCACGCAGGAGCTGCTCTGGCGCATCCAGGTGCTGCGCGAGAAGGGCATGCTGCCCCTGGTGGGGCTCTTCCTCGACAGCCCGATGGCGAACGCGGTGAACCAGGTCTACTGCCGGCACCCCGAGGAGCACGACCACGAGATGGCCGAGCGCACCCACCACGGGAAGTGTCCGCTCTGCTCGCCGACCGCCCAGCTGGTGCGCACCGCCGAGGAGTCGAAGGGCCTCAACCGTCACCACGGCAGCGCGGTCATCATCGCCGGGAGCGGCATGGCCACCGGCGGCCGGGTGCTGCACCACCTCAAGTACCGGCTCCCCGATGCGCGCAACACCGTGCTGCTCTCGGGCTTCCAGGCCGAAGGCACCCGCGGCCGCGCGCTGCAGGAAGGGGCGCGCCGCCTGCGCATCCACGGCGAGGAGGTCGAGGTGCGCGCCAAGGTCGAGACCATCGAGGGCCTGTCGGCCCACGCCGACCAGGGCGAGCTGCTGCGGTGGCTCGAAGGGTTCCAGCGCCCGCCGCGGCAGACGTACCTGGTGCACGGCGAGCCCAGGGCGTCGGAGGCTCTGGCGGGGAAGATTCGCGAGCGCTTCGGCTGGAACGTCGCGGTCGCGGTCGATGGCGCGACGGTGGACCTCGCCGCCAGCGGGCAGGGGTGACGGCGCGATGGGGCTCGTCGAGCTGCTGGTGCTCGCGCTCGCGCTGGCGATGGACGCCACCGCCGCGGCCGCCGCGCGCGGCCTGCTGGTGAAGGAACTCACCGCCGCGCACTACCTCAAGGTGGCGCTCTTCTTCGGCGGCTTCCAGGCGCTGATGCCGGCGCTGGGCTACGTGCTGGGCAGCCAGGTCGCGCCCTGGCTCCACGACTGGAGCCGCTGGGTGGGCGCGGCGCTGCTCATCGCGCTCGGGCTCAAGCTCATCCGCGAGAGCGGCGGGGCGGGCGAGCCGGGCGACGTGCCGGCGGATCCGTTCGGCACCCGGGTGATGCTGCTCCTGGCGCTCGCCACCAGCATCGACGCGCTCGCCGCCGGCTTCACGCTGTCCATGCTCGAGGCGCCGGTGCTCGTCTCGCTGGTCACCATCGGCGTGGTGACCGCGGCCTGCAGCGCGGTGGGGCTCGCCGCCGGCCGGCTGGTCGGCGCGCGGCTGGGGTCGCGCCTCGACCTGGTGGGTGGCCTCACGCTCGTGGTGCTGGGACTCAAGACCGGCTTCGCCTGAGCCGCGTCACCCCTTGGAGCGCGCCGCTTCGGGCGCCGCCGGCACCTCGTCGGGCTTCGACGGCTCCTTCACGGGAATGACGCCTTCCCGGGTGATGATGACCTGCCCGAGCTCCTCGGCCTTCAAGGTGCCGCCCTTGAGCAGCGCCTCGACGATGGCCTTGTGCGCCTGCTCGTGCTCGTGCGGGAGCGCGTCGGAGTCGGACTCCAGCTTCACCAGCACGTTCTTCTTCTTGGTGACCGGGTCGACTTCCAGCCGCAGGGTCAGCGTGGCCATCGCAGGTCAGCCCTTTCCCTTCGCGGGCAGCAGGTCCTTGAGCGCCTCGCGGTCGAGCACCTTCTTCTGCAGGAGCACCGCGCGCAGCGACTCCACCAGGGCGCGCTGCTCCTGGAGGATCGCCTTGGCCCGGGCGCGCTGCTCGTCGAGCACCGCGCGCACCGCCGCCTCGCTCGTCGTCTTGAGCTGCTCGGAGTGCTCGGGCTCGTTCTTGCCGACCAGGAGCCGCCGCACGCCGACGCCGTCGCCGCCCATGCCGAACTCTTCCACCAGGGCGCGGGCGATGTCGGTGGCGCGCTCGAGGTCGGCCGCGCTCCCCAGCGTGAGGTCGTCGAGGAACAGCAGCTCGGCTTCCCGGCCGCCGAAGAGCACGCAGATCTGATCGACCAGCTGGCCGCGGGTGGTGACGTAGCGGTCGGACGGGTTCGAGTAGGTCACCGCGCCCAGCGCGCCGGCGAGGTCGCCGCGAATGCTGATGCGCTCGATGGGCGGGGTGTGGGGGCAGAACATCGCCACCACCGCGTGGCCGCACTCGTGGGTGGCCACCACGTGCTCCTCGCGCGCCGAGAGCTGCGGGCGGTCGGCGAACTCGGTGAGCGAGGCTTCCACGTCGTCGACGGTGGACTCCCCGGTGCGCTTCTCGCGCAGCCGCTTGCGGGCCAGCGAGCGGGCGAGCGCCTGCAGGTGGTCGCCGCTGTACCGGGACGTGGTGCCTTCCACCAGGTCGCCGGTGCGCTTCACCGCGTAGTCCAGCGCGCGCGGCGACAGCTCGAGCGCGAGCTTGCGGTCGTAGATGGAAAGGATCTCCCGCCGGTCCTGCGCGTCGGGGAAGGGAATCTGCAGGTGGAACTCGAAGCGGCCCGGGCGCAGCAGCGCGGGGTCGAGCGACTCCACGAAGTTGGTGGTGCCCACCACGAAGACCAGCTCTTCCTTGCGGAAGCCGTCCATCTCGGTGAGCAGCTGGTTCACCATCGAGTGCTCGACGCCGCTGCCGCTGTAGGTGCCGCGCGCGGTGGCGAAGCTGTCGAGCTCGTCGAAGACGATGATCGCCGGCGCCGCCTGGCGCGCGCGCACGAAGACGCGGCGCAGGTTCTCTTCGCTCTCGCCCACCCACTTGCTCTTGAGCTCGGGGCCCGACACCACCGTCACCGCGGCGCCCAGCGCGGTGGCCATCGCCTTGGCGAAGAGCGTCTTGCCGGTGCCGGGGGGGCCCCAGAAGATCATGCCGCGCGGGAGCAGCCCTTCGATGCGCTTCAC